>JBFIJN010000065.1:0-24765 GCA_041600735.1 Nannocystaceae bacterium
CGTGGGGGATGCCTGCGACAACTGCGGGGAGATCCCCAATCCCGATCAGCTCGATGACGATGACGACGGCATCGGCCAGGCGTGCGCGTGCGGCCCCGTGCTCCAGCCGTGCATGGGTGGGATGGCGGGCGGCTACGCCTGTGACGGGATCGAGCTGGTCTCGCACCTCGATGTCGCCGCGCTCGGCCTCGACTGGGCCGCGGACATGTGGGGCTGGACCGACGAGGACTCGGGTCGCGACTTCGCGATCGTCACCGGCAACGTGGGGACCGCCTTCGTCGAGGTCACCCACGCGTACTGCCCCGAGGTGCTGGGCTTCCTACCCTCGGCGGCCGGCCCCTCGGGCGTGCGCGACGCGAAGGTCTACGCCGATCATGCGTTCATCGTGGCCGAGGCCGAGGGGCACGGCATGCAGGTGTTCGATCTGCGCCAGCTGCTCGAGGTCACCGAGCCTCCGCTCACCTTCGTTGCCACCGCGCATCACACCGGCTTCGGGCGCGCGCACAACCTGGCCATCGATACCGAGTCGGGCTTCGCCTACGGCGTCGCGATCGGCGAGTGCAACCAGGGGCTCTACATCATGGACATCGCCGCTCCGCTCGCGCCGACGTTCGTGGGCTGTCATCCGCCGCCGGGCCAGCACATTCACGACACGCAGTGTCTCGTGTACGCGGGCCCCGACGTGGAGCATCAGGGCCGCGAGATCTGCATCGACGCCAATGGCTACTCGGGCTCGATCTCGGTGATCGACGTGACCGACAAGGCCGCGATCCAGCCGCTCTCCATCGCTCCCTATCCAAATGCGCAATACACGCACCAGGGCTGGCTAACCGAGGATCACAGCTACTTCCTCGTCAACGACGAGCTCGACGAGATCAACCTGGGCAACCCCACGCGCACGTTCATCTGGGACGTGCGCGACCTCGACACGCCGCTGCACATCGGAACGTTCGAGCACGCCGTGCCCTCGAGTGATCACAACCTGTTGATCGCCGGGCAGTATGCGTATCTCGCCAACTACACCTCGGGCATGCGCGTGCTCGATCTGTCGCAGGTCGCGGTCGGCACGGTGACGCAGACCGCCTGGTTCGACACCTTCCCCGCGTACGACAGCGCCGGCCTCGAAGGGGCCTTCACCGCGTATCCATGGTTCCCCGACGGTCTCGTGGGGGTGAGCGACATCCAGGGCGGCCTGTTCATGCTGAGGCACGTCCCGTGAGCGCGCGAGCGTGGCGGCTCGGGGCGGGATCGGTCGCGCTGGCGCTCGCGCTGCTGGTGCCCGAGACCGCGGCCGCCGTCGATGGGCTGCGCGTGCGCACGCCCGTGCAGTGGAGCGGCGAGCCGTGCATGACGGTCGTGGATCGCTCGGTCGACCCGGTGGTGCACCTGCCCTACGCGATCCCCTTCGAGGACACCGACACGACCAAGGACGAGGTCGCCGACGGCCGCACCCACCAGCTGCTCGCGTTCTGCCGCGATCTCGACCCCGCGCGGGTGCTGCCCGCGTGGATCTCCGAGGCCGACGTGGCGGCGGCCGAGGCCAAGGGGCTCGTCGATCTCGGCACCGTCACGGGCGCGGCGATCCTCGAGCTCGATCCCGCGTGGGCGGGCTGCTTCACCCGCATCACCCCCGACGCCGAGCGCCGACCGATCACGTTCGCCGCCGCGGCGGAGGGCGTCGACTGGGACACGAGCGCGGTGGAGGCCGGCGCCTGGGTCGTCGAGGGCTTCACCCACGACCCCGCGTTCAGCATCTGGTCCTCGCGACCGGGCGTGGTGGCGGTGGTCGACGAGGCCGCGGTCGAGGCGAGCGGCCCGGCCGCGGCGGTACTGAACGGTGAAGAGGTCGTGCGCAGCGGTGAGTCGGTCGCGATCGAGGGCTGCGTGCGCGCGATGCCGGGCACCGAGCTCGAGCTCGCGTGGGCCAAGCTCGGCGAGGAAGCATGGCAGTCGACGGTGCAGGGCGAGCCCGTGCGCGGCGAGGGCTTCGCGATCGAGCTGCTGCTGCCGCCCGAGATGGCCGGGCAGGCCGCGCGCGTGCGGGTGCAGGCCGAGGATCCGCAGGGGCGCCGCACCACTGCGTTCATGAGCCGGCTTGTGATCGTGCTGGCCCCGCCGCCGGGGTGTGACGGCGAGCCGTGCGACGACACGACGGGGAGTGCCGATTCCTCCGGCGGCGGCGACCAGGGCACGGGCCCCGACGGGGGCGTCGATGGATCCGGCAGCGAGTCGGCGAGCACGGGCAGCCACGCGACCACGTCGGCGACCGAGGGCGGTCCGCCGCCAAGCGCGACCGATGCGGGCGCGGGAGGCTGCGCATGCGCTTCGCGTGGCAGCGACGGCTCGCACTCGTGGTGGCCGCTGCTCGCTCTCGTGGTCTTCTTGGCGCGAGACCGTCGCCCTCGGGGCTCGTCGCTCAGCTCTCGACGAACGCCTTGAGCCGCTTGCTGCGGCTCGGATGCCGGAGCTTGCGCAGCGCCTTGGCCTCGATCTGCCGGATGCGCTCGCGCGTGACGGAGAAATCTTGGCCCACCTCCTCGAGGGTGTGGTCGCTGGCCTCGCCGATGCCGAAGCGCATGCGCAGCACCTTCTCCTCGCGCGGGGTGAGCGTGGCCAGCACGCGGCGGGTCTGGTCGGCGAGGTTGAGGCTGATCACGGCCTCGGAGGGCGAGGTGGTGTTCTTGTCCTCGATGAAGTCGCCGAGGTGGCTGTCCTCTTCCTCGCCGATCGGGGTCTCGAGCGAGATCGGCTCCTTGGCGATCTTCAGCACCTTGCGCACCTTGTCGAGCGGCAGCTCCATCTTGTCGGCGATCTCTTCGGGCGTGGGCTCGCGGCCCAGCTCCTGCACCAGGTGACGGCTGGTGCGGATCAGCTTGTTGATCGTCTCGATCATGTGCACCGGGATGCGAATGGTGCGCGCCTGATCGGCGATGGCGCGCGTGATCGCCTGCCGGATCCACCAGGTGGCGTAGGTGGAGAACTTGTAGCCGCGGCGGTACTCGAACTTGTCGACCGCCTTCATCAGCCCGATGTTGCCCTCTTGGATCAGGTCGAGGAACTGCAAGCCGCGGTTGGTGTACTTCTTGGCGATCGAGACCACGAGGCGCAGGTTGGCCTCGACGAGCTCGGCCTTGGCCTTCTCGGCCTGGCGGCGCGCTCGCATCAGCTCTTCGTGCTGCCGCTTGAGCAGCGCCGAGGGGATGTGGGTCTCTTGCTCGACCTGGATCACGCGCTTGCTGGCCAGGCGCATGCGCGCCTCGATCTCGTGCAGCTCCGAGGGGTGCAGGCCGAGGCGTCGGCACAGCTTGAATTCCTCTTCTTCGGACAGGCGCACGCCCTTGAACAGGCCGCGCAGCTCCTCGAGGCCCATCCCGGCCCGGCGCTCGCACTCGTGAAGGTCGCGCTCGGCCCGGGTCACGCGGGCCACCAGCTGCGAGAGCTCCTCCACGATGCCGTCGACCGGGCGCTTGGACAGGCACATGTCGGTGATGGCCTCGATGCAGCCGCGCTCCTGCTCCTCGCGCTGCGCGGCGATGCGCTGGCGGACGTCGTCGGCGGGCGCGTCGTCGCCCACGCCGAGCAGCTCGTCGCGCAGGCGCTCGAGCTCCTTGGCGTGACGGCGCAGTCGCTCCATCTGCTTGTGCAGGTTCTCGAGCGCGACCTCTTGGTTGATGGGGATGTTGGTCTCTTCGGGGGCGGTACCGCTGGGCCCGCTGTCGGCCGGGTTGGCGATGTTGCAGATGTCCTTGATGCGTAGCTGCCCGCGCTTGAGCTGCTCGTTCATCTCGAGCACATAGGGGATGGCCACCGGGCTGCGCAGCGCGTGCTCGAGCGTGCGCTTCTCTCCGTCCTCGATGCGCTTGGCGATCTCGACCTCGCCCTCGCGGGTGAGCAGCGAGACCGAGCCCATCTTGCGCAGGTACATGCGCACCGGATCGTTGGTGCGCGATTGCTCTTCTTCTTCACCGTCGCGATCGAAGCGCTTGGGCATCGCCTTGCGCGAGGCCGAGGCCCCGCGGCCCTTGGCCGCCGAGACCACCTCGACGCCCTCCGCCTCGAGCAGCTTCTCCCACTGGCTCATCTCCTTGGGGTCGACGAGATCCGGCGGCAGCAAGCCCGCGAGCTCCTCGCTGGTGATCTGCCCCTTCTTCTTGCCGAAGGCGATGAGCTGCGCCTTGAGCTTGTCTCGGTCCACTGGGCGATTGGTCGGGGTCTTACGGTTCATTGTCGGCCTCGGGTCGAGGGACGGTGGCTATGGGTAAGCGGGGAGCGAGGAGCGGGTCGATCGCAGAAGGATACGGGTCAGACGTCGGGGAGGGGAGGAGGGGCGTGGCGCAGCGCGTCCTTCTCGCGGCGTAGCGCGATGATCGCCAGCTGGCTCTCCCGCTGAGCCTCGAGATCGCCCGTGGCTCGCGCCGCGCTGAACTCATGCTCGCGGCGGCGGACCTCGATGTCGATCGCGTCCATCTGGCAGCGGTGGAGCAGGGTCTGCAGCGCGGTCTGGGGGGCGAGGAGCCCGGGGCCGTCGTCGCCCACGCGGTACTTGCCGGCGAACACGTGCTCGAGCAATTGCGGCTGGGCCTCGGGGTCGGCCCGGTCGAGGAGCTCGGGTAGCGTGAGCGCGCGCCCTTCTTTGGCGCTCGCGACCACGGCCTCGATGATCGGGCGCAGCCGCACATCGTCCACATGCTCGAGCGCCCCAGAGCGCTCGGCCAGGGTCGCGAGATGGGGGACGTCGACGAGCAGCATCGTAAGCTCGGCCTGAGCCTGGGGCAGGGGAGGCTGCGAGTGCCTGGGCCCTCCCGTGGCGTAGGCGGGGTCCGATGTTTGCACAGGTGCACCCGGGCGCCCAGACGCCCCCTGGGGATTTTCTTGGAGCGCCCGTTGCAGGCGCTCGTGCGGTACGCCGAAGAGGGTCGCTGCGCTCTCCGCGTAGAAGGATCGCGCGGAAGGCCGACGCACCTTGCGGATCAGGCCCATCGCGCGATCGAGGGCGCGGGCGCGGGCATCGGGTGAATCGCCGGCCCACGCGGCGAGCCGGGTCATGGCCACCGAGAGCGCCGAGCGGGCATCGGCGAGCAGGTTGGAGAAGCGCTCGGGACCGAGGCTGTCCGGGTCCTCGCCGTCGGGCAGGCTCACCAGACGCACGTCGAGGTCCTGCTCGAGCAGCAGCGGGAGCGTCTTGCGGGCGGCCTCGCGCCCCGCCTTGTCGCCGTCGAAGCACATCACGACCTGCGAGGTGAAGCGCGCGAGCAATCGCGCTTGATCCTCGGTGAAGGCGGTGCCGAGCGGGGCCACCGTCTCGGCGTGGCCGTGCTGGTGGAGCTTGACCACGTCGAGGTTGCCTTCGACCAGGATCGCGCGGCCCTGGTCGCGGATCGCGGGGCGGGCCACGGCCAGCCCGAACAAGCTCTTGCCCTTGTGGAACAGGAACGACTCGCTCGAATTGACGTACTTGGGCGGCGGCGAGCCGTCGGTGGCTTCGTCGTGGGGGGGTACGACGCGGCCCGAGAACGCGATCACCTCACCGCCGGGCTGGATCACGGGAAACATGAGGCGCCCGCGAAATGCGTCGTAGGCCGAGCCGCCGCGACGGTCGCTCGAGCGCACCAGCCCGAGCTTCTGCGCGAGCGGGATCGACAGGCCCTTCTCGTGCAGCGTGGTCGCGAGGCGGTCCCAGCCGGCCTCGGCGGGGGCGGGGGCATAGCCCAGGCGAAACGCCTCGGCGACCGGCGGGGACACGCCGCGGGTCTCGAGGTAGGCGCGCCCGGCCGCGCCCTCGGGCGCCTCGAGCAGCAGCGCGCGGTAGAGGTCGGCGGCGGTGCGCATGATGAGGTAGGCCTCGTCGCGCTCGCTGCTGTCGGGCCCGCCCCCGCTCGGGCCGGCCGGGAGCGTCACGCCATAGAGCTCACCGAGCTTGCGAATGGTCTCGAGAAAGCCCTTCCCCTCGAGCTCCATCACGAAGCGGATCGCGTCGCCGCCCGCCCCGCACCCGAAGCACTTGTAGCCCTTGAGGGCGGGGTTGACGTTGAAGCTGGGCGACTTTTCCTGGTGGAATGGGCACAAACCCACGTAATTGCGTCCCGATCGGCGCAGCTCCACGTAGCGGCCCACCAGATCGACGATGTCGACCCGATCCCGCACCTCCTGGACCTTGTCGTCTGGGATCGCGACCATCCGCTCGCCCCAAGGATCCCTACGATCCCCCCTGGTCCAAGGCAAGCTCGTCGAAAAGTTGCGGACGACCGGGGTGCCGTGCCATCGCCAGTGTATGAGCGTGCCCGCGACCCAACCCGCCTTCCTGCGACCCGAGCTGGGCGCGACCGAGCCCGTCTCCGACGCGGCGGGGTCCCACCTCAGTGCGGTGCCGGACGCTGGACCCGAGCGCAGGGGCAGCGGTCGTCGCGCACGTGCGCGAGATCGACTGATGGACCGCGCCTCGCAGCCCCATGTGCCGCATCCCCAGCTCTCCGGGGTGGTGGAGAACGTGGAGAACCTGCTGCTGTTCGTGGACGACGATCTGCGGGAGACCGCGCTGGCGATCCACCACATCGAGGAGTTCCTGCTGCGCACGCTGGGGCTGCTCGAGTCCACGGATCTGCGTCGCGAGCACGTCGCGGCGGTGGCCGGCGACACCTCGGTGCTCGATCACGTCGACCTGCTCAACGAGACGCTCGAGAGCCTGCGTCGTCGCCTGGCGCGCCTGGCCTCGCGCATGCGATGAAGGGCTCGTGAGCGAGCCCGAGCCCGAGCCCGAGCCCGAGCCCGAGCCCGTTTCCGCCCCCGCGGCGGCCACGAGCGCGCGCTCGATCGCTCGCCAAGCGCTGGGGGTGACCGCGGCGCTCTACGTGGGCTACGGCCTGCTGGGCTTGGTGCCGCTGCCGGTCGACGTGCGCTACCTAGCGTTGGTCGCGGCCTTCTACTTCCTGCCGGGCTGGGTGCTGCGTCGCGATCCCGAGCGTCAGCGTCGCTACCAGGTGGGGCCGGAGCGCGTGGTGCCGCCGTGGTCGTGGCAGGGCCTGCGAGTGTTCCTGATCGCGAGCGCGGTGGTGTTCCCGATCTTCGTGCTCGGATTCTTCTGGTTCTACGCGCGCGTGTGCGAGGGCGACACGCAGGTGCTGGCGCCGGTGCTGTGGATCGAGGGCCTCACCCCGTGGGCCGGCGGGCTCGAGGCCTTCCTCGGCCGGCTGTGTCGCGGTCACGCGGGCGGGTTCTGGCCCGAGGGTCTGCGCGTGCCTGCGGAGTGGCTGCACTACGGCGGGCTCGGCCTCGTGCTCGCCGTCGCGGTGGAGGTTTTTGCGATTGCGCTGCCCGAGGAAGTCTTCCACCGCGGCTACCTGATGAGCGCGCTCGAGGAGCTGTGGCCGCCCCAGCGACGGCTGTTCGGGGTGCCGTTCGGCCTCGCCGCCGTGGTGGCGAGCCTCGCGTTCGCGGTGGGGCACCTGGTGGGGATGGCCGAGGCCGCACGCCTCGCCACGTTCTTCCCCGCGCTGCTGTTCTCGTGGCTGTGGCGGCGCTCCGGGAGCCTGTGGGCACCCGCGCTGTTCCATGCCGCCTCCAATCTGCTGATGGCCGTGCTGATCGCGAGCACGTTCCCACCTTGAAAGCGCCCCGCGGCGGCGGGTATAGGGCCCCATGCGGAGCGTTGCGATCGTCGGCGGTGGCGTGGCGGGGATGGGGGCCGCCCAGCGGCTGATCGAGGCCGGGTACCGCGTGATCCTGTTCGAGTACCTGCCGCGCCTGGGTGGAGACTGCTTCGGGGTCGACGTGCAGCTGCCGGGTCGGGGCATGGTCCGGGTCGACGCGGGGGTCAGCGACTTCAACCCGGCCACGTTCGTGCGCGTGAAGGCGCTGCTCGACGAGCTCGGCCTGCCCTATCGGCCGATCGTGCAGGATGCCTCGTTCATGACGCCCGACGGCGAGGCGCTCTACTACTTTCGCGGGGGCGAGCTGCGCGTGGGCTGGCCCGCGCACGCGGCCGCGCGCTTTGGCGCCGAGATCAACCGCTTCAACCGCGAGTGCGTGGAGGTGCTCGACGACGATCGGCTCGCCGACTGGACGCTCGAGCGCTACCTTCGCGAGCGCGGCTACTCGCACGAGCTCGGGGCCTTCTACGCCCATCCCCGCGCGATGGGCTGCTTTCCCATGCCCAACGCCGAGCCCGGGCGCTACCTCGTGCGCAGCTTGGTCGCGTTCTGGCACATGCACGGGATCGTGGGGACCACGGGCCCGGCGGTGCGGATGTGCGTGGCCGGGGGCATGCACGAGTACTGCGGGGCATTCGAACGCTGGTTCTCGATCCGCGGCGGCGAGCTGCGCTGCTCCACGCGCGTGGTGGGCGTGGTGCGGCGCTCCAAGACGATCGAGATCCGCGCGGTCACCCGCGACGACGACCACCGCGCGTTCAAGGTCGATCACGTGGTGTTCGCCACCAACCCCAACGAGGTCGTGCCGCTGCTCGAGGACCCGACCGAGCACGAGTCTTCGATCTTCGAAGAGTTCCCGTACCAGCGGGCGCGGCTGGCGGTACACACCGATCCGCGGCTGATGCCCCGCGATCGCCACGCCTGGGGCGCCTACAACTACTTGATCGGCGGCGAAGGCAACCCCGAGGTGCGCCCCACGATCACGTTCCATCCCAACCTGATGACCGGGCTGCCCGCCAGCGTGCCCGATGTGTTCGTGAGCATGAACCCGCACATCGAGCCCGATGAAGCGGCGCTGATCTCCAACCGGTTCTTCGAGCATCCGGTCGCGACCGGGCGCACCCACCTGGCCACCGCGCGCATCGATGCGATCCAGGGGCAGCGCGGCACGTGGTTTGCGGGGAGCTACCTGCGCGAGCCGTTCGTGCACGAAGAGGCGCTCGCGACCGGGCAAGACGTGGCCGCGCGCATCATCGCGGGCGATCGCTCGGCGTGAGCGCCAAGATGCGCGCGTTCTCGGGGCGGGCCAGGAACGACGGGCGCCACTCGGGTCGCGGCAGGCGGGCGGCGAGGGCCAGCACGCGCGCCTTGGCGTCGGCGATCGCGGCGGTCGCCGCCGGATCCCCCGCAGCGATCAGGGCCTCGGCGAGCGCGAGCGGCGGGGTGCTCTCACCCTGGAGGATGCTGCCAAGCTCGACCAGCACGGCCATCGCCTCGCGGGCCACGAGCACGGCTTCATCGCTGCGGCCGAGGGCTACGAGCGCGCGCGCGCGCTCGGCCGAGGCCCACGCGCGCAAGCCGGGCGAGCGCTCGAGCCGGGCCTGTGCGGTGGCGGCCTCGGCCTCGGCGCGGGTCGGGTCGCCGCCGCGCAGCGCAATGCCGCTGATGTGCGCGCGGGCCCAGCCCTCGAGCCGCACGTTGCCCACCGCAGCGCACGTCGCCGCGGCGCGCTCGAGCATCGCGATCGCCTCGTCGACGCGCGCGCAGTGGCCCAGCACATAGCCGAGGTTCACCTGGGCGTAGGTGATGGTCTGCTGCGCGCCGAGCTCCTCGGCGAGCTCGAGCGCGGCCACGAGGATCTGCTCGGCGCGCTCGAACATGCCTATCTCGGCGAAGCACCAGCCCACCGTGGGTCGCTCGAGCGAGACATTGCGTCGATCGCCCGCGCGCTCGAACGCGGCGACGGCCGCCTCGAGGTGCACCAAGAAGCGGCCCACGTCGCCGCCGTGGGCCGCCCGAACCCCGCGCACGTGCTCGACCTGCGCGAGCGTGAGGGGATCGAGCGCGGGCAGCTCGCCCTGCACCCGCACGCGCGCGGCGATGGTCTCGAGGATCTCGTCGGCCTGAGCGAGCCGGCCCGCGAAGATCAGCTGGAAGCAGCCGCGGCACAGACACACGATCTGATCGGGCCCGGCGGCCTCGGCCGGCTCTTGGCCGCGGGCCGCCTGGAACCACTGCTCGACCGAGGCGTAGTCGCCCCGCCGGGCCGAGGCCACGATCGTGGTGCCGAGCGCCCGGTACCACTCGGTGTCGCCGGGCTCGAGGGCTCGCACCGCGTCCACGCCGTGCTCCTGCGCGCCCGCGTAGTCGCCTTGCCAGTAGCACGCGACCGCTTGCATCGCGCGCAGCAGGCCGCGCGCCTCGCCCTCGGCGCCGAGATCGATCGCTTGCTGGGCGCGATCGATCACGGCCTCGAGGTCGTTGCCCTCGAGCGCCTGCGAGGCCGCGCGCTGCAAGCAGCTGCGCGCGCGGGCGGGCTCGTCACCTGCGAGGAAGTGCTCGGCCAGGATCGAGGGATCGCGCTCGCCCTCGCGCTCGAGCCACAGCCCCGCGAGGCGATGCCCGAGGCGGCGATCGTCCTCGGTGAGCAGCTCGTGCGCCGCGTCGCGTACCAGCGCGTGGCGGAACTCGTACTCGCAGCGCCGGGGAAAGCGACCCCCGCGGCGCGGCGCGATGATCTCTCGCTTGGCCAGCTCGTCGAGCCAGTCCGAGGGCGAGAACGAGGCCGCGTAGCCGTGTCCGAGCAGCGCCTCCACGCCCTCGGCCCAGAACACCTCGCCGAACACGCTGGCGGCCCGCAGCACCCGCTTGGCTTCCTCGCCCAGCTCGTCGAAGCGCGCCTGCAGCATCCCCAGGATCGAGTCGGGCAGGCTGGTGGAGGTGCCCGCGGCCACGGCCCGGATCAGCTCCTCGAGATAGAACGCGTTGCCGCCGGCGCGCTCGACCACCAGCGTCTCGACCTCGGGATCCACCTCGCCCAGCATGTGACGCACGAGGTCGCGGCTGGCCGACCTCGACAGCGCATCGAGGCGGATCTCTTGCAGCGCGCGCTCGGTCCACAGCGAGGGGAATTTCTGCGCGACCTCGGGGCGCGCGAGCGCGAGCACCATCAGCGGCTGGTCCCGCAGCGCTCGCAGGGCGGCATCGACGTAGCGCACCGAGGGCAGGTCGCCCCAGTGGAGATCATCGAGCACGAGCAGCACGGGGCGGATTGCGCATAACGCGCGGAGCCAGTCGACGAACGCCCCCCGCATCGCGTCGCCCATCAGCATCGGATCCTTGCGCGCGGCTTGGAGGCGCTCGTGGCCCTCGTCGGGGAACGGCACGCCGATGAGCTCGCCGAGGAATTGCGTCACGCGCAGCGCCTCCGCGGACTCGAGGCGCGCCCCGATGCGCGCCTCGAGCTTGCGCCGCGAGGAGGCGACGGTCTCGCCGTTGTGGATCCCCGCGTGGCGGCGAATGGCCGGGGCCAGCATGATGAACGGCGAGCCGGCCGAGACCGAGTCGCCGTGCCCGCTCAGGATCTCGAGGTCGGCGCGGTCCCGCAGCGCGCTGCTGATCTCGTCGCGCAGCCGCGACTTGCCGGCGCCCGCAGGCCCAGTCACCAGCACCACGCGGGCCACCGGCTCTTCCACGCACTCGTCGAAGATGCCCTCGAGCGTGAGCATCTCGCGGCGTCGGCCCACCCAGGTGCTCTTGCGTCCCAGCAGCGTGCGCGTGGTCTCGGCCTCGCGCTCGTGCTGGAGCGTGAGGTGCATGCCGTCGCGCGAGACCTCGAAGCGTGCGTCGAGGATCTCCGCCACCGTGGGATCGAGTCGGATCTCGCCGGGTGCCGCAATGCGCAGCGAGGAGACCGCGCGGGCGATCGCGTCGCCCACGAGGTTGGCCTGGCCGCTCGCGGCGCGCCCGAGCGCGATCGCGATCTTGAGCTCGGGCATGCGCGCGCGCAGCACGAGCCCCGCGCGCGCCACCCGGGTCGCCTGATCGGTGGGCAGCGCGCTCGACTGGGCAGTGACCAGCAGCGACTCGTCGGGCAGGTGGGTGAGCGCGGCCCCGCAGCCGAGCACGAGCTGCTGGAGCTCGGCGATCTCCTCGTGGCCCACGCGAATGCGCTGCGCCAGCAAGATGCAGCACACGCGTCGCTCGGCGCGGGTGAGGGTAGAGGGCGTGGTGGGGACCAGCGTGATCCGCGGACCGGCGGGAGGAGGGGTGTCGGCCGCGATCGCATCGAGCGCGTCGAGCAGCGCTCGTCCGTCGCGCGGGCGCTCGCTCGGATCCTTCGCCAGCGCGCGCATCACCAGCGCGGTGAGGGCCGGCGGAAGATCGGGGCGCAGCTCGGCGAGATCCGGAGGATCGTCGATCGCGATCTTGGTGAGCACCGCGACCACGGTGCGCGCCTTGAACGGGGTCTCGCCGGTCAGGCACTCGAACAGCAGCACGCCGGTCGCCCACACGTCGACGGCGGGGGTGAGGATCTTGTCGCCGTCGACCTGCTCGGGGGCCATGTAGCTCGGCGTGCCCACGATCGCGCCCGTGCGCGTGAGCGAGCTGGGCGCGCGCCCGAGCCGGGCGGTGCCAAAGTCGAGCAGCTTGATGCGCCGCAGGTCACCGTCGACCGCGAACACATTGCTCGGCTTGATGTCGCGGTGCACGACGCCGAGGTCGTGCATCGCCCCCAGCGCGGAGGCCAGCTGGCGCCCCAGCGAGAGCACCTCGGTGAGCGAGAGCAGCGGGATCGAGCCGCGGTCGACGCTGTCGGGGTCGCGCACGGTGAGCCCCGTGATCCCGTCTTGGGTGGGCGAGCCGCGGCGGGAGAGGAGCGCGCCCAGGTCGTCGCCCTCGAGCCACTCCATCACCAGGTAGTGAGCGCCGGCCGGCGTCTGCCCGTGGGCGACGTAGCGCACGACCCCGGGGTGGCTGACCGTGGCCAGCAGCTGCGCCTCGCGAGCGAAGCGCACGAGGTTGGTCTCGTTCTCGTCGACGATCACCTTGACCGCGACCGCGCCGCCCGTGTGAAGGTCGTGCGCGAGGTAGATCTGTCCGGTGCCCCCCGAGGCCACGCGGGCGCGCAGCTCGAAGCGATCCTCGACGCGATCACCCGTCTTGAGCGCCTCGAACACCGGGGCTGGAGGTTACACGCTTTGCGGCCTCGGCGGCGTTGCGGAGCGGGTGGCCCGCTCGGGCCCGCAAGCCGCCCCAAGTCACGTGCATGGGGTGCGGCCACCGGTTGAAGGCGGTGCGCAAGGCCAGTAGGTTCCCCGGGATGACGGCCGCCGGCCAGCCCCCCTGCGCTCGGATCGAGGGGATCGCCGCGTTCTTCGACATCGATCACACGGTGCTCGAGATCAACTCCGGGCACAAATGGATCGGCTACCAGTGGAAGAACGGCCGCATGGCCTTCGGGGAGCTGATGCGGGCCCTGTGGTGGAGCGTGGAGTACCGCTTTGGCCTGCTCGATTTCGAGGCGATGGCCTCGCGCGTGATCTCCACGTATCGCGGCCAACAGGTCGCGCCGCTCGAGCGCGAGGTGGAGGCCTGGTTTCGCGAGGAGATCGCGGCCACGATCTGTGCCGAGGCGCGCACGCAGATCGAGACCCACCGCGAGGCCGGCCACGTGGTCGCGCTGCTGAGCTCCGCGACCCGCTTCATGTCGGCGCCGCTCGGGCGCATGCTGGGCATCGAGCACGTGCTGTGCACCGAGCTCGGCGAGGCCGGCGGCTGCTTCACGGGGACCCACGTGTCGCCGGCCTGCTACGGCGCGGGCAAGGTGGTGCGAGCCGAGGCGTTCGCCGCGGCGCACGGCATCGATCTCGCGCGCAGCTTCTTCTACAGCGACAGCTACTCCGACCTGCCGATGCTCGAGCGGGTGGGGGAGCCGCGGGTGGTGAACCCCGATCCGCGACTGCGCCGGCTGGCGCAGCGGCGCGGGTGGAACGCCCAGACCTGGCGAGCGCCGCGAGCGGCGGCAGGCGCCCCCGCGGGTCGAACGTCGAGCAGCCCAGCGCCCCCCGAGGGGGGCTAGCCATCACGAGCAGAGCGAACGGAGGCCCTCATGTGGAACGTAGACCTAGGTGATGTAGACGGGGTGATCGAGCGTGCGCTGGCCGAGGACCTGCACGGCGGCGATGTCACCACCAATGCAACCGTGGCTCCCGATCTTCGCGTGGACGCGCGGCTCGTGGCCAAGGCACCGCTCACGGTGTGCGGGCTGTTCGTGGCGGGGCGCGTGTTCTCGCGACTCGACGGCGGCCTGCGCTTCACCGCGAGAGTGGCCGAGGGCAACCGCGTGAAGGCGGGCGAGGAGCTCGCGGTGCTCGAGGGCAACGCACGCTCGCTGCTCGCGGGCGAGCGCGTGGCGCTCAACCTGCTGCAGCACCTCTCGGGGGTGGCCACGATCACGCGGGCCTTCACCGACGCGGCCGGCGGCCTCGCGAAGGTCTGCGACACGCGCAAGACCACGCCCGGCCTGCGTCGCCTGCAGCGCTACGCCGTGCGCTGCGGCGGCGGGTACAACCACCGCAACGATCTCGGCTCGGGCGTGCTCATCAAGGAGAACCACATCCGCTGCGCGGGCGGGGTGGAGGCCGCGGTCCGAGCCGCGCGCAAGCGGGCCCCGCACCCCATGCGCATCGAGTGCGAGGTCACCGACTTCGCCGAGATCGACGCCGCGCTCGCGGCCGGGGCCGAGGTGATCCTGCTCGACAACATGGACGACGAGCGCGTGGCCGCGGCGGTCAAGCGCATCGATCGACGCGCGATCGTGGAGGTGAGCGGCGGCATCACCCTCGCTCGCGTGCCGCGGCTCGCGGCCACCGGGGTCGACGTGATCAGCGTGGGCGCGCTGACCCACAGCGCCCCCGCGGTCGACATCTCCATGCTGTTCGGCTCGCTGCCGGGCACCACGACCTCCACGTGAGCGAGCTGGTCCAAGGGCGGCGCGAGGGCGAGGAGCTGCGCGAGGCCGACGAGCTGCGCGGCCTGGGCGAGCGGCTGCGCGGCGGCTACGGGCGTGCGCACGAGCATCACGCGATCCTCGGGTCGACCAATGATCGCGCGCTCGAGTGGCTGCGCGAGGGCGCACCGCACGGGGCGCTGGTCACCGCCGCTGCGCAGCAGGCCGGCCGAGGGCGTCGCGGTCGGGCCTGGTTCTCCCCGGCGGGCGCGAGCCTGTATGTGTCGCTGGTGCTGCGGCCCGGGCCGATGCGGCCGCCCGAGCGGCTCGGCGCGCTGGGGCTCGCGGTCGGCGTGGGGCTGCGCGAGGGCCTGCACCAGGGGCTGCCCGGCTTGCGCCAGCCGGTGATGCTCAAGTGGCCCAACGATCTGCACGTGGACGGGCGCAAGCTCGGCGGGATCCTGTGCGAGGCGCGGTGGGTCGGCGACGCGCCCGATGTGGTGGTGGGCTTCGGGCTCAACGTGCACGCGCCTGCGGTACCGCCCGAGCTGCGGGCCCAGGCCACGTGCGTGGCCCACGAGCACGAGGGCGAGGTGCCGGGGCGCGCCGAGCTGCTCGCCGCGCTGTTGGTCGGGCTCGAGGCTGCGCTCGAGCCGTTCTTGCGCCGCGGGTTCGCGGCCGTGCGCGAGCGCTACCTCGCGCACTGCGTGACGCTGGGTCGTCTGGTGCAGGTGGGCGACGAGGCCGCGCCCGCGGGCGCGCGCGAGGGCATCGCGGATCGTCTCGATGAGGACGGCGCGCTGTGGGTACGCCCCGTCGACGGCGGTGCCGCGTACCGCGTGGAGTCGTCCGATGTGTGGCTCGTGCCTGCGCCCGTAGGCTGACCGCAGCCGGGGTCTTCGTTCTAGGCGCTGCGGGCGTTATGCTCGCGCGATGCTCATCAGCGAGCGACTTCGGCACAAACGGCCCGTCTTCAGCTTCGAGTTCTTCCCGCCCAAGACCGAGGAGGGTGAGACCAGCCTCATGCGTGCGCTCGAGCGCCTTGCTCCGCTCGAGCCCGACTTCGTGTCGGTGACCTATGGGGCAGGCGGGAGCAACCGCGTGCGCACGCTCGAGATCGTGTCGCGCATCAAGCGAGACTTCGGGATCGAGGCCATGGCGCACCTCACCTGCGTGGGCTCGAGTCGCGAGGACATCGCCGACGTGATCGACAAGCTCGGCGAGGCCGGCGTGAACAACATCCTCGCGCTCCGCGGCGATCCGCCCAAGGGCGAGCAGGCGTTCGTGGTGGCCGAGGGCGGATTCCGCTACGCCAGCGATCTCATCGCCTTCATCCGCGATCGCGGCGGCACCGAGCTCAGCGTGGGCGCGGCCTGCTATCCCGAGGTCCACCCCGAGGCCGTCCACGCCGCCGCCGATCTCGCCCACCTGCGCACCAAGGTCGACGCCGGGGCCGACTTCCTCATCAGCCAGCTGTTCTTCGACAACGCCCGCTTCTTCGAGTTCGAGCGCCGCGTGCGGGGGGCTGGGATCGAGGTGCCGCTCATCGCCGGGATCATGCCGGTGACCAACGTCTCGCAGATCCAGCGCTTCACGCAGATGATCGGGGCCACGATCCCCAAGTCGCTCGAGGCGCGCCTGATCGATGCCGATAGCGACCCGCAGGAGGTGTTCTGGACCGGGGTCTCCTACGCCGCGCACCAGTGCGGAGAGCTGCTGCGGCCGCCGGGGGATGATCCGTTCGATCGTCCGCCGCGCTCGGTGGCGGGGATCCACTTCTACACGCTGAACAAGTCGCCGTCCTCGCGTGCGATCTTCCAGATCCTGAGGATCGCCCACACGGGGCTGGGCTAGTCGCTGCATGCTGGGCGCTACGCTGCTGGTCGCGAGCCTGCTGGCGGGCGGTCCCACGCTGGGCGCGATGGGGGCGGTCACGCTGGTGCAGGCGCGCGAGCGACTCGGGCGCGAGGCGTTCGTGAGCGGCTCACCCGCGTGCCCGCAGGAGGCCAAGCGCTGCTTCGAGATCGCGCTGCACGTGGTCGAAGAGGAGGGCGCCGACGTGCAGACGCCCCAGTGGGTAGCCGAGCAGATCACCGAGGCGAATCGGCTGTTCGCCCCGATCGGGGTGGGCTTTCGCGTGGGCTCGGCGAAGGTGGTGGATGCCGCGTTCGCCGACGTGCAGACGCGAGTGGAGCGCGATCTGCTGGGGCGAGAGGAACACTCGCTAGGGGTCGTCCACGTGTTCGTGGTGCGACGGCTCGCCGACGTGGATGTCGAGGGTGAGGTGATCCGCGGGGTGCACTGGAGAGACCGGGTCGAGACCTCGCGACGCTGGGTGATCTTGTCCTCGATCGCCTCGTCGATGGTGCTCGCCCACGAGCTCGGTCACTTCTTTGGCTTGCCGCACACCAGGCACCCCAAGAGCATCATGAACAAGTCGCCCCACATGAACCCGCCGTGGCACCTGCGCGCGTTCCCGAAGGAAGAGCAGGTGATCATGGCGCGGCGGCGCGACGAGATGCTCGAGGACGGGACCCTGCGGGCGGTGAAGCCGAAGGCGCGCTAGCTCGGGGCGTCATCATCGTCGTCGCCGAAGAGCGCACCGACGTAGAGGTCCAGCGCCTCGAATGGCTCCGCGCGGGCTCGCTCTCCCCGCTCGGCCGCCAACACCAGCAAGAACCCGTCGGCGGTCCAGCGGTACACGGTGAGCGTCTCGTCGCCCGGGTCGACCACCCAATAGTGCGGTAGGCCGGCGCGGTGGTAGCCACGCATCTTGCGGACCAGGTCGTTGCGCGCGTTCGACTCGGAGAGCACCTCGCAGACCCAGTCCGGGCGGACCGTGATCGGTACGCTTCGAGGCAGCTCGGGCAGCCGCTCGCGTCGCCAGCCGGCCACGTCCGGCCGATAGACCTGATGCTCGTCCAGCTCCACTTCGACCTCGGTCACCAGCCACCACCCGCCGGGCCAGCGCCCCCCTGGGCGTCGGTCGTAGGGCCCACCGATGCGCGAGACCACTCGCGACTGCGTACGACCGTGCGGCCCGCTCGGTATCGCCTTGCGCACGAGCTCGCCGTCGATGACCTCGTGGAAGCGCTCGGGCTCGGGGATCGCGAGCAAGTCGGCGATGGTGGCCGTGCGCCCGGCATCGGCGGCAGTCGCCATGAGTCGAGCATACCGCGTGCGTCGCGGGCTCGCGAGCCTCTCGCTCACGCCGCAGCGGACCAATGCGGCGGGCGGCTGGGCGCGGTGAACGGCGCGCGGTGAACGGCGCGCGCGGGAGGGCGATCGCTCGTGGGAAGGTCTCTCGGCTGGGGAGTGTGCACGACCCGCGCTACAGTGGATCGCGATGAGCAACCTCCCCGCGCTGGCCCACGTGAGTGCCCTCGTCATCCATCAGCAGAAGGAGATGCTCGAGATCTTCACCGATTTCGAGACCAAGAACCGCTACGTGGTCCAGCTCCCCGATGGACAGCCCGCCCTCTATGCCGCCGAGACCGGTCGCGGTGCCTGGGAGTTCATCACGCGCAGCTTCCTCAAGGCGCGGCGGCCGTTCAGCATGCAGCTGGTCGATGTCACGGGCAAGGTGGTGTTCCAGCTCGAGCGACCGTGGACGTGGTTCTTCTCCGAGCTGCACATTCGCGACGGCCAGGGGCAGCGGATCGGGGTGATCGATCAGAAGTTCGCGTTCCTCGCTCGCAAGTTCGTGGTGCTGGACGCGAGCGGGCGCGAGGCTGCGCAGATCCACGGACCGTTCCTGCGCCCGTGGACGTTTCGGGTGCTGCAAGGCGAGCAGGAGGTCGGGAAGATCACGAAGCAGTGGAGCGGGTTCTTGCAGGAGGCGTTCACCGATGCGGACACGTTCGGCGTGGAGATGGGGCCGGCGATGGGTGAGCGGCTGAGGGCGCTGGTGCTGGCGGCTACGTTCCTGATCGATTTCCTGTACTTCGAGGACCGGAGCTAGCTCGGAGCCGATCGTACTGTCGCTCACGACGAGGACTGCGAGTACACTCGGGCCCATGCCCGAGAGCTTCCGTGCTCGCTTCGATGCCATGGTCACCGAGCTGCGCGCGAACCCCCGCGTAGAGATCTACCAGGTGGTGGTGCGACCACCCGCGAGCGAGGCCGATCTACGCGACGCCGAGGAAGTCATCGGCCGCCCGCTGCCCGCGGACATGCGCGCGTTCTATGCGGCCCACGATGGGGTCTTCCTCGAGTGGGGCCTTCGCGGGCACGAGTACCGAGGCCTCACCGCCCCCTTCGACTACCCCGACTACCGACAACCCCCCGGCTGCATCAATCTGCTGCCGGTCGGCGATGCGATGTCTCCCGAGTGGGAGCGCGACTATCACGTCAACGAGATCCAGCCCGATCACCAGGCGCTGTTGTTCGGCGCACCGCTCGAGCCTTCCCCCAAGGTGGCCGCGGTGTGTGTCGATAACTACTCCAAGTACAACCATGCCGATCTGGTGCTCGGCCCCGAGCCAGTGATGGTGGTGTCGACCGATCACGGGGCCGACATGGACTCGTCGGACTACGCCTCGTTCTCGGTCTACCTCGACATCACGCTCGCGATCTACGGCACCAATCGCTACGCCCGCGGGCTCGGCATCGGCTGGACGCGCAAGCCGCAGCGCGTGAGCGCCTGGACCCAGCGACTGGCGCTCGAGACCCTCCTCGACGAAATCGCGGCCGACGCGGAGTGAGGCCAGGCTCACGCCTCCGGATCCACGAACCCCAGCCGCCGCAGCTCCCGATTCACTTCCATCCGCAGCTCCACCGCGGTCATCCCGACCCGCTTCGCCGCCGCGTCCACCGA
Organism: Nannocystaceae bacterium; assembly: GCA_041600735.1. Lineage (GTDB taxonomy): Bacteria > Myxococcota_A > Polyangia > Nannocystales > Nannocystaceae > Paraliomyxa. The sequence continues at coordinate 19,415 of JBFIJN010000065.1, forward strand.
GTAGGTCAGCTTGCCCACCCGCACCTCGGCTTCGGGCGACAGCGCCAGATACCCGCCCACGCGGATCGGCTCGTCCTCCACGCCGACCCAGACATCCCGGTCCATCACCCCGGGAAAGCTCCTCTTTGCCCGCTCATACCGCTCCAGATCGCGCGGCTTGAGCTTGTCTGCGGGCAGCCGCTCGAGGTCGAGGATCAAGCCGATCTCGAGGTGCCCATTTTCGTAGACCGCTCGCGAGGCCCGGATCGCTGGGTTGGGATTCCCCCGCACGGGGCGATGGAAGCCCCGCATCTCGTGCCGCTTTACGTCGGGCCCGGTGCGAGGCTTGCGGCTGCGTGGGGCAGGCGCGGGCGTAGGCGCGTAGTCGTGGTAGCGCCGCGGCATCCCCTCGAGCGCGGGGTCGAGCTCCGCCTCGGGCTCCGGCAGCTGGTTGCCCTGCTCATCCAGCGCAATCCACCGCGAGGGCGGCCGCGGGCCGTCCTCGTCTTGCGGCTCCCCCTCGAACTGCTCGATGTTGCCCTCCGTGTACCACTCGGGCAGCGCGGTGGCTTGGTTCCAGAAGTACGCGACCACCCCCACGGCCACGAGGATGAGCGCGAGCAGAACACCACCCGCGATCGCGAGCCTTCGGCGAAGAGGAGTCATCGGCATGGGCGAGGCCAGAGCAGCCTACCAAGATCTGCTCCACCGCGGACACCCTCGCCAGTCCCAACCGCGCTACGATCCCCGCCTCGCCATGCTCGCTCGACGTCGCTTCGCGCTCGCCCTCCTGCTCATCCCGCCCACGCTCGTGCCCGCGGCGGCCTCCGCAGCCACGTGGGGCAGCTTCACGGCCGGCCGCATCGCGTACGCCACGGGCCCGCTCGAGGGCACGGTCCACGCCGAGCTCCGCGCGACGATCACGGATCACGGGGACACCCTCGCCAGTGCCACGCCAGAGCTCACCAACGAGTACCTCGCAGGCATCGATGTGTTCTACACGGCGATGCTGCGCGACGGCACCGGTCCCTCGGCGGGGGCTCTGGGCACGCTCTCGCTCGACGAGCAGGCCGCGCTGCGCGACTGGGTCGCGGCCGGCGGCACGCTCATCATCACGCCCGACAGCAACGGCTTCGACGGCCCGTTCCCGCTCGTCTACGACAGCTGGCTGCTCGACTACGGCGTCACCGAGTTCGCGTTCGTGTTCGGGCCGTCGGTGGGGATGCCGGCGGTGGTCCACCCGATCACCGAGGGGCTCGGTGCCTTCGCGCTCGACGGCACGGTCACGTTCACGCATGGCGCCGAGGGCCAGCCGCTCGCGGTCACCTCAGACTCCGAGACGCTGATGGTCGCGTTCGAGCCCGGCTCGGGCTTCGCGGAGGGCGGGCGCATGCTCGTGCTCGCCGATCACAACGCGCTCACCGACGGCGGGCTCGCCAACGCGGGCAACCAGCTGCTGGCGCAGAACATCGTGGCGTGGGCGGCCGGGGAGTGCGGTAACACCATCGTCGAGTCGGCCGAGGAGTGCGACGACGGCAACAACGAGGATGGCGACGGCTGCGATGCCACGTGTGCGCTCGAGGGCGCGGGCAGCAGCGGAGGCCTCGACGACACCGGCGGCGCCGAGACGGGCACGCCCGCCGACACCGGCGCGCCCTCGACCACCGACGAGGCCATGAGCTCGAGCGGAAGCGACCAGACCGATACCACCGGCGAGCCGGCGATGGACGACGACGCGAGCGGCTGCAGCTGCCGCAGCCAGCACTCCTCGCCCGGCTTCGCGGCGCTGCTGTTGCTGCTCGGCGCCGGCCTTCGCTGCCGCCGCAGCGCGCGTGGCAAGTGAGGCTATCGCGATCCCAAGCCGACCCTCGGCGCCTCTGCATAGGCGGCCCGGAGCGAGGGCAGCGCAGGAATGGCGCCATGCCAAGCCGAGGCCGCCGTCTTGATGGTGGCCGTCTCCGACGCCCCGCCTTCCCAGAGCCCGCGCTCTTGAGCGCAGTGTCCTCATCCCTCATCGACAGCTGCGGCAAACCAGGTCGAGGCGGGGCTTGCACATAGAGAGGTGGAGTCGAGCGGATTCTTGGGTCTTCGGCAGCGGGCAGCGGGGTGACTCTCTGGGCAGCGGAGCTGGGCTCCGGTGATCATTCGTTGTTCACAGCACGCGGTCCGTGCCGCGCGTGGCCGCTCCGCTCGATGGTTGCCGAGGTCGCGGGAGCGGCCCAGAGCGACAGGTGAAGTTGCACCCGACCCACGCGCAGGCCGCAGGCCCATCTACTAGCGCGCGGGCGTCACCGCTCCGCGTCGTTCTTTTCCACCGGGGCCGGCTCGCGCTCCGCGACCGCCACCTGGCTCGGTGCGCGGTAGATACGGAATCGTTGCGCAAGCGCTAGTCTCATCTTCTCGCGAAGAGGACGCCCCGGCGACCAGGGTTTTTGTCGGTCTCGATCGCCATGTGGTCGCTCAGCCGAGGGGGCGCGCCCGGGCCAGATTTCTGCATGGGCCTCGTTTTCGTCTATCGGTAGGTCTTTCGCGAAGAACACGTACTGACTATCCTCAATGTCTGTCGGCAACATGCCAGGAGTGATGACAGCGAGGCCGTTTCGCTCAGGCCGACCCGGCACGATCTCCTCAGGGTGTCGATATTTTCTGCGCGAGACCGACATCCCCTGCAGATCGACCGCCTCCATGTACAGTCCTTCGCCATCCACGTCCATCGCCGAAATTTCGCGGTAGAGTTCCTCGTCCTCCGGGATCGGCTCGTCGATCTCTCGCATGACGACTAGCTCAAGAAGCGGAGGGCATCCGCCAATGCCCGGCTGATGTCCCTCAGTGCGACCATTTCCATATCAGGCTCGGGTGCTCCGCGTTTGGTCTTAAACACAACGAGCGATTCCTCGTCATCGTTGGCGATCACAAAACCGACCCGGGTCCGCGCCGCGTCATTGGCAAATGCGTAAAGAACCACCCCACCTTCCACGTCCGCGGCCACTCGCGCCAGTCCTATGCGGACCACGTCCGCTGCGGCTATTATCCGCTCAGCGGTCGCCAAAGCAAACTCGGTGGGCGCTGGGGCTCGTCTGCCGTCCCAGCCCTCACGCAGGTCTCTAAGCGCGGCCAGTTCCGTCCTTGCAGCCTCATTTGTTACGCGGATCCTCACCTCTGGAGACGACAAAGGGATGGATGTGTCAGATGAAAGTAGATATGGCTGGGCGGAGGGAAGAAGGTACGGTTGGGTTACTGCTGAAGGTTCAGCTTCCAAACGCTGACGATACATCTGCGCGATTGCATCCGATGGCGTGGCGGCGACTATCAACGATGTCGCTGCTGAGACCGCCAATGTCCGTGAGCAGGTCGGCGTAGTGGTATCCGACGTAATCATGCGATCGGCCCCTTCTGCTGGATCTCGGTAGCCAGTTCCATGAGTTCGTCAAACAAGGGGTCGAGATCCGTGTCCGGCTCGAGCAACTGCCTTTGAGTGTTGTTGATGTCGACCTCGCAGCGACAAAAGTAGAGCTCCTCTTCCTGATGAACTTCTGGAGGCTGAAAATTGGTGCCGGGAGGCCCAAAGGTGACAATGGAGTAGCGCTGAGCGACGACCGACCATTTTGACAAACGGTTAATCTCGTGACCAGGACAGCTCTTCGATTGACGTCGCCGGTTTACTTGCAGCAGGAATTCCGAAATGCCGGGCTCGAACCGATACGCGGGCAGGAACTGCGCGAGTCGGATATACCCAGCGTCGCGATTCTCCACTGGTTCCATCACCACTGAGCCAAGGGCAACCCTCACTGGCCGGGCGTCCCGGGAGTACTGCAGGAGCTTCTTTGCCGAGGTAGCAAACGCCTTCGCTGCCGCCACCGAGTCCTCCATGAGGGGAGCAGCCGGTACGCCCGCGGGGTCGAGCGGTGGGGTAAGCAGGAGGTCGTACCGCCGGAAACTCTGAACAGCGACGAGCGAGCCAGACGCAAACGGACCTTCCTCCCGAATAGTCTGCATCGCGGGCTGCTGGACGATCGACGTCGGCACCGCGCCGGCCACAACATCCCAGATGCCGGGTCGGGGCACTCCCGAACGGCCCAAGAAGACCGTCAGACGGAACTGCGCAGCCCGCCACTCGGGCGGCGGTGGGATCGGGGTATCGGCCACGATTCGAGTATAGGCGGCGTGCTGACGGACGCGGCAAGCCTGTCGGCCAACGGTCGCAGCGCGTGCCTCGGGGCATGTTGATCGCCCGTGCTTCCGCGCGCGGCAATGCCGCCCGCTGGCCGCTTTGCAAATCCACTCAGGTGAATTCCTGCACACCTGTGCACGGCGGGCACGGCGCGGCCAGGGCGTTTGAGCGCCATGGGCACCCCTCCAGAACGTGGGCGTCGCCTGTGCGTCCGCGCGCCCAGGTTGTCTTGAGCAGACTCGGCGAAGACCTTTGAGCGGACGGTCGCGCCGAGCTGCCGCTTGAGCGCAGAGAACGTCGCCTCTGCGTTGCTGCGCTTGTTGTTGTGGCTCAAGACCTCGTCGCGGTGGAGCGAGTACATCATCGACCTTTGTTACCTGTGCAGTGGACCACGTCCTGACCTGCGGAGTGGGCTGCACTATCCCTTTATGCGTGGGCACTAGCTCACCGATCGCAACTTGGCGGAAGACGTCGTCGGCCAGCCTCTGCTGAGCGTGCCGCTGGACTGTTGCCGGCGGGCGGGGGCGAACTCGATGATCTTCGACCGGGCGAAAGCGTTGCCGACCTTGCCGACCAACAACGAGTTCTTGCGACGGATCGCTTCACGTCGCAACTCGCGCTCGGAGCGACTGTTGTGGATCGGGAGCCGGCCGTCCTCAAGGAAGTGGATAAACGCCACCTCCTCGTTGGTGGGATACCCGGTCGCCTTGGCCAGCGGCGACTCGTCGAGGCGGTCAGGGCGTGTTGCTCGACCATGCGAAGAACCGCTTGAGCACGGGCTGGTTGGCTGGCCATGAGCCGCAAGGACCCTCGGCTGCCTTCGTCACCAAGGTTGCGATGGCCGTCGACGTCGACGCTGACGAACTCGTCAAGCGCTACCGCAAGCCGCGATGACCGGCGACGTGAGCACGGGCTTTCTTGTACAGCCCAGATGGTGCTTGTGGCTTGACGTGAAAGGCCGATGCGGCACCCTTGCCACTTGGCGCGATCACGACATCTTCCACGCGAACCTGGTAACGCTCGCAGAGCCGACGGATGAATCGCTCGGTCCGACGATCCTCGCATAGGATCCGGACCCGACGCTGCTCGCTAGCCATCCGCGCTCCGCTGCTTGACCAGATCGTACGCCGTCTCCCCGGCATCCCGATCGGGCTCGAGCTTCGCGATCACCGAGCAACCGGTTGCCGGATCCCTCCACATC
>JBFIJN010000066.1:0-24733 GCA_041600735.1 Nannocystaceae bacterium
CCGCTCGGCGACGGCGTGGATGGGAATGATCTCGCGTTCCTCGACCAGATGCCCTACCTGGCCTCGCCGCACTCCGGCAACCCGCTCTAGGCGGGAGAGCTTGGTTCGCTTCCCGCGAAACCAACCGCCGCGGCGGTGCCCACCCGGGTGCCGCCGCGGCGGACCCTATTTGCGGGGCACCCGCGGCTCTCGTAGATCCGCCGGCGGGGCGGTGCGTAGCAGGCCCAGCCCATGCGAACCACGCACCTTCCGATCGCACAGCCCTGCCACGAGGATTGGGACGCCATGGACCGCGTGGCGCGGGGTCGATTCTGCCAGTCGTGCGTGAAGCAGGTGTTCGACCTCTCGAGCATGACCGAGGGGCAAGCGCGGGGGCTGCTGCAAGAGGTCGAGGGATCGCGGATCTGCGTGCGCTACGAGCACGACGACGGGGGCCGGATCCGCTTTCGCGAGGCCTCGCCGACCACGAGCAGCGCAACATGCGCATCCATCCCGCGCCGGGTCGCCTGGGTGGGCGGCGCGATCATGGCCGCGACGATGGCGGCCTGCACCCCGCACGAGCCGATCGACGCCTCGCGCGGCCCGGTCGTGGACTCCGTGGAAGTGCTCTCGCCCGCGGCGATCGAGACCATTCCCCACGCCGAGCGCCCAACCGAGACCAAGGGCGAGATCGTGGCCATCGAGCCGCCGCGCGAGGTCGAGCCGCCGCCCCGGATCGAGCGACTCCACCAGCTCAAGGGCGACGTGGCCGCGGTGCCGCCACCCATGACCGTCAAGGGCAACATGGAGGCGCGGGTGCCCGAGCTCGACGAGGCCGCCGCGCCCGACGAGCCCTGCGATGGCGCGCCCTCGCCCGATGCACCGCCCTCAGCACGGGGCTAGGCCGTGCGCGGAGGGGAGCCGCCAGCCACAAGAGTTGAGGCACTCGTCGGTCTCGACGGCGTTGGCGTCGTCGCAGAGCTCTTCGGGCGCGTCGACGATCCCGTTGCCGCACGTGGGCGACGGCGCGCAGCACAGCGCACTCACGTGCGTCTCGTTGCAGCCATACATCGTCACGCAGGTCGCCCGCGAGCTGCCGTAGCCGCAGTTGAGCGGGGGATCCTGGTTGACGTTGGTCACGTTGTCGTAGGGGCCGACGGTGTAGTGGCCGGCCCCGCTGCCGCCGCGGCAGTGGATCTCGCCCACGAGCACCGCGCCCATCAGGGGAAAGTCGAAGGCGTTGTTGCGGGCGATGTGTTGCTCGCGGGTGCACAGGCCCCAGCCCGCCGGGCACAGGGTCTCGGCGTCCTGCTCACACACGACATTGGCCGGGTCGTCGCAGATCGCCATGGTGCCCGCCGGGTTCACCCCGAGCATCGCCGCGCCGCCGCTGCACGCGACCACCGTGAGGCAGCCCTGGCAGCCGTCCCCCGGCACGCCGTTGCCGTCGTCGCACTCCTCCCCCGCGCTGCCGTTGATCACCATGTCGCCACACTCGGCCGCGGTGCAGTCCACGTCGCACGCGGCCGACTCGCCCGCGTCGTCGCACGCCTCGCCGGCCGCCGCGTTGGCTAGGCCATCGCCACACTCGGCCGCGGTGCAGTCGGCATCGCAGGCCGCCGACTCGCCCGCGTCGTCGCACGTCTCGCCCGCCGTGACGTTGAGGATGCCGTCGCCGCACGCGCTCGCGGTGCAGTCGGCATTGCAGCTCGCCGACTCGCCCGCGTCGTCGCAGGCCTCGTCCCCGCCGACCACGCCGTCGCCACACTCGGCCGGGGCCTCGGTGGTGGCGGGGCCCGGGCCGCTCGAGCTGTCCACGGCCGCAGTGGTCGTCGCGCTCGAGGTCATGGCCTCGCTGGTCGCCACGGGGCCTTCGCCGCTGGCGGGATCGGTCGAGGACGACGTCCCGGGTGCGAAGGTCTCGAACCCGGTGTCGATGCCGTCGGAGGGCGGATTGAAGCACGCGGTCACGGCCGCGGCGATCGTCGCGAGGGCCAGCGCTCCGCGTCGAGGATTCGTTCGCATGGTCATGGCGCACCTCGGCCTACGCGGCCGCAGCACCATCGTAACCCCTGCGCGCCACGCTCGACCAATGCAGCTCGAACCGAAGGCGGATCACTCGCAGACGGCGCTCAAGGCTCGTCGTCTACCGGCCGGTCGCTGTGCCCCAGGTCGCGCCCCGGCGCGATCCGATCGCGCACGAGCTGCTTGAGCTCCTTGGACTCGGGAAAGCGACCGCGCTGCGCCCGATCGAACACGCACTCGTCGTCGACCCACACCTCGAACACCCCGCCGTCGCCGGGCACCAGCGCCAGCTCGCCCACGACGTCGCCGAGGGTCATGAGCAGCTCCTGGGCGAGCCAGCCCGCGCGCAGCACGAAGCGGCAGCGGCGGCAGTACACGATGGCAATGCGGGGCGCGGGCACCTGAGCACTCTAGTGCGCGCGGATGCTCGCGCGCAGCAGCTCGCGGTTGAGGGTGACGATCGCATCGGTGCTGATCTCCTTGGGACACGCGGCCTCGCACTCGCCGAGGTTGGTGCAGCCGCCAAAGCCCAGCCCGTCCATGGCAGAGACCATCTTGATCACCCGCTCGGCGCGCTCGACCTGGCCCTGGGGCAGCAGCGACAGGTGGCTGACCTTGGCGCTCACGAACAGCATGGCGGAGGCGTTGGGGCACGCGGCCACGCACGCGCCGCAGCCGATGCAGGCCGCATAGTCGAACGCGAGATCGGCCTCGGCCTTGCCCACGAGGATCGCGTGGGCGTCGGGCGCGGCGCCGGTGCCGACGGAGATGAAGCCACCCGCGTGCTGGATCACGTCGAACGCGGCTCGGTCGACGACGAGGTCGCACAGCACGGGGAACGCCTTGGCGCGGAACGGCTCGACGGTGATCGTGTCGCCGTCGCGAAAGCCTCGCTTGGTGAACTCGCGCATGTGCAGCTGGCAGGTGGTGGTGCCCGCGCGCGGTCCGTGGGGCACGCCGTCGATCACCATCGAGCACATCCCGCAGATCCCCTCGCGACAGTCGTGGTCGAACGCGATCGGCCCCTCGGGGTGCTCGGCGTGATCGCGGATCAGCTGCTCGTTGAGCACATCGATCGCCTCGAGGAACGACATGTCCTCGGAGACCTCGGCGTCGTAGGTCTTGAACGCCCCGCTGGGAGCACCGCTCTTCTGTCGCCAGACTTTGAACTTGACCTTCATGGCAGGGTTCACTTGTAGCTGCGGGTGGAGAGCTTGACGTACTCGAAGTGGAGCTGCTCGCGATGGAGCTCGGGCTTGGCGTCGGCGCCCTGGTACTCCCAGACCGCGCCGTGGCCGAACGCCTCGTCGTTGCGCACGGCCTCGCCCTCCTTGGTCTGGTGCTCCTCGCGGAAGTGCCCCCCGCACGACTCGTCGCGGTAGAGCGCGTCTTGGCACATGAGCTCGGCGAACTCGAGGAAGTCGGCCACCCGACCCGCCTGCTCGAGCCAGGGATTGAGCTCCGAGGCCCCGCCCCCGGGCACCCGCGCCGTGGCCCAGAACTCCTCGCGCAGCGCGGGGATCTCTTGCAGCGCGCGCTCGAGCCCCTGGGCGTTGCGGGCCATGCCGCAGTAGTCCCACATGATGCGGCCGAGACGGCGGTGGAACACGTCGACCGGCACGTCGCCCTGAAGGCCCACCAGCTTGCCGATGCGCGCGCGCACCTCGTTCTCGGTCTGCTGGAATGCAGGGTGATCGACCGTGACCTCGCCGCGGTGCTCCGTGGCGAGGTAGTTGCCCAGCGTGAACGGGATCACGAAGTAGCCGTCGGCCAGGCCCTGCATGAGCGCGCTGGCCCCCAGGCGGTTGGCCCCGTGATCGGAGAAGTTGGCCTCGCCCAGCACGTGCAGCCCCGGCACGGTGCTCATGAGGTTGTAGTCGACCCACAGCCCGCCCATCGTGTAGTGGACCGCGGGGTAGATGCGCATCGGCACCTCGTAGGGGCTCTCCCCCGTGATGCGCTCGTACATGTCGAACAGATTGCCGTAGCGATCGACGATCGCCTCGCGGCCGTCGCGAGTGATGGCCTCGGCAAAGTCGAGGTAGACCGCGTTGCGCACCCCATCGACCTGCGCCCCGACGCCCAGGCCCTCGTCGCAGACCAGCTTGGCGGCGCGGGAGGCCACGTCGCGGGGCACGAGGTTGCCGAAGCTCGGGTAGCGCTCCTCGAGGTAGTAGTAGCGATCGCCCTCTGGGATCTGGCGCGGATCCTTGCCTGGGCCGGACCCCTCCGCGCTGGGCTCGCGGGGGACCCACACGCGGCCGTCATTGCGCAGCGACTCGGACATCAGCGTCAGCTTGCTCTGGTGGCCGCCGCTGACGGGGATGCAGGTGGGGTGGATCTGGGTGAAGCAAGGGTTGGCGAACCCGGCCCCGCGCTTGTAGCAGCGGTAGCTCGCGGTCACGTTGGAGCCCTTGGCGTTGGTCGACAAGAAGAACACGTTGCCGTAGCCGCCGGTGGCGAGCAGCACCGCGTCGCCGGCCCAGCGCTTCACCTCGCCGGTCACCAGGTCGCGCGTGATGATGCCGCGCGCGTGTCCGTCGACGAGCACGAGATCGAGCATCTCGGTGCGCACGTGCATGCGAACCCGCCCGAGCCCGATCTGGCGGTTGAGCGCCGCGTAGGCCCCCAGCAGCAGCTGCTGGCCGGTCTGGCCGCGCGCGTAGAACGTGCGCGACACCTGGGCCCCGCCGAACGAGCGGTTGTCGAGCGTGCCGCCGTACTCGCGGGCGAACGGCACGCCCTGGGCCACGCACTGATCGATGATGTTCACCGAGACCTGCGCCAGCCGGTAGACGTTGGCCTCGCGCGAGCGAAAGTCGCCGCCCTTCACCGTGTCGTAGAACAGGCGAAACACGCTGTCGCCGTCGTTGCGGTAGTTCTTGGCCGCGTTGATGCCACCCTGCGCGGCGATGCTGTGAGCGCGCCGCGGGCTGTCTTGGAAGCAGAAGCACTCCACGTGGTAGCCGAGCTCGGCGAGGCTGGCCGCGGCCGAGGCCCCGGCGAGACCCGAGCCCACCACGAGCACGGTGTACCCGCGCTTGTTGGCGGGGTTGACGAGCTTGAGATCGAAACGGTGCTTGTCCCACTTGTCCGCGATCGGACCAGTGGGGATCTTGGCGTCGAGTTCCATGGCGTGGGATTCCCAAGGAGAGCGGCGTTAGGCGACCAGGCGCAGCAGGCAGGCCACGGGCACGATCGCAAAGCCGAGCCCGACCACGAGCCCGACGGCGGGGCCGAGCTTGGCCAGCGGCGCCTTCCAGCGCCCCTGCGCGAGGCCCAGCGTGCGAAACGTGCTGCCGACCGCGTGTGCGAGGTGAAAGGACACGGCCGCCACCGCGAACAGGTAGGTCGCGGTGATGAGCGGGTTGTGAAAGCTGTGGACGAAGTTCGTGTAGATGTCGCGACGCCCCTGCGCGTCGACGAGCGGCTCGTACGCGACCAGCTCCGCGGTGAAGTGTGCGAGGTGGAACAGGATGAACGCCAGCACCACCCAGCCGGTGAGGATCATGCTGCGCCCGTACCAAGGGCTCGCTTTGGCCCGCAGCTTGGCATAGCGCTGGGGTCGGGCCGCGGTGTTGCGCGCCGCGAGCACGACCGCGCACAGCACGTGGACGATCAACATCCCGAGGAGGCCGAGCCGCGCGGCCCACTTGATGGCGCCCAGCGCCTGGAGATTGGCCGCATAGGCGTTGTAGACGTCTTGGCCCTGGAAGACCTGGAGGTGGCCGGCCATGTGCACGAGCACGAAGCCCACCATGCCCAAGCCGGTGATCGCCATGCCGACCTTGAGCCCGACCGTCGAGCTCCAAACATTGCGGAAGGAGGTGGGAGCGCTCATCGGATCCTCGCTTGCAGCTTGCAGAAGGCCCGCGCCACGCGAGCCAAGAGCCTTCGCCACCGGCATCTACCACACTCGGCCGGTAGGTGCCCGCGTCCACGAGCCGGCTGGCGTACCCGAGGGCGCAGCTCGATCCGCTCGCCGCGCGACCGCGTACCCCTTCCGATGACGCCGCCGCTCCGCCCGATCGCCTGCCCTTCCTGCACGATGATCCAGTCCGTGCCCGCGGCCTCCCCGCGTGGCCCTGCGCTGCGGATGCGCTGCTTGGCTTGTCACGCCGCGCTCGGCGGAGGCGACGACATCACCCGCATCACCGGGAGGCTCGAGGTCCCGGCGGCCCCGGTCGACACGGGCTGGCACGCGATGGTGGACGGTGAGGTGGTGGGCCCGCTCGGTCGCGATGCCCTCGTGCGAATGCACCGTCGGGGAGTGCTCGACGCGGAGGCGCTGGTGTGGCACGCGGGCTTTCGCGGCTGGGCTCGCTTGGCGGATACCACCACGTTCGCGGGGGTCCTGGGCGGTCGGCGGCGGGCCCCGCGGGCGACGCCGCTGGGGGTCGCGGTGCTCGATCTCACCGATCACGTGGATCTCGACGAGCCTGCGCCCCGGCGGGCGAGTCCGCCCCCGCTGCCTCGCCGACTCGCGCGAGCCAGCTAGTCGGGCGGCCGGGGGCCGACGCGAGCTCGATCTCTCGGGCATACTTCGGGCCCGTCTTCGATAGCCCACCCGCCCCGATGCTTGCACCACCACGAGCCCACCGCACCCGCTGGCAGCCAGGCCACCCATGAACGAGCTGCCGGTGGAGGAGGGCTCGCTGCGGCTGGGCGAGCGCGTGGGACAGGGTGCAGTCGCGACCGTCCACCGCGTGTACGGGCCGGACGATCGCGTCTATGCGGGCAAGCAGCTGCACGCATCGCACCAGCAAGACGAGGCCGCCGCCGCCCGCTTCGCCCAAGAGGCCGAGCTGCTCGAGGGGCTGGTGCACGAGAACCTGGTGCGGGTCTACGGGCGCGTGTCGCTCGACGGTCACGCGGTGCTGCTGATGGAGCTGGTCGACGGACCGACGCTGGCCGAGCGGATCGCTCGCGAGGCGCCGATGCCCGTCGGCGTGGTGCTCGAGCTGGGAAGGGGCCTGTGCGCGGGCCTGGCCCATGCGCACCGAGCCGGGATCGTGCACCGCGATCTCAAGCCCTCCAACGTGCTGCTCGGAGGCGGCACGATTCCCAAGATCGCCGACTTTGGCATGGCCCGCGCGACCTCGTTTGCGGGCGCACTGGACGACGCGTTCACGGTGCTCGGCACGCCCGACTACATGGCGCCCGAGTGCCTGGATCCGCTGGCCGTCGATGCCCGCGCCGATCTGTATGCGCTCGGCTGCATCGTATTCGAGATGCTCACCGGGCGGCCGCCCTACTCGGCCGCCACCCCGCTCGGCGTGCTCAAGGCCCACCGCGACGCACCGATTCCCGCGCTGCCGCCCGAGGTCCCGCGCGCGCTCCGAGGGCTGGTCGCCGCGCTGCTGGCCAAGGCTCCGGGCGACCGCCCGCAGGCCGCCGAGGCGGTGCGAGATGCCCTCGATGCGATCGCCACGGACGCGGGCCCCGCCGACGGATCCGAGAGCCACGAGACTGCGCTCGCACGGCGCGACGAGGCGCTCGACGTCGTTCCGGCGCGCGCTGGCGATCGCTGTGTCGCGTGTGGTGCCCCGCTGGTGGTGGAGATCGGGGTGTGCACCGACTGCGGTCACGAGATCGCGCACCTCGAGGCCGGCGAGTACACGGTGCTCGTGACCGGTCCCGGTGAGCCTGGCGACAAGCTCGACGCCGAGCTGCGCGAGCGACTGCGGCAGTGGCTGGTCGATCACCCGAGCCTGGGCCTGGTCCCCGCGCCGAACCTGGTCAAGAAGATCCCGCGCGTCCCGTTCCCCGTGACCGGCCGCGTCTCCGAGCGCAGCGCGGGCAGCCTCGTACGCGCGCTCGAGCGCCTGGGCCTCTCGGCGGCTGCCGTGAGGGGCGGGCCGCTCGCGTCCAAGGCGATGCGCGCCAAGTCGCGCGCACTGATCGGACGAGCGCTGATCATCGTGATGAGCGTCTCGGGCGGCCTGTGGCACATGGGCGGCGTGATCGTCGTGCTGGGCCTGATGGTGCTCGGGGCGACCGGCGGCATGCTGATCGCCTCCAATCGACGTGTGACGCGGGACGCCGGCGGCACCGCGGTGCCGCTGCCGGCCACGGTGCAGCGCGCCCTCGATCGTGCACGCACCGGATTGCCCGCGATCGAGGAGCGACGCCACCGTCAGGGGCTGCGCGCCGTGCTGAGCCGGGTCGTCGACCTCTCCCGCACGCTCGAGCGCGATGCGGAGGCCGACGAGGAGCTCGCGCGGGCCTGCGACGCCGCGCTCGTCACCGCCGCCCGCCTCGACGAGCTCGACCGAGGCCTCGCCACGCTCGACCGCGACAGCGCCACGAAGGAGGCTCGCGCGCTGCTGCACGCGCGCGATACGTGGGCCTCGCGACTGCTCTCGCTCACCGCCACGCTCGACACCCACGCGATGCGGCGCGCGGCCGCGGGGGCCCAGCGCGGGCTCGCCGACGACGCGGAGACGCTCGAGCGGCTGCGCGCGCACGTCGAGGCGCTCGAAGAGGTCCAAGCCGTATGACCACCTCCTCGCTACCCGAGACGCTGGGGCTCTCGGTGGTCGACGGACCCCACCGCGTTGGCTCCGAGCTGCGCTGGCACGTGCTCGACCGCGGACGGCCCGCGCTGCTGGGACAGCTGCTGCCCGAGCTCGCGCACGACCCCTCGCTGCGGCGTCGCTACGTGCGTGACGTGGAGCGGATCGAGGCGCTCGGCGGGGAGGGGCTGGCCCGCGTGCTCTCGCGCGGGCCGCAGCCCGACCCCCGCGATCCGCAGGCCGCCCCGCCCTGGCGCCTGCGCGAGGATCCCCCCGGCGAGACGCTCGAGGCGTGGCTGCAGCGACGCGCGCCGCTGCCGGCAGACGAGGCCTGCGCGCTCGTGGCCACCCTGGCCGAGCGCGTGCACGCGCTCCATGCCCGCGGCGCCGTGCTGCGCGATCTCAACCCGCGGCTGGTGGTGCTGAGCGAGGCGGGTCCCTGCATGACCGACGTAGGCCTCGCCCGCGTCGACGTGCTGTCCACGCGCACCGCCGCGAGCTTGATCCTCGAGGGCTCGCCCTACGCCGCGCCCGAGCTGCTGGCCCACACCGTGGTGGATCAGCGCGCCGACCTCTATGGGCTCGGCGTGCTGCTGTTTCGCGCGCTGACGGGCGAGCTGCCCTACGGAGATGCGCCCTCGCTGCTGCGCCCCCCGGGCCCTGCTCCGCGGATGACAACGCTGCGGCGCGAGCTACCGCCCGCGCTCGACGAGCTGGTCGCCCGCTGCCTCGCCGAGGATCCGATCGAGCGCCCGGGCAGCGCGGCCGAGCTCGCCGATGCGCTGCGCGGGCGAGCGGCGCTCCCCGGCACGCTGGCCCGCGTGAGCTGCCACGCCTGCGGAGCCGCGCTACGCCTGGGGCAGCGGCTGTGCACGCAGTGCGGCAAGCTGGCGGTGCAGTTCACCCCCGCGCCGGCCGGTAGCGGCAGCTACGGCGTGGAGCTGCGCAAGATCGACGAGCGCGCGCAGTCGCGGGCCCACCTGCACGAGGTGCTGGGCGCCGTCGCCGAGGGCCCGCTGCCCGCGTTGAATTTCTTGGTGGGCGACGCCCGCATGTACTCCAAGCAGGAGAGCAAGCGGCTGCTCAAGCTTCCGCTGCGGCTCGTCGATGGCCTCACACGCGAGGGCGCCGAGCGGCTCGAGCTGCGCCTGCGCACCACCGGGGTAGAGACGCGAGTGACGAGCCGCGCGCCAACGCGGCGCAAGCTGGCGCGACGCGAGCGCGTCGGACTCATCGCGGGCGGGGGCGTGGGGGCGGCTCTCGCGATCGGCCTCATGATCTTGGTCGGCGGGCCGCTGGGGGTGTTCGTGGCCCTCGGCACCATGGTGCTCACCGCGGCGCTGATGCTCGCCATTGCGCTCTCGCTTCGCCGTCGTCGCTCGCAGCTCGACACCCCGGCCCTCGTCGCGCTGCGCTCCGCACCCGCCGCGCTGCCGGCCTCCGATCCCCTGGTGGCCCGGCTCGCCGCGCTGCTGCACGAGAGCCCGCCCGCAGATCTGCGCGAGCAGGTCGGCGAGCTCGCGCTCGCGGTCCAGCGGCTGGTCGATCACCGGATCGCCAACGCCGGCGAGGCCCAGGAGATCGACGCCGTCACGGCCCCCGTGACCGAGCTCGTGCGGCTGGTCGAGGTGCAGGTACGAGCGATCACCAGGATCGATGCGGAGCTGCGCGAGCTCGACGAGGGTGCGCTGGTGAGGGCACTGGCCGCCTCGGAGGCGCGACGCGAGCCGGCCACCGCGCGCGAGGAGCTGCTGCACGGCCTCGATCGTCTGCGCGCGCTCGAGGACGCGCGCGCGCGCCGGTTTCATCAGCTGCTCGAGGCCGCCAGGCTGGCGCGCCGCGCCGTCGAGCTGGGGCTCGCGGTGCACGACGCCCAGGCCGAGCACGAGCAGCAGATCGGGGCCGCGCTGGCCGCGTTGACCGAGGATCCGTCGCTCGTCGAGTGACCGCTCACTCTCCGTGCAGCACGCGATAGGCCCGCTCGTGGCTCGCCCGCACATCGCGTGCGCCGCTCGCCGACAGCGGCTGGGGCTGCGGCTGGCCCGCTGCTGGCCGCGTGTCCTCGACGGCCACCCCCGGCGCCTTGGGACGCCGCGGCGGCTCCACCGGGGGTGGCGCGAGCCCAGCCAGCGTGGGCCGCAGCTCCACCAAGTCGTCCACCAGTCGCGCGAGCTCGGCGTCCGGCATCGTCTTGTGGAGCGCTCGTGCAGTCTTCACCGTCTGATCGAGCGTCGCGTTGGCTCCCTTCACGTCGCCGGCGCGAGCCATCGACACGATCTGCAGGGTCGCCGCCGCCGTCGTCGCGCGGGCTGCCGCCAGTGCGACGTCGAGGTCGACGCCGTTCTCGAGCTCCTCTGCGTCACCCGTGGCTCGCACGGCCACGAACGTGCGCCGCTGCATGCCCGTCCCGGTCCGCGCATCGGAGTAGCTCACCACGCCGTCGAGCAGCTCCACGTTGGCCCCGTCGCGGTGCTCGCCCACCGAGAGCCGCACCACGACCTGCTGCGTCTCTCCCTCGGCGAGATCGGGCAGCCCCAGCACGAGGCTGCGACCGCTGTAGCCCGTGCTGAAGCCCGGCACGTCGATGATGCTCACGCCGGGACCGGGGGTGAGCGTGAGCGCCACGCCCCGGGCCGCGAGCTGATCGATGCTGAGCACCTCCTCGCGAAATACGGCGGCCACCTTCGTGGGATCCTCCACGAAGTGGAACTTGCCGCCCGACTCCTGTGCGATCTGGCCCAGCAGCGTCTCGTGGTACTCGAGCCCCAGCCCTAGTGCCGTGATCGGCACGCCGCTGTTGCGCGCCTGCTGGGCCATGCCCACGATCGCCGACTCGTCGTTGGGCACACCGTCGCTCACCAGCACGATCCGATTGATCTCTCCGCCACGGGCCTGCGACTGCACCTGCTGCAGACCCACCGCGAGCCCACCCGCGAGGTCGGTGGTCCCGGTGGCCTTCATGCGCTCGATGTCGCCGCGGATGCGGGTGCGGGCCTGGGCGTCGAGTACGGTCGCGGGCACCAGCACCTCGGCGACCGAGCCGAACACGGAGATCGAGAGCACGTCGCCGTCACGGAGATCGCCGAGCAGGGCGAGCGCGGCGGCACGCGCCTGCACGATCGGAGCCCCCTCCATCGACCCGGAGGTATCGACGACGAGCCCGATGTTGGCGCGGGGCCGCGAGGTATCACCCGACTCGGGGCTGCGGATGCGGATGCGGGCGAGCACCTCTCCGGGCTTCCCCGCCGCGATGAAGCGATTGCCCGCCTCGCCCAGGACCTCGAGCTCCACCGGAGCGGCGGCGGGGTCGACCGCGACGGCGCCAGGGCCGGCGGGCGGGACACTGTGGGGCTTGTTGGGGGAACACGCGGGGGCGAGCGCCAACGAGAGCGAGAGAAAGCAGAGCGCCAATGAAGAAGGGGTTGGTCGTCGCATGAGCAAGATCCGAGCCCCCCGAACGCACGCCGACGGGAATGACTTACGGCCGGTGTTCGGGGCGAGCCCCCGAAACGCACCACCCCGGCTGCCGATCCCCACGGCCCGGCGCCCGCGAGATCAGGCGCCTGCGCGGCGATGCGAGGGTTTTGGCCGCCTCTCGAGCCGCTCGCCGGCCCGCGGGTGGCTAAAATGGCGGGCCGCGGGGACCCCCGTGATATCTTGGCCAGCGCATGGCGGCACCGTCCCGGCCCTCGGCCAACCGACAGGGCGCGGACCTGGTGGTGATGGGCTGCGCGGGCGAGGACGCCGAGTCCTTGCGCGAGGCCCTCGAGGCGCTGCGCCAGGACGGCCTCGAGGTGGAGCTCTGCGAGGGGCTCGACCACGATCCCAAGCGCCTGTCCGATCTCATCGAGCGCCGCGATGGTCGCGGGCTCTATGTCCTGTGTCGCAGCCCCAACCTCGGGCGCGAGCGGGTGGAGGAGCTGCGCGAGATCCTGCTCGCGCGGCACATTCCCTTTGCTCGCACCCTCACCGTGGCCGTTGGCGGGCGCGGAGCTCTGGCCGATCGAATTCGCGCGGGCCTGCGCCGCGCGAGCGCGCGCACCTCGGGTCCCAGCCGCTCGGCCAAGGGCTCGGCCAAGGAGCCCGCCAAGGGCGCGGCCACCCCACGCCTGATCCCCGCCGCCCGCTCACGCGGGCTCCCGACCGTCGCGACCGAGGACGAAGAGCCCACGCTGGTGGGCAAGCGCGAGCTCGACGAGTTCGAGTCCTCACCCACCGTGCCTCCGCTCGCATCGGCGCCTCGCCCGGCTCCTCCGGCTCCGCCCGCTCCCACCCCGGAGATCTCGGTGGTCGAGACCATCGATGAGGATCTCCTCACCGAGGACACCAGCGCGAGCTGGAGCGGAGCCGCGATCGTGAGCGCGGACCTCGACCTCTCCGATCTCGACGCCGGCAACACCGGCCGTGGCCCAGTCCCACAGCTCGAGACCACCGCCGTGGGCGTCGTACCGGCGCTGATCACCGGCGACACGGTCATCGGCCCCACGCCTGCGATCATCACCGGCGATACGCTGGTGGGCGGAAAGCTGCCCCGCTCGCTGCGCGAGGCCGCAGGTCGCTGGCCTCTGTCCACCGATCCGCAGACCGCCGGGCTCCCGGCCGAGCTCGAGCCGGTCACGATGCCGCTGCCCCGCTCGACGCCCGCGTCACCGGCGGGCGCGCTGCCTCGACCTCCAGCGCCACCTCCATCGGGCCCGCCGCCCGGCGCCTGGGCCTCGCCGAGTCCGGCGGCTTCGATGCTGGGCGCGCCCGCGTCGACGTCGACCGCCGGCATGTCCACCGTGCGCGGCGTCTCGGCTGGGCGCATCAAGCCGCTGCCGTGGGCGCTCGCCAGCGTGGCCGTGCTGCTGTTCGCGTTGGTGATGGCGCTGGCCGTGTCCGACGATCCTGCGGACTCCGAGGTCGCGTCGAGCTCCACGCCGAGCGGCGGCGATGCGGCCACCCCCGATCGCGCCGCCTCCGACAGCAGCCCGGGTGATGCCGAGGCCACGCCCGATCCCACCCCCGAGGCTCGGGTCGACTATCCGGTGGTGACGGCGCTGCGATCTCGCAAGGTGCGGGCGCTCGATGTGCTGCTCATCGCCACCACCCTCGGCAACCCCAGCGACTATCCCGCGGCGGCCGCCTACTGCGACTCGCTCGAGATCGAAGGGCTGCGAGGCTGGCGGCTGCCCCAGATCGGCGAGCTCAGCACGCTCGCCACCGCCAACATGATCTCGCGCGGGATGTACTGGTCGAGCACCGCCGCGGACACCTTCGGCGACGATCACATGGCGTGGAACGTGCGCCGCGGCCACGCGGCCCCCCACAATGAGGATGCGGTCGCGGTGTGCGTGCGCGGAGGAGCGAGCGGCTGATGACCACGGGTCTGCGGCTGATGATCTACGACCGCAGCTGTCGAGGGGGCCTTGCGCGGCCCGGGCTCTCGCATGCGTGGTGGGCCGGCGCGCAGCTCTACCGCGGCCTCCGCCGCCTGCACGCCTACCAAGCGGTGGACTCGTGGGCGCACGCGCTCGAGTGGCTAGCCGAGTACCGCCCCTCCGAGCCCTTGGCCGAGGTGCAGTATTGGGGTCACGGCAAGTGGGGCGCGGCCCGGATCCGCGACGAAGTATTCGATCGCAGGGCGCTCGAGGCCAAGCACCCCCTCCACGCGCGCCTCGCTGCCGTTCGCGATCGCATGCTGCCCGACGCAGGCAGCCTGTGGTGGTTTCGCACGTGCGAGACGTTTGGCGCGCGACCCGGCCAGCACTTTGCGAGCGAGCTCGCCGATCACCTCGGCGCGCAGGTGGCGGGTCACACGTACATCATCGGCCACCTGCAGAGCGGCCTGCACACGCTCCGCCCCGGGCAGCGCCCCGCGTGGTCCGAGGACGAGGGCCTGCGCGAGGGCTCGCCCGATGAGCCCCAGCGCGCGTTCTGGTCGAGCTTGCGCGCGCCCAACACGATCACGTGTCTGCGCGGCACGATCCCCGCGGGCTACTGAGCGCGGCCTACTGAGCGCGGCCTACTGAGCGCGGCCTACTGAGCGCGGCTACTCGTCGATCGGCCTGCTCGTCGAGCCGCCACTCGTCGAGCGGCCTACTCGTCGATCGGAGTCGCCGAGCGCGAGCGGCAGCGCGTGTTGCCCGGCTCGCAGCGAAAGCGAACGTGCATGTGATCGCGGTGACCATCCCAGTGGCGCAGGATCGGCCCGTGCTCGGGGTCTTGGCCGGGAACCCGGAAGTAGCGTCCGATCTCTTCCTCACCGAGCTCGGCGCGAGCGACCGGCTCGAGCAGCCGCTGCAGCCTGCTGCTGATGAAGATGAGCTGGACCTCGCCCGTGTCGACGAGCGCCTTGATGAGCGCCCAGTTCTTCTCGACGTCGAAGTTGTCCTCGTCGGCGCGCTTCCACTGCTCGCCCTCGGTGCCGGGGAGCAAGATGTAGCCGAGGTCCACGTCGCGACCCGAGCGGTGCGAGCTATGCGGGTGCGCACGGCCGCCGCGACGCCCCGAGATTTCGCCCACCGACACCGGCGGCGCATCGTCGAACGAGCGCCCGTAGCGGTCGAACGCGGTGACCATGGCTCGGATCGCGTTGGTCGCCCCGAACGCGCGGGTTCGACGATCGCGGAGCTCCCAGTAGGGCCCCTCGGGCATGGGCAGGCCGTTCTGCAGGCGCCCCTTGTTGGGCGAGCCGATCGATCGCGTGGGGGCCTCGGCATCGAGCTCGTAGACCTTCAGCTCTGCGCCGGCGGGTATCGCCTCGCGACCGCGGAGATCGGGATTGAGCGCGACGAGGTGCCGCGTGTGCAGCCCCCAGCGTCCGGCCACCAGGTCGACGCGCTCTTGCTGCTCGACCGTCCAGCGCACCTCGTCGAGCTCGACCTCGAGGTCGGGCTCTTCCTCGGGCGCCTCGATCGGCCCCATCGCCGCCGGCACGGGCTCGAGGCGAAAGGGCGCCGGAACCACGACGATCGTGGGGTGTTCGATCTCGATGCTACCGAGCGGCTCGCTCGCGGTTGCAGGCCGACCCTCGCCGGCAAGCAACGGCACCAAGAAGAGCAGCGCTCGCAGCCTTCTCACCGCTGAGGACCCTACCGGACCATGCGATCGTCGGCCACCTCGAATGTCGAGAAATTCGCCCGCAGCTCGGCCGCTGCGCGGATCGGCGCCGATTCTCGGAACGTCTGGTGCGCCGGCGTACGCTAAGGGCAAATCTCACGCGATCATCGGCCCGACGCGGGCCGCACCATGGCCGCGAGCTGCGCTCACCCGGCCCTACCCGCCAAGACATGGCTCCAAGGCTGCGCTGGACGCGGCCTTCTCTACTCGTTGGCCGCCATGTTGCCAATGACCCTACAATCCCCCCGCATGAGCACCTTGGCCTTGGATCGCCTAATCCTCATATGGGCTGTCGCACCTACGTTGCTGCTCACCGGGTGTACCGATGACCCGGTCGCCTCGACCGAGAGTGGGCAGACCGACACAGAGAGCGTCGACACCACAACCACTACAGAGGGACTCGACTCGAGCTCCGGCGCGGGCCCTGGCACCACCAGCGACAGCAGCAGCAGCGGGACCACGAGCGCCGACTCGTCGAGCTCCGACGGCGGCTCCACGGGCCCGAAGCCCGCCGTCTGCGGCAACAACATCATCGAAGGCGACGAGGCCTGCGACCTGGCCCAGGTGAACGGCGAGACCTGCGAGTCGCTCGGCTATCAGGGCGGTAACCTCGGGTGCCTGCTCACCTGCGAGGACTACAACCTGCTGGGCTGCTTCATCTGCGGCAACGAGGTGATCGACATCGCCGAGGACTGCGAGGGCAGTGTTCCCGACGACGTCACCTGCCAGTCCATGGGCTTCCAAGACGGGTTCATGACGTGCGGCGACGACTGCCTCTACGACACCAGCGAGTGCTCGATCTGCGGCGACGGAATCCAGTCGGGCTACGAGCAGTGCGACGGCATCGACTTCAACGGGCAGACCTGCGCCAGCGTGGGCTTCAAGAGCGGCAACCTGGCCTGCAACCTGGCCCAGTGCGCCTTCGTGTACTCGGGCTGCCAGGGCGGCATGTACTTCCAGGACTTCGAGGCGAGCTTGATGATCCCCATCGAGTTCACCGTGGACATGGCCGCGCCGTGGACGGTGTCCGAGTCGAACCCGATCGCCGGGACGCGCTCGGCTCGCTCGGGCAACATGCCCGCCGGCGGCATCACCAACCTCACGCTCAGCTCCACGTTCTCCGCGGCGGGCAACATCTCGTTCTTCCACCGCGAAGACTCGGCCAGCGGCTGGGACTTCCTGCGCTTCTACCGAGACGGCGTGCTGCAGAGCAGCTGGTCGGGCACCAACGCGGCGGTCCAGTACAACGCGGCCGTGCCCGCGGGTGACCACACGTTCCAGTGGCGCTTCGAGCGAGCCGGCTTCATCGACCAGGGCCAGAACGCGGTGTGGGTCGACGACATCACGCTCGACGGCGGCGTGCCGCTCTGAGCTGAGGCCGCACTAGTTGGCGGTCGCCCGCGGGCCTACGTGGGCGACCAGCAGCAGCAGCGCGCCGAGCATCATGCTCACCAGCTCTTCTTCGGGCATGTCGGCCTCGTGGTCGAGCCAGTGCAGGCAGGCCGACTCGGCGAAGCCCGACCAGCCGAAGAATGCAATGCGCTGCACCGGCGTGGCCTCGCGGATGCCCGCGCTGTGGAGCACGCGCCGCACCAGCGTGTGGCGAGCGGTGTCGATGATGAGCTGCACCTCGTCATCGACCCCCACGCCACCGCGCATCAGCGTGCGATAGAACGTGGCGTTGTCGCGGATGAAGCGAACGAAGCGCTCCAGCCCCACGCGGATCGCCGCCTCGAACGATGACCCCGGCGGCAGGTCGGTGACCTCGATCGCGCGCTGGGCCAGCTCGCGCACGGTGGCCACGTAGTAGCCGCGCTTGTTGGCGAAGTAGTGATAGAGCAGCCCCTTGGACACGCCGCCCGCGAGGGCGATGTCGTCGGTCGAGACCTGGTCGTAGGTGCGCTGGCTGAACAACTCGAGGCCGAGCTCGAGCAGCCGAGTGCGGCGCTGGTCGATGGGCAAGCGTTGGGCTCGAGGCATGGTCCCAAGGTTGGGGCACTATTGGGTAATGTTCAATAAAACATGCCACGCGCGTGAGAACGCCGTTACCAAGGCTATTGAAGCCCGGTGGCAAGGACGGTGAGGCTCACTCGGGGGCGGCGGCGCGCAGCAGTGCGACCAGGGCGGCCGTCGCCGACGAGGGACTGCGGTCGCGCGGCACCACCACCCAGAAGCGGCGCGGCACCGGGGTCCCCGGCAGCGGCACGAGCTCCATGCGACCGGCCGCGAGCTCATCGGCCACCGCGTGACGAGAGATGAACGCGAGCCCCATCCCCGCCAGCACGCAGCGCTTGGCCGCCTCGGTGCTGCCCACGATCACGCGCGCTGGCGTGTCGAGCTCGGCGGCCACGCGCGAGAGCAGCTCGGCCACCGCGGCGCGCGTGCCCGAGCCCTCGCCGCGCAGCACCAGCGGCACGTGCCGCAGCGCCTCCACGTCGAGCGGCTGCCCGGCGACCACGAACGGATTGGGCGAGGGCCCCACCAGCACCACCTCGTCGCGGGCGAACGGCTCGGCCACGAGATTGCGCTCCGAGGGACAGCGCCCGACCAGCGCCAGATCACACTCGCGCGCCATCAACGAGGCAAGCGCGCGGGAGGACTCCGAGACCTCGACCCGCACGCTGACCCCCGGGTGGCTGAGCCGCAGCCGCGCCAAGAACGGGGGCAGCAGGTACTCGCCAGGGATCGTCGAAGCGGCCACGACCACCCGTCCGCGCTGCCCGTGGCTCTCCGCGCGCAGCTGCTCGACGGCCTCGCCCCGCAGCGCCCACAGCCGCTCGGCGTATCCGCGCAGCAGCTCGCCCTGCGGGGTCGCGCGCACGCCATCGCGACTGCGATCGAGCAGCCGCGAGCCCACCGACGACTCGAGCCCCTTGATATGGAAGCTCACCGTCGATTGCGACAGGCCCAGCGCCTCGGCCGCCCGCGTGAAGCTGCCGTGCTCGAGCACGGCCAAGAGCGTGCGCAGCTGATCGAATTCCATTCCGCTACTTGGTGCCGAACAGGCGATCGCCCGCGTCGCCGAGCCCCGGCAGGATGTAGCCGTGGGAGTCGAGGCGGTCATCGATGGCGGCGGTATAGACGGGCACGTCGGGGTGCGCGGCGTGGAACGTGGCGATGCCCTCGGGCGCCGCCAGCAGGCACGCGAACTTGATCTGGGTGGCCCCCGCCTTCTTCACGCGACCGACCGCGGCCGCAGCCGAGTTGCCGGTGGCGAGCATCGGGTCGACCACGATCACCTGGCGGTCCGCGAGGTCCGACGGCACGCGAAAGTAGTACTCGATCGGCTCGAGCGTCTCCGGATCGCGATACATGCCCACGTGACCCACGCGCGCGGCGGGGATGATCTTGGTCATGCCGTCGAGCAGCCCGGTGCCCGCGCGCAGCACCGAGATCAGCACCACCTTCTTGCCCGCGATGAACGGCGCCTGCATCTTCATCAGCGGCGTCTCGATCTCGTGGTTCTCGAGCGGGAGATCGCGGGTCACCTCGTAGCCCAGCAGCATCGCGATCTCCTGCAGGAGCGCGCGGAAGTTGCTGGTGCTCGTCTCCTTGCGACGCATCAGCGACAGCTTGTGCTGGATGAGGGGGTGCTCGATGCAGTGAACCGTGCCGGCCATCGTCCTCGTTTCGCGGTGCGCGGCAGAGGTTGGCCAAGCGAGGCCGGTCTGTCGAGGGGCCGCGCGTGAGCTGCCGCGAGAGCGACCGAGGGGCCCGTGGGCGGCGGATCGCCGTCCCCGCGGGCTGGCCTCCGCCGCGCTAGCGACCGATCTCCACGTTCTCCAGCACCCCCAGCGCGTCGGGGATGAGCACCGCCACCGAGTAGTACGCGCTCACGAGGTACGAGATCAGCGCCTTGTCGTCGATGCCCATGAAGCGCACGTTGAGGCTGGGCTGGACCTCGTCGGGGATCCCGGGCTGATGCAGGCCGATCACGCCCTGGTCCTCGAGACCGGTGCGGAGCACCAGGATCGAGCTCGTCCCGCTCTCGGAGATCGGGATCTTGTTGCAGGGCAGCAGCGGCACGCCCCGCCACGAGCGCACCGGGGTGTCGTTGATCGCGGTGGTCTGCGGGTACACGCCGAGCCGATTGCACTCGCGCCCGAACGCCGCGATGGTGCGCGGGTGCGCCAGCAGCAGCCTCGGCTTGCGGCGGCGAGAGATCAGCTCGTCGAGATCATCGGGCGTGGGCGGCCCGCTGCGCGTCTGTAGCCGCTGCTTGGGATCCACGCTGTGCAGCAGCCCGATCTCCGGGTTGTTGATGAGCTCGTGCTCTTGGGTCTCGCGCAGTGCCTCGATCGTGAGGCGCAGCTGCTCCTCGAACTGGTTCAGCGGCCCGTTGTAGAGGTCCGTCACGCGCGTGTGCACGCGAAGGATCGTCTGCGCGACGCTGAGCTCGTACTCGCGCGGGCGCAGCTCGTAGTCGACGAACGTGCCGGGCAATCCGGCCTCGCCGCGGTGACCGGCCTCGATCGCGATGTCGGCCTGCCCGTGCTTGTCCTGCGGCTTGCGAGCGCGGGACGCGAACGCCTCGAGGTGGGCCTGGAGCGCGGGCGACTCGGCGACCACCTCCTCGAAGGCCTTCTGCTGGAGCGTGAGCACCGTGCCTCGCGTGACCGCCTTGGCCGTGAACGGCCACCGGTCGTTCGACTCGAGGATCGCCTCGTAGGTGAAGTAGTCGCCCTCGGCCAGCACGCCGAGCGAGGTGCGATCGCCATACTTGCCGGTCCCGAGCTTCTCGACCTTGCCGCTCGCGATGAGGCAGATCGAGTCGGCCGGCGTGCCGGCCTCCACGATCGACTCCCCCACCGCGAGCTCGCGCTGCACGAAGCGGTCGGCCAGCGCCTCGAGCACCGCGTCGTCTTCGAAGCCGCGGAGCATCGGCAGCTCGCCGAGCTCGCGCGGCACGACCCGCACGCTCGCGCCCACCTGGGTGAAGGTCACCAGACCATCACCCACCGCGTAGGACAGCCGCCGGTTCACGCGATACACACCGGCCGAGACCGGCTCCCAGGGCAGCAGCCGCAGCAGCCAGCGCGGAGAGATACCCGCCATCTGCGGCGGGGACTTGGTCGTGGTCGCGAGCTTGCGCGCCGCGGCGGTGCTCAAGCTCCGCTGGATCCGCTCGCCCTCCGAGGGGCCCGTCTTTGCCGATGTCGTCATGAGTGCTCCTCGCTCAGCCTTGACGGCCGATTTCCACGTTCTCGAGCACGGCCAGCGCGTCGGGGACGAGCACCGCCGCCGAGTAGTAGGCGCTCACGAGGTACGAGATGATCGCCTTGTCGTTGATGCCCATGAACCGCACCGAGAGGCTCGGCTGGTACTCGTCGGCGATGCCGGTCTGGTGCAGGCCGACCACGCCCTGCTTCTCGGCGCCGGTACGCATCAGCATGATCGAGCTGGTGCGGGCCTCGCTCACGGGGATCTTGCTGCACGGGAAGATCGGAACGCCGCGCCACGCGGGCACCTTGTTGCCGTTCACCTCGGTGTTGGTCGGGTAGACCCCGCGGCGGTTGCACTCCTGGCCGAAGGCCGCGATCGTGCGCGGGTGGGCCATGAAGAAGCTCGGCTCCTTCCACACGAGCGCGAGCAGCTCGTCCATGTCGTCGGGGGTGGGCGGGCCGTTGCGGGTGTGGATCCGCTGCTTGAGGTCGGCGTTGTGCAGCAGCCCGATCTCGCGGTTGTTGATGAGCTCGTACTCTTGCCGCTCGCGCAGGGCCTCGATGGTGAGGCGCAGCTGCTCCTCGGTCTGGTTCATCGGCTGGTTGAACAGGTCGGCGACGCGGGTGTGGATCTGCAGCACGGTCTGGGCCACGCTGAGCTCGTACTCGCGCGGACCGAGCTCGTAGTCGACGAACGTGCCCGGCAGCTCGGCCTCGCCCTTGTGGCCCGCGGACACGTTGATGGCGGCCTCACCGGCGTTGTCCTGCGGCTTCTTCGCGCGGCTCTTGAAGTCCTCGATGTGCTCGCGGAGCACCTCGGACTGCGCCATCACCTCTTCGAACACGCGCTGCTCGAGCGTGAGCACCGTGCACGGGGTGACGGCCTTGGCCGTGAACTCCCAGTAGTCGTGTGACTCGAGGATCGCCTCGTAGCTGAAGTGGTCGCCGTCGGCGAGCACGTCGAGCACCGTCTCGTCGCCGTACTTGCCCTTGCCGATGCGCTCGACCTTGCCGCGCGCGATCAGGCACACCGAGTCGGCCGGGCCGCCCGCCTCGACGATCACCGCTCCGGGCTGCAGATCGTGCTGGATGAAGCGACTGGCCAGCGTGGCCAGGACCTCGACGTCGTCGAAGCCGCGCAGCATCGGCAGCTCGCACAGCTCCTGCGGGATGACCTGCACCTTGGCGCCCACGTTGGTGAACGTGACGCGCCCGTCGCCGACCGCGTACGAGAGCCGGCGGTTCACGCGGTACACACCGCCCGAGACCTGCACCCACGGCAGCAGCTTGAGCAGCCACCGCGACGTGATCCCCTGCATCTGGGGCGGCGACTTGGTCGTCGTGGCCAAGTTTCGCGCGGCCGCGGTCGCGAGGCTCATCTGCTGTTGGTGGGCGGCGTCGAGGCCGTTCTTGTCTGTATTCGCCATGATCGAAAGCTCCTGTTCACTCGTACCGACGTGGGTCGTCGTCTGCTACTCGGTTGGACTCGGCTGAGTCGTGGTGGGTGGCGTCGCGGACCGGGCCGCGCTCGTGATGCGGGCGGCCGCGGTGCCGATCCCGGTGGGCCCAAGGGAGAACGCGGACGGCCCGGGCGGCGTGCGATCCTCGCGGAGCGCCGCCTCCTCATAGCGACCGGTCATGATGTGCCAGTCGAGGATCCCCGAGACCCAGTCTTGGAGGCCCTCGACGTAGGCGGCCAGATCGCGGCGAGCCAGCTCGTCGAGCTCGAGCTCGTCTTGCAGGAACGGAAGCTCGGTCTCGATGATGTGCTCGAACTGCTGGAGCCGCGCCGTCATCAAGTCGCGCACGACCAGCACGGCCTGCGCGGAGTCGAGCTCGAGGAACGTGCGCACGACCAGCACGCAGTTGCACAGCTCGCCCTCGAACTCGATCTCCTTCTGGTAGGAGAAGATGTCGTTGGTGAAGCAGGCGTAGTCGGCGGCCGCGTCCTCGAGCTCGCGCATCGAGCGGGTGCGGAACAGCGCGGCCGGGATGTTGCGCCCCTTGGTGACGCGGGCCAGGTTCATCGTGAGATCGGAGCCAAACGTCTTGCGCCGCATCTCGACGTAGTCCATCGGATCGGGGATCCGGTGCTGGATGTGGCAGAGCAGCTCCCACAGCCAGCTCTCGGTCATGTCCTCCACGCCCTTGCGGAACTGCTTGCGGGCGTCCATGCCCATCGGCACCGCGGTGCGCAGCCACAGCTCGCCGAGGCCCTTCTCGACCGCGTTGAGCGGCGGCGGCGTGGGCCCGCAATCGAGCGGCATGAACAGCGAGAGGCGATCGTTGAAGCGCTTGGCGCCGGCCAGATCGCGAGTGGTGCCAAACACGATCGGCAGGTAGTCGTCGCCGTAGGTGCCCCAGGTGAGCCACGCCGAGGACACATCGAGCTCGGGCCCCGAGGCATCGGGGTGCAGCCGCGCCGCGCACACGGCGAAGTCGAAGGCCGCGACCTTCTTCTCGGTCCACACGATGCCGTCCAGCATGCCCATCGCGCGGGCCCAGTCGATGCAGTGCTGTCGCGAGCGCTCGAGGTTGACGTTCACCCGCGCGGTGTAGGGCATGTAGAACTCGGGGAGCGTCACCGGCCCCACCGGCTCGTAGGAGGGGAACGTGAGGCTCTTGATCCGCGGGCGCAGACCGGCACGACCGAGCCCCTGCCCGAGGCGCGCCGCCGAGACTCCCAGGCCCGTGGGCCCCGCGAGCAGCCGCAGCAGCGCCGCCGCCTGGCTCGCGCCCGGCTCCGTCTCGGTACCCGCGTTCATGTAGCGACTCGACCGCATGTGCCACTCGTGGCCGCCGGACTGCCAGTCTTGGAGGCCCTTGACGTACTTGGCCACATCGAGACGAGCGCCGGGATCGAGCCGGTGCTCCTCACACAGCAGCGGAACCTCGACCAGCGCGGTGTTCTCGAATTGTTGCAATCGCGAGGTCAGCAGATCATTGGTGAGATCGGCGGCGCGCTGAGTGTCGACACCGAGGAAGCGCTCGAGCACCAGCACACAGTTGGCATTCTCGCCCTCGTCCTCGACCTCGCGCTGGTACGAGAACAGGTCGTTGCGCAGGTGCACGCCGTCGGCGAACGTGGCCTTGAGCACCTGCATGGGCCGCGTGTGCGCGATCTCGGCGGGGACCTCGGCTGCGACCGCGTGCTCGACCAGGTCGGCCGACCACGGGGCCCCGCCCACCTTGCGCCGCATCGCGATGTACTCGATGGGGTTGGAGATGCGGTCCTGGCGAATGTTGGCGAGCTCCCACAGCGACTCTGCGAGCAGGTGCTTGGTGTTCTCGGCGAAGCGGGCCCGCCACGCGAGCGAGGCGGTGGGCACCGTGCGCGCCCACAGATCGACCAGCCCGCGCTCGACCGCATTGGTGGGCTCGGGCGCCTCGCCGGTGGGCTCTACGGACATGAACGCGGGCAGGCGATCGAGGTACGCCTTGGCCCCATCCATGTCACGGGTGCGCTTGTAGACCTCGAGGAAGTGATCGTCGAAGAAGAACACCCATACGTACCAGTCGGTGATCAGATCGAGCTCTGGCGCCGATGCGTCGGGATGGGTGTATGCACATAGCAGTGCGTAGTCGTGGGCATCGAAGGTGCGCTCATCCCAGATCGGAGCACCCGTGGTCTCGTCGGCGACGCCCAAGATGCCGATCTCGTAGGCCCATGCCTTGGAGTGGACCCGCGCGCCCTCGAGGTGAGGGTTGAGCCGCGCCGGATACGGCATATAGAACTCTGGAAGCTCGAATGGCTGCATGACTCGTGGCTCCTCGGAGGCCTACGACACACGGGCGTAACATTTGGGCCAAGGTGCGACGGCGGGTGCTCGACGCTCCGACCGCGACGCATCATGGAGCGCCGCGGGCTCGACCCGGCTCGTGCCGTGGGGCGAGTCCCACTTACCGTTGTTCTGGACCGGGTGGTATTGGTAAAAAACCGATTGACGAGTC
>JBFIJN010000067.1:0-24613 GCA_041600735.1 Nannocystaceae bacterium
GGCCGAGCTGGAGCTGCTATACCGTGAGGTCGCGCTCGATCCGAAGGCCACCGAGGTGCGGCTGTTCGAGGACGCCGCGCACGCCTACAAGAGGGAGGGTCCATGCTTCGTTCGACACTCGGTGAACAAGGTCCGCGGCCGGGATTGCTTTCAGGCGCCGAAGGATGGGGACGCGAAGGGACAAGCGAAGGCGGACGCGAAGACCGCGGTGGTGGAGGAAGGTGGCGAGGTCTCGCCGCTGGAGGCGGAGGTCGGCAAGGCACAGGAGGCGGACGCGGCGCGAGCCTCAGGGGGGAATTGTCTGGTGCACGGGAACAGATTCTGTCGCAGGCCGACGAAGCCCTTGCGCCGCTCGCCAAGCAGTTCCCCGACGCTCAGGTGGGCATTCGCGGCTCCCTCGCTCGCGGCACCAAAGGCCCGCACAAGGCGAACGCACCATTTGACCCGGGCAACTTCGACGTGGATGCTTTCATCGTGAGCGATGATCTCGCCGGGCTGGTGTCGAAGGACAAGCAGGGGTTCAGAAATCTCGCAAGGCTTCCGCAGTTCCGCGGCCTTGTGAGAGACATCGGCAAGCAACTTCAGAGCATCCCCGGCATTAGGCCCGACACCTTCAAAGTTCGTGTGTTCTCGACCAAGGAGTTCGAGGCCGCCGTGAAGGCGAACGAGCGGCACTTCGTGAGATGAGGACGTAGAATGGCAGACTTCGTATTTTTCCAGGCCGCCGTGGACTTCGTGTCCGACTCGCCCCTCAAGGAAATCGGCGAAAAGGTCGCCTCCACGTGCTTCGGAGGTGGGAAGTTCATCGGTGAGAACGAGGGCATATGGGATGAGGTACCGGCGATGCGTCTCGACCGCCACGTCTTGGGCCTAGAAATCGTGCTTGGGGGCGGTCCGGGCGAAGACGGCTACACGCTGGAGGTCGCCAGCAAGGACCCGCTGGGGGGAGAGTTACCAACTGATCCAGCGGAAAGCGTGAAGTTGATATGCGAGTTCTCGCGCTACCTATCCGGCTTGGTGGCCACCATCCCGGATGTCGAGCTTCGTCCGCCCGAGAGTTGATACCGCTAGCCCGCGACGACCGGCACACGACCACACACACCACGGCACACGGGCAGGTCGGCGGGGGCGGGTCCAATCGGGCGTGGATCGAAGCCTGAGCTGGATCGTAGACGTAGACGACCGTTTGGCGGCGCCTGGCGCTGGGGGAATTTGAACCTGTTAAAGATGGGCAGAGCGCGGAATCCTCGGGTTGAAACACCAAGAGAACGACGCGATGCCCAACGCCAGGATCCCACAGCTCGACCCCTCGGAGAAGTCGCTGAACGCGTTCGCCAAGCAGCTTGGCGAGCTCGCGGAGAAGCGCTGCTCGGACCCCTCGGACTTCGAGGCGTTCACCCAAGCCGCCATGGCCCGCCATGGCATTGGTCGCCGATGCGATGTGGCTTGCCTAACAGCACAAGCTCGAGGCGCTGTGCACTACCGATGACGTCAGCCGTCGTCGCGGATCTATCATGGCCTGTGGGGAGCGCACGTTGTCTGGGAACCGCTGTACCGGCGCGCGGACGTTCGCAATGGCCCGACGCTCAAGCCCCTCGACGTGCGGTTGGGTGTGGTCGAGCACTCGTTGCTGCCGAACCTTGCCCGCGCGGGCGGAGCCTTGCTGGCCTCGATGACCAGTCGTCATGCGGAGCAGACGTCGCAGCTCGAGCGTCTCGTGGAACCGCACGGTCGCTCCACGCGGACACACGCCAGTCCCGGGCGCGCGCGTGGCCCAGCGCCCCAGGAACGGGCCGAGTGCGTCGAGCTGCATGACGGCTCCTCTAGTGCGGCTCGAGACACTCGGCAATGGGGGGCGGCCAGATGGGATGTGAACTATCCTCGACGCCCATGCGCCTCGTCGCCCTGGCCGACACGCACTCGTACCACGCGGCTCTGACCGTGCCCGACGGCGATGTGCTCGTGCACGCGGGCGACATGACGCGGCTGGGCACGTGAGCCCCGGGCTCGTCCAACGGGCTTGTGCGTCTTGCGGTGCCGAGCCCCGGGAGGAGGACGATGAGTTCATCGCTCGCAAGCCTCACTCGGGTGCCGCAACCACGTCCGAGGCTTCATCGCACGCGTCGGTGGATGTGGCCGAGCGCATCGAGCAAGCGCGTCGCGGGGCGGGGGCTGCCCTTGCGCAGGACACCCGCGATCGTCCGCAAATACCTCGACACTCTTGGCGCGCACCATCCATCCCGAAGGTAGTCTCCATCACCCGGAGGGTCCATCCACCGATCGTCCCGCAGGCAAGGAAGGCCAACGTCGTTGCCCGAGCGGGCCAACAACCAAGCGGCTCTGGGACCTGCGCGGCCCGACGCGGCTGCGCGCCACTCAACGGCTGGAGCGAGCGCAGACCCGCTTGGATCTCGAGCTCGACGTGTACGCGAAATGGCGCGCGTCCGACGGCCTCGACATCGCGCGGACCGACTTCCTGGACTCCGAGTGGGATGGAGCCGGCCTCGATCTCCGGTACAGCACTTAGTTCGAGACGTATCCTCCGACAGAACCAGGCTAGCCTAGACGGCCGCCGCCGGGGAGATCGCTCTCCCAGTCACAAGCCGCAACGACCTGCATGCCTTGGGCGTGAAGCCAATCCATTAGAAACCCGACGAAACTCACGTATTCAGACGTAACATCGCGATCGCGATCGACAACGACCTCTACCGTGTACGGGAAGTAGAGGAAGTTGCCCGGATGTAACCGGCGCAAATCGTCACTCGAATCGTCGTTCGGTCTCACATCGATCTCGTATTCGCCCGCGGCGATGGTCCATCCATTGCCCACGATCCTTCCGTTGCACGCGTCAGCGACGGACGATAGAAGATCCAGAAGGGAGCCCTCTGCACGTACGAACATTCTTGTATATAATTCAGCCATTGCTACCTCAGTGGAATGAATGTACCTTTGTCGAACTCGCCGCCGATACGGTTCACTGAACTGTCTATCGGCATCCCCGCGTCAGTCGCTAGCCTCTTGCGGAGGCCCCGTAGCCCAGCTTCCCCCGCTTGGAGCTTGCCGGTCGAGATGGCGTGCAGGTTACTATTCATCCCGAAGGTAGTGTCGAACACCCGGAGGGTCCATCAGCAGACCGTCCCGCAGGCAAGGAAGGCCGACCTCGTTGCCCGAGCGGGCCAACGGCCACGCGGCTCTGGGACCTGAAGGGCCCGACGTGGCTGCGCGCCACTCGGCGGCTGGAGCGAGCGCAGACGCGCTTGGATCTCGAGCTCGACGTGTACGCGAACCGGCGTGCATCCGAAGGCGTCGACATCGCGCAGACCCGCAGCCTCCGTCGCGGACCTCCCACCTCGCGAGAGCTGGCGGCCGAGCTGGAGTTGCTATACCGTCAGGTCGCGCTCGATCCGAAGGCCACCGAGGTGCGCCTGTTGGAGGACGCGGCGCCCGCCCACGAGAGGGAGGGGTCCATGCTTCGTTCGACACTCGGTGAACAAGGTCTGCGGCCGGGATTGCTTTCGCGCACCGAAGGACTGGGACGCGAAGGCGCAAGCGGAGGCCGACGCGACGACTGGTGGAGGAAGGGGGGCGAGGTCTCGCCGCTGGAGGCGGAGGCGGCGACCGAGGGCGGACGAGAGTTGGGCCCTGGGGATCAGTTCAACCGTTATCTCGACGGAGCGGATGGGCTCCTCTCCGATCAGATCTGAGGCTTTCGATGAGAAGCGAAACCGCAACGCATCTGCTCCTCGTATGCAACAAGCCACGGATGTATCTGCAGACAGACCACTACGAGACTGTCTGCGCCTACCTCGACGGCTACAACACTGCGCTCGAAGGAGCCCCCCTCGCTGGATTTCGGGAGTGGCTGCTCGCAGAAGGAACAGAGTGGACGAACCTGCCTTGGTGCGGAGTTGTTCGCCGTCTGATATTCCCTTGCGCCGATCCGGCGAGCCCTCTTGCGGAGGCCGACGGTGAGCGGGCCCTCTCAGCGCTGGCGTCGGCGTTGGAAGGATACTTTGAGGACCGTAAATGCGGTGGCTTGGGAGCTGCTTTCCAAAAGTACAATTCATGGTTGATGGCGAGGACGGACGAATCAACCGCTGAGCTCCGGCAGCGCCTCCGCGACAAGGGCTGGCCCGAGTGATGTACTATTCGGGATCTTTCGGGGGAACGGCCAATACCCGGAGTCTCCAGGAAGACCTGGAGCCGAGAACGTGCTTCAGTCGGAGAAGGGACCGAGGTCGCGGGCCCCAGTGAGGAAGAACAAGCATGAACGAAGAATGTGAATCCATCGCGGTCGATGAGCCGGACGCTCCAGAAGCCACCTTCGAGCACTATGCCATGTTGCGCATTTCGAGCAAGCTAGAACTAGACTTGGACGGCATCAACTCGACTCTAGGCGTCAAGCCAACCCACATCAGAAGACGTGGTGTCCGGCCCGGCCCTCACGGACAACCGAGCCCAGAGGACGCCTGGATGTACCAACCGCCGGTTGCTAGCGAAGCCGACCTACATTGCCACATTGACGCACTCTGGAGTGTGCTAAAACCGCACGCAGAGTTCATCCGCCGTATGAAGCCGGACGCCTCAGTAACGATACACCTGGGCTACTTGAGCAGGGCAGCCTCCGCAGGAGTGAGCGTTCCTCACCTCTCGCTCGAGATATTTCACATTCTCGAACTTGATTTCCAACTCCACATCACGGTGATGGAGGATGAGGAGACCTGACAGCCGGCACCCCAGATCAGCGAGTGCACAGGCCTTCCTTGAGAATGAGCGCAACGATGTTCATCATCCTCGAGACCCGTGAAGTTCTCACGCACAACTTCGACAAGAGCGAGACGCCCATGTTCCAGGCCGCGGCTCAAGTGCACGCCATCGTGGGCAACCATGAGGCGGAGCGCACACTGCGGCTCTGGTATCGCGACATGAACCGACGGTTGAACGACGGCATAGAGCTGTGGTTCGAGCTCAGGCCCGATGAGGTGAAGCAACTCGCAGACCTACTGGACCTCGATGCCGCGTTCTCCGTACTATGCCGAGATTCTTCCGAGAGCGGGAAGCAGAAGCACTTCGAGATACGAGAGGCATGGCTGGCCCGAGTCCTCGCCGCGGAGACCAAGATCTCCGATCCTGCATCAGGCGAAGCTGGCGAGAACAGGTTTCATCTAATGAACACCGCTTCTTGGATCAGCATTACGCGCGACTTCTTCCTCCACGCGATGGAGATTGGAGGCACGGTGGCGTGGTTCGACCCGTCGACGGACACGGCAGAGGTCATGGAGTGGGACTCGGTGCCATCATCGAAATTGTGAGCCGAGTCGCAACTTGCGGGGATGAAGAATCTCGCCGCTGGAGGGACGAACTGGGCTCGAAGCTCAGGGGCGTCGAATCGATCAAGATCAATGCCCGACCCGGTCGCGCCGAACGGGCCCTTGCCCAAGTAGGTCATGAAATACCAGTGGACGAACATGCCATCCCAAACAGCTGGAGCGGCCAGGAACACCGGACGGCCGATCCGCCGGAGTCCATTCACCCAGGCAGCGGCAGCGCCCATCGCCTCCTCGGGAGGGGGCGCTTCACTCAGCAGCCGGTCACGGGCCAAGCCGCTCACCGCGAGAGCTCGTGGGTCGTACTCGTCGGAGATTGGCCGGATCTGGGTGTAGAAAGCGAGATCGGGCCTTCCCGCAACGGCCATCCCGAACGAGAGCATGCTGTAGCGGCCGGGCACGGGTCCATCCGCCTCCACATCTATCTACGGCGACGAATAGCTCCGGAAGTCGGTCGGTTCGGTCTCGGCTCGCCACGAGTTGTGAATCTGGCGTGCTTCGAGCGCGGGCGCAACGGACAACACTGTGGACCGAGAGTAGCGCTGCCGTGCGGTGGAACAGCTCGGCCTGAGCTGCGGAGCCTGGCCGGCCGCGAGGCAGCCTCCGCGGCGGCGTTTGCTCGCCGACTACTCGCTCAGATCGCCGCCCAGGGATTGACCGGCGCGGGCGCTGGGATCACCATGGCGAGGAATGGTGGTGCCAACGCTCTTGCTTGCGTTGATGTCGAGTCACGAGCCCGCGTCGGCACACATGGTCGAACCCGCGTCAGCGCCCGAGTCGGCGCCTCAGCCCGCGGCAGAGCTGACGCCCGAGCCAGTCGCCGAGCACGACCCCGAGCCCGTATCTGCACCCGCACCCGCGCCCGAGCAACAGCCCGCTGCCCAGGCCGGGCTGGAGGCCTCGTCGAGCGCTTCGGGCGAGGCGTCGGAAGACCAGTGGACCGACGACGACGAATACAGTGCCCGTCGAGCTGCTGGCTTTCGCTATCGCGGCACGAGCCTGGGTTTCGGAGCGCGGTTCATGACGGTGTTCTACTGCGACAACGAGTATGGTTCGTGTGCAGTGTCGCCGTTCGTCGGCATCACCACAGAGGTCGGCGGCCGGCGGGTCAGGCTCCTCTTCGATCTCTATTCTGCTCCGGCCCCTCTCATCGACTACGACTACTTGATCTTCAACGTGCTCACGGCGAGCGTGGGAGTCGCTGCGGGTAACGAGAGCTATCGCGCATCTCTGCTCGCTGGGGGCGGCTACTTCTGGTACGGCGCCGAGCTGCGGGGTTTGTTCGCGCCGTGGCGCGGCAAGCACGGGGGACGCCATGGCATCGAGGTGGCCATCGGCTGGGGCACGTTCGTCGGCACCCTCACCGCCAGCTACCGGTGGTTCCCGGCCAAGCTGAACCTCCGCGGCCAACGCAAGAAAGTGATGCAGCCACGAGCGTAGGCCGTCACGCCGCCGGGTACAGCACCGACTGCATGTGCGGGGTGAGCTCGGGCCAGCCCAGGTGCGTGGCCAGGTACAGCTGTTTGCGCAGCAGCTCGCCGTCGCGCGTCAACACGCGCCGGAACGCGATCACCTGCAGGCGATCGTTGGTGAACGTGCGGCTGGTCAGGTCGAGCGTGAGCGGGTCGGTCAGCCCACCAGTACCGTGCTCGAGCCGACCCGACGACAGCGCCAGCGACAGCTCCAGCCCCGTGCCGTGGACCCGGATCACGCCGGCCTCGGTGTGCAGCGTGCCGCCGCTGTCGGCGTCCCAAGCGTGGTGCGTGAGCTGCACGAAGGCGTCGGCGGGCGCGAGACGTCGCAGCTCGAGCGTCTCGTGGAACCGCACGGTCGATCCGCGCGGACACACGCCGGTCCCGGGCACGCGCGTGGCCCAGCGACCCAGGAACGGGGCGAGTGCGTCCAGCTGCATGACGGCTCTTCTAGTGCGGCTCGGTACGCTCGGCAATGGGGGGCGGCCAGCTGCGACGTGCACCGCGGCGATGCCCTCGCCGGGTATGCCGACCGCGCGACCCCGTCGAGCGACCCTTCACCGATCGCCCGCCGCTCGCGAGAGCGCGAGCGCCTGCGTGCTCCCCGGATGCTCGAGCACGACAACCGGCGGCGAGAGCTCGCCAAGCGCACGCATGAGCCCCTCATACCCACCCTCGTCGAAGTAGTCGGCAGGAGCGTCGGGCGCGGGCACGTGGATCGCGACGATGTGCTCGGGCCGCAGGGTGTCGACCAGCGCATGGATCCAGTCGTCGTACAGGTGCCAGTAGGGCACCATCACGATGTCGACGGGGACGTCGCCGGGCGCGAGGGGCAGTGCGGTCAGCTCCTGCGGCGAGACCATCGTGTCGCCCACGTGAAGCACGCGGTGGCCGTCGACCGAGACGAGGAAGCCGAGGTTCTCCACCAGCGGCGCGCGATCGCGACCGTGGTGCATCGCGAAGGCCCGCACGATCACCGGTCCAATCCTGCGCTCGATGGGCTCGTCCTCGCTCGGCCGCAGGCCCTCCACGCGATCGCTCACCGCGGCGAAGCCCTCGGGATCCGCCTCGCGCATGCGCTCGCGCGCCTGAGCCGTGGTCATCATGTGGAGCTCGGGCGCGCCGGCGAGCACGCGAAGGGCCGCGCGGGCCTCGAAGTGATCGGCGTGGTGATGGGTCGCGAGCACCAGCGAGACGCGGTCGAAGGGCGGCTCTCTGCGCTCGATCGACCCGCGGACCTCGGGCGTGGGCACCACGTACCCAGGCAAGCCCTCGGCCAGCACCGCATCGACGAGGATGTCGACGGTCTGGTTGCCCTCGCGCGGGAACTGCAACAGGACGCCCTCGTTGCCCACGTAGGTCAGCGAGAGCGCGGCGGGGGCCTCGGGCTCGGCGGCGGTACTCGGGCTCACCTCGGTCGCGGGGACGCTCGACGGCGGGCCCGCACGGCGCTCACACGCACACGCCACGACCGCGAGGACACACAGCAACGACCGGAGCTCGAGCATGCGTGCCTACGATACCGGGGCGGATCGTCGGCGTCGACGGCCGCTCGCCTGCTCCGGCGAGCGTCGGATCGCGGGACCGCGAGGTCGCGGTGCGCTTCTCCTCCGCGGGCGTCGTGAGCGACGGCGCGGCTAGGTGATCTTCTCGCGCACCTGCGCCGCCCACGTCTTCAGCCCCATCATCGTGGAGTTGGCCACCTCGGCCGACTCCGCGAGCTCCAGCATCACCACGCGCAGTCGCTCCTTGCCGCGCCGCAAGCGGGTGTAGACGGTGGGCTGGGGCACGCCGAGCAGCTCGGCGATGTCGGCCCCGCTGATGCTCTCGAAGTAGCTGAGCTCGAGCACGATCTGCTGGTCGAGCGGGATCCTGCGCAGCGCGCGGACCAGCAGCTTGCTCTCTTGCTCGAGCGAGACCAGCGAGTTGAGCGAGCGCGGGTGGGCCGCATCGCCCACGCAGATGTCGGCAAAGTCGTCGAGCTCGCGCCCTCGCTTGACGCCCTTGCGATAGTAGCGGCGCAGCATGTTCATCGCCGCGGCAAACAGGAACGAGCGAAACGCCGACCCGTCGCGCACGCGCTCCTTGCCCTGCGTGCAGGCGAGCAGCGTCTCGGAGATCAGGTCCGCCGCGTCCTCGGGGTTGCTCACCTTGTTGTGGAAGAAACGCGTGAGCAGCCCGAGGTAGCGGGCGACCAGCGCCTGACCGGCCGCGCCGTCCCCTGCTTGCCATGCGTCGAGCAGCTCCCAGTCTTCCATGCACTCCAACGCTAACCCAGTCGACGCGGGGACGGGGAGCAAAGCGCGGAGTCCTGCGGGCAT
The DNA here is from genome assembly GCA_041600735.1 of Nannocystaceae bacterium. GTDB lineage: Bacteria > Myxococcota_A > Polyangia > Nannocystales > Nannocystaceae > Paraliomyxa. Next base: position 9,121 of record JBFIJN010000067.1, read on the forward strand.
GGCGACCCGTCCGCGAGACGACCTCGAAGCGTCTGCGGGCAGCGATCTCCCAGGCTGGTCGGTGTCGGGGTAGCATCGGCCACGGAGCGACCTGTGGCGACGACTTCCGAGCCCTCCGACGAGGCCACGCTCATCGGTGGAGAAGAGACCTCGGCGTCGATGTCCGCATCGATCTCGTCGTCGACGCTCTCGCGCGGCACCTCGGTGGGTCGCTACGTCGTGATCGATCGCCTCGGAGCGGGGGGCATGGGCGTGGTGTATCGGGCGATCGACCCGCAGCTCGAGCGCATGGTGGCGCTCAAGCTGCTGCGCTTCGGCGAGCACGACGATGTCGCGAGTCAGCACGCTCGCCTGCTGCGCGAGGCCCAGGCGCTGGCCCGCGTGCGTCACCCCAACGTGGTCACCGTGCACGACGTGGGCGTCGAGGACGGCCGCGTCCACGTTGCGATGGAGCTGATCGAGGGGCAGACCCTCGGCCAGTGGCTGCGCGCCGAGCCGCGTGCGTGGGCCCGAGTGCTGGAGGTGTTCGTGCAGGCCGGCCGCGGGCTGGCGGCCGCGCACGAGGAGCGCCTGGTGCACCGCGACTTCAAGCCCGACAACGTGATGCTCACCGACCGCGGTCGCGTGGTCGTGATGGACTTCGGGCTGGCGCGGGGCAACGACCCGTCGCCCGACTCCGAGCCCGATCGGATCGAGGGGCCGGAGAACCTCTTGCTGTCGACCGAGATCACGCGCGTGGGGACGCTGGTGGGCACGCCGGCCTATATGAGCCCAGAGCAGCTGGCGGGTCGCAGCGCCGATCTGCGCAGTGACCAGTTCGCATTCTGCGTGGCGCTGTTCGAGGGGCTCTACGGCGAGCGACCGTATCAGGCCGATGGGGTGATGGCGCTGGTGCTCGCGATCACCAACGGCCAGATGACCGAGCCGCCAGCCAGCGTCCGCGTGCCGGGCTGGCTGGACCGGATCGTACGGCGAGGGCTGCGATCGGAGCCCGCGGATCGTTGGCCGTCGATGGACGCGCTGCTCGATGCCCTCACCGATCCGCCGAGTCGTCGTCGCCGTCGTCGATTGCTGCAAGGTGGTGCCGTGCTCGGGGTGGGCGTGACGCTGGCGCTCGCGGTGGCGTGGGCGCAGCGGCCGGACGAGCGCTGTACGGGCGCCCAGGAGCGGCTCTCGGGGACGTGGGATCCCGCGCGGCACGAGCAGGTCCTCGCGGCCGCGGCCGCGCTCGAGCTGCCGTGGGCGGACCCGGGGGTCACTGCGGCGGTCACCGAGCTGGACGAGTACGCGACGCAGTGGGCCGCCGGACATACCGAGGCCTGCCGTGCCACCGTGATCCACGGCTCGCAGTCGCAGGAGGCAATGGATCTGCGCGTGGCCTGCCTCGAGCGCGCGCGCCTCGACCTCGAGGCGGCGGCCCAGCTGCTCGTGAACATGGACGCCGAGGTGGCCGAGCACGCGCGAGAGCTCAGCCGGGGGCTGCCGCCGCTGTCGGTGTGCGCCGATCTCGAGGGGCTGCGGGCCGAGGTTCCGCCGCCTGGCGATCCCGCGACGCGCGAGGATCTCGACGAGCTCCAGCGCGAGCTCGCGCGAGTCCGGAGCGCCGAGCGGGCCGGCAAGTACAACGATGCGGCGGAGCTGCTCGAGCCGCTCGACGCTCGCGCCGAGGCGATCGGCTACACGCCCGTGCACGCCGAGTACCTACTGGCGCGCGGGCGCAACGAGGACGACCTGGGTCGCTACCCGCAGGCTCGCGCGACCCTCGAGCAGGCGCTCGAGCTCGGGCTCGCGAGCTCGCTCCCCCGCGTGGCGCTCTCGAGCGCGATGCAGCTGGGGTTGGTGATCGGCCAGGGAGAGCGACGCCCCGCCGAAGCGCTGATCTACGCCCGCATCGCGATCGGGTTGGCGAAGCGTCCCGGCATCGGCCCCAACGCCGAGGCCGAAGCCTACGGGACCTACGGGAGCGTGCAGCTCGAGGCGGGTCTGCCGGCGGAGGCCGAGGCGAGCCTGCGCAAGGCACTCGAGCTCGACATCGGCACCGACCCGCTGCGCACTGGGCGGCTCGAGAACGGCCTCGGGCTCGCGATCGAGGGGCAATCACGCCGCGAAGAAGCACTAGCGCATCAGCTGCGTGCCTTCGAGCTCGCGGAGGGGACGCTCGGCTCCGGCCATCCGTCTTTGCTGAGCCTCCACAACGGGCTCGCCAACACGCTGATCGGACTCGATCGGTTCGAGGAAGCCGAGGCGCATCATCGCACCGCGCTGGGGCTGAGCGAGGCCGCGTTCGGACCCGACAACCCGCTCGTGGCGATGTCCCACTTCAACCTCGGCACCGTGTTGTCGCTCACCGATCGCGACGAGCAAGCCGAGGTGGAGATCCGCAGCGCGCTCGAGATCGTGGAGCGATCGATGGGGGCGGATCACGCCCGGGCCGGCATGATCCACGGGAACCTCGCGACCGTGCTGCTGCGGCTGGACCGCAACGCCGAGGTAGAGACGCACGCGCGACGGGCCGTGGAGATTCTCGAGCGCACGCTGGGGCCCGACCATATCGAGACGGCCACGCCACGCTCGCTGCTGGGCCTCGCGCTCGAGCGACAAGAGCGGCTGGTCGAGTCGGCGGCGGAGCAAGCGAAGGCCCTCGCGGCGCGCGAGCAAGCGCTGGCTCCCGAGCATGACTCGGTCGTGCTCAGCCTCGTGCGCCTGGGTCGAGTGGAGCGGAAGCTCGGACACCATCCGGAGGCGATCGATCTGCTCGAGCGCGCGATCGAAGGCGAGGCGCGGCGCGATCCTCCGGGTACGTCGCGGACGGGCGACGCTCGCTTCGAGCTCGGCCGCGCGCTGTGGGAAGCGAACGCAGACCGCGCCCGCGCGGTCGCACTGGTGAGGCAGTCCGTCGGGGAGCTCGATGCCCACGAGGACCTGCAGCACGAGGCGCAGCAGTGGCTGCGCGAGCACTCCCTCGGCGACCTCTGACGCGGCTGGTAGGCTCCGCGCGATGCACCGGCTTGGTCCAGCCCTGTTCCTCTCCACGCTGCTCTCGTGCGCCGCCCAGGGCAACGGTCGACCCTCGACGGTCGAGGCCGCTGCGGCCGGCTCGGTACTCCCGCGCCTGAACCAGGCGTGCGCGGGGACCGAGCTCGACCTCGGCTGGATGGCCGAGGACCCCTCACGGTGCCAGGGCCCGCTCGACAGCTTCCTGCCCCCCGATCCTCGCTTGGTCGAGAGTCTCGAGCCCGCTCGGATTCAGCTCGGCCCCGATGCCAGCGCCGAGGTCGACTACGTCGTCCGCAACCCCACCGACGAGCCCTCGACCTTCGACATCCCCGCGCTGGCGTGCATCGCCGACCTCGAGCTGTGGGTGGTCGACGCGAGCGGCGAGCGACTGAAACGAGACTGCGTGGCCGGCGGGTCGTGCTCGATGCCCAATGCTCGCGTGACCCTCGACCCCGGCGGTGACGCACGCTTTCGACTCGTGGTTCGTGCGGTGAGTCAGTCGCAGTACTGGGCCGAGGACGACTCCTGTGCCCTGCACCCCCCGGCCCCGCTGCCGGCGGGAGACTATGCGCTGGAGCTCGACCGCGGGGTGCTCGACTACGAGAGCGAGCTTCGCGGCTCGCTGACCGTCGTCGAGTGAGACCCTCGGATCGGAGGTGACGAGCGCTGGCCCAATGTGGCCAAGTACGATGGCGCTTTGGTGACCATATGACCATTGTGGCAATCACTGCCTTGACTAGCCCGGTGACTGAGGCCAAACCTCCATCAGCGCCGGGCTAGCCGCGAGTGCTCTCGCCTCCTGCGAGGACCGACCGGGCCATCGCTACACCTGCCCGACCGGGCCAGCGATCCGTCACGTCGAGCGCTCGGAATCCACGGATTTCGAGCCGCCCGCCCACCCAAGGACCTCATGTCGAAGATCTTCCATCCCACCCTCGCGCTCCTGCTCTCCTTGTCCGCGTGCTCCGAGGACCCCTCCCCCGCGGTCGAGACCGACGCCACCGATGCGTCGACGAGTGGGACCACCGACACCCCGCAGACGGAGGAATCGACCACGACCGACGCTCCACCGCCGGCCGATGAGACCGCCGCCACGGCCGTGTGTGGCGATGGCCAGGTGGAGGGCGACGAGCAGTGTGACGATGGCATCAACGATGGCGCGTATGGAGGCTGTCTCGAGGACTGCTCCGCGCCGGCCGGCCGCTGCGGCGATGGAGTGCTGCAGGCCGAGGCGAACGAGGCCTGCGACAATGGTGACGGCAATGGCTCGACCTCGTGCAATGCGTGGTGTCAGGTGTCGGGAACGCAGCTGGGGGGCGTCGCCCTCGCGGAGCCCTCACTCGACATCGTTCCGGTGGTCGCGACCGAGAAGGCGATCTTCGTCGGTCACGATGACGGCAGGAAGCTCTGGAGAGTGCGAGATCGCGGCGACCACCTGACCTCGGAGAGCCCCGTCGAGTTCGCGGCGCCCTGGCAAGCCCGCGCACTCGCTGATCTGGGTGATGGCCGAATCGCGGTCGCGGGCGGAGACCCCGGAGACCACGACCTGCGTGTGATCGGCATCGACCCCTTCGCCGGCGTGAGCCCCAGCTGGGCCTACGGCAACTCCCAGGGCAGCGTGGGCGGGATCTCCGGCTTCCTGATGCTCGACGAAGAGCTGTGGATGCTCGGAGACCGCAGCGTCACCGGAGGACATCAACGGTGGGTCCACCGCATCGACCCCTACGCCAAGACGTGGAAGCCCCCGGTGATGACGCAGTGGAACGGCAGCGAGAGCCGGCTGCGACCGCACGCCATCGTCCATCCGGAGACCGGCCTCATCGTCGTGTTCCAAGCGAAGACCGGCCTGGGCAGCGGAATGCGAATTTCCGTGCTCGACCCCGCTTCCGGCGAGGAGCTCTCCAGCAAGCAAGAGCCCGATCTCGACAATCCCGGTCCAGTCTGCCTGCGTCCCAATGGCGAGCTCGCGGTCATTGCTCGGCCCGACAGCGGACAGTGGTACCAGCAGATGGTCGGCTTCCGGCTCGACCAGAGCGGTGAGGTGTACCGCGGCCCGAGCCAGGGCCTCGACCTCGGCCCCGGCGGCACGGCCATCTACGCCTGCGTGTCCCTTCCCGACGCCAACTTGCTCGTCGGGTTGGTAGGCGGTGACGCGCTGGTGATACTCATCGAGGACCTCCTCAGCCCTGCCCAGTCCGTGGCGTGGCATCACATCGGCGTCCAGATCGGACTCGACGCCAAGGACCGCGCGATCGGAGCCGCCTATCGCGATGGCCGCTTCTACGTCGCGCTGGGGGGGCAAGCGGCCGGGCTGGCCGCGTTCGCCCGCTAGCCCGAGGCGGAGCCTCGAGGGAGACGTCGGCTCGACGCTCCCCGAGGTCCCTTGCGCCTCAGTACTGCCGCTCGCTCGCGACCACGCCCGCGCATCCGCTCGGCCCATCCGGCGCATCTACGGCCAGCGCATCCCCGCGGGTCCCCCCCTGCCCTCCCACTCCGGGCGTGCCGGCGGATCCGCCCAGGAACGACACGTTGCCGGTGATCACCGACGCGGTCCCCACCGAGGCAATCCCGATCGCCGGGCCACCACACCCGCCCGGCGCACCGCCACCTCCACCCGCGCCGCCGCCCGCGGCCCCGGCGGCCCCGGGCTCGGGCTCCTCGCCACAGTTGCTGCACCCGCACGGCGGCGCGCCTGCGCCAAACGTTCCACCTTGCCCGCCGTCGCCTCCGTCGCCTCCGGCCCCGCCGGCGCCACCGCTGCCGAGGAACACGGTGCTGTTGGTCACTTCGATCACCGCATCGATGACCACCATCGCGAACGAGCCACCGCCGGCCCCGGCCGCGTGACCGCCCTCGCCTGCACACCCGCCAGCCCCTCCGCCTCCGCCTCCGCCGCTGCACGGCTCCTCGCTCGGCGCGACGTCGCAGCCCCCGGGATCGCTGTCGTAGCCGCCCGCGCCGCCACCACCACCGCCGCCGCCATTGAGCCCGCGGATCCCATCGGTACCGAGCGCAGCCACCCAGAAGCCATCGAGGCTGAACTCGCCGTCGGCATCGGTCCCCGAGCTACCCGCCAAGCCGTTGAGCCCTACGCCGCCCGGGAGTCCCACCAGCCCCGGCGTGGCGCCATCGAAGCAGCCCCCGCAGTTGCCGCTGCCCGCGAAGCCGCCCGCTCCGACGGGCGTCGGATCACCGCCGGCCGATCCGGCTTGGCCGTTGAGCGAGGGGCACACGTCGCCGTGGCCTCCGTTGCCGCCGAACGCCCCGCACACGGAGCCTCCACCCAGGCCGCCCTGCCCCTGATCGGCGGCCACGCCATTGCCTCCATTGGCGCCGTTGGGGCCGTCGGTGCCGTCGGTGCCGGCTCCCGCCGCCCCGGCCACCACGAGCACGTGGTCGAGGTGCAGCAGCCCGTCGACCACGTCGCGCACCCACACCGCATACGTGCTCTGCCCGCCGCCGACCTGGTTGGCCCCGACGATCGTGATGCCATCGATCTCCGTGAGCCGATCGATGTCGTTGGCGATGAGCGCCCGCGCCTCGGTGCCTCGGAGGGTCACCTCGTTGTTCGCCACCACCCGCGACCACGAGCTCGCGTCGTAGCCCCCGTAGAGGCTGGTGCCGTTGCCGATCGTCACCGTGCCCACGTACACGCCCTCGGCGATCAGCACCGGGCGGGGCGGGTCGAAGGTCTGCGAGATCTCGATGCCCCGCGCGATCGTGGCGACGGGGGAGTCGGTGCTCAGCCCATCGTCGAGGTCGTCACCCCCGAGGATGCTGACGAACACCGAGCAGAACGCGAGACCGTCGATCCCGTCGCCGTTCTCGTCGAAGCCGGCGACGTCGGGCTCGTCGATGCCCTCGCAGCCGCAGCGCGGATCCTCGGGACCACACGAGGGTGTGCCCGTGGTGGAATCGCCGCCAGAGCTGCTGTCGGTGCTCTCGCTGCCGCTCGCGCTCGTCTCATCGGCGACCGCGGTGGTCGAGGTGACCGCGGGGCCGCTCGTGCTCGTCGTGTCGGCGCCGTCGCTCGAGGCCACGCTGGTGCTGGCGGCGGTCGTGGTCGTGCTCGCGACCTCGCCGGGCGCATCGTCGGTGCACGCGGCCACGGCCAGCAGCACGCACGAGCCGATCAAGCGAGAAGCGAGCGCACCATGAACCCGAGACGACGGCATCTCGTCGTCATAACCGCGCGCACGGGGGCTGACAAGCTCACTTTGGCGGCAGCGCGAGCCCCATCGCCGCGCAGTGCACGGCACCGCCGAGATCGGTGAGTGCCTCGGCCGGGACCCGCACGATCGCCACCCCGGGCAGTGCGGCCTCGAGGCCGGCTCGCGCGCGCAGCTCGGCTGGCTTGGGGCGAACGGCGAACGAGGGCAGCAGGAATGCGCCGGGCAGGCGCAGCCCGTTCACGTACGCGTGGAGCTCCCCGCTGAGCGCCACGCTCGTGGGCAGGCGGATCACCTGCAGGGGTGGCGCCGCGGAGCCACGGCTCGCCGCCCCGGCCGCGATGCCGGCAACGACCTGGTCGAGCACGATCGCCACCTCGGGCTCCAGCTCTGGATCGGCCTCGGCCACCGCCACCCGATCCGGGGCCAGGAACTGCACCATGAGGTCGATGTGGCCGGTCGGCTCCTGGGGCAAGCCCGGCACGAGCACCAGCACCTCGCAGCCGAGCGCGGGCAGCAGCTCCGCCTCCACGCGAGTGCCCTTGGCCCCGATCCCATGCGCGCGCCAGTACCCGTGCGTGGCCACGCACAGGCCGTCTCCGCTGCTCGCCACCGCCCCGCCGTCCACCGACCAAGGCAGCGGCGTCACCGGAACGCCAAAGCGCTCGCCCAAGCGCCGCGGCACGGAGTCGTCGAGCGGACGATCGTCGTACTCGGGATCGAGCCAGCGCAGCGCGCCATCGGGCTCGCGGCGCTGCAGCGGGCCGTAGTCGCGCACCCACGGCGACTCGACGGTCAGCGGCAGCAGCTCGACGCGGGCCCGGACCGCGGGCGGGAGCGTGGTCGCGAGCCAGCGCTCGGCATCGCGCTCGTCCACCTCATCCTCGCGCAGCACGTAGATCGGCACGTAGGGCGCAGCGGCGGCGAGCAAGGCCGCGAGCGCCTCGGGCCAGGTCCACGTCATCGTCACCAGCATCGCGTCGACGGGCGCATGATCGCCGAGCAACACCCCCGCAGGCCGGACGGCGGCGCGAAGCACTTCGAAGCCGCGGGGGTCGCTGGGCTCTGGCGTGGACTCTCGCGCGGACGCAGACTCTCGCGCGGACGCAGACTCTCGCGCGGACGCAGACTCTCGCGCGGACGCAGACTCGCGCGCCGACGCAGACGTCGGCGCATCCTTCGTAGGCCCCGCGTTGCAGCCCAGCGCCGCCGCGAGCGCGAGCGTGGTCCCGCGAGCCCAGCCTGCGATCATCGACGCATCATAGGCGCAATGAAGCGACTGCGCAGCGCGGGGCGGCTCACGTGCCGTCGACGATGTAGCGCGCCATGTCGAGGTGGAAGTGGTTGCGGTGCGCCGCATCGAACGAGGGCGTGAGCACGACCGAGAACACGCGCTCGTCGAAGAGCCGCCGCGCCACCGCCTTCAAGAACCGCTGGCTGTCGTTCTTCGGCTCGGCCCCGTCGCGAGGGTACACGCCGAGCACCGGGATCTTCTTGCCGCCCGCGAGCTCGAAGTGCTTGATGTCGATCGCATTGGCGTAGCTGTGCTCGCTGACCCAGCCGGGGTAGTTCGCCATCTCGCGACAATTGTAGGTGCCCATGTGCTGGATGCGCCGCACCTTGCGTCCCAAGTGACGCTCGGCTTCCTCCTGCACGATGCCCTCGAGCTTGGCCAGCGCGAGCGCGACGGGACAGGTGACCTGAGGGCTCCCGCCCCAGCCGATCGCTCCAGGGCCACGGCGGTAGCGAACGATCTGCTCGGCCCCGCAGTAGATCCCCGAGCGCGTCTTGTGCAGCGGGATCCTCGAGGGCTTGAACTCGACCCCGGCGGCCTCGAGCTTGGCCTCGCAATCGGGGATCGCATCGGGCGGACCCACCCAGCTCTCGTTGCCGTCGTCTTCGGTCTCTTCTTCGGGGGCTTCGGGCTCCGGCTTCGGCTCGGGCTCGGGCTCGGGCTCGGGCTCGGGCTTGGTCTTCTCGGGCTCGACCGCGACGGGCGCCGCGGCGGTCGACACGGCGCGGGCCGTCACGACCGCGGGCGCGGGAGCGAGGGACTCGGTCTCGACCGTGCTCGCATCGGCGCCGAGCCCCACGAGCACGGGGAAGGCCGAAGCCGCTCCCGCAAGACCACCCAAGAGCACGATCGCGAGTCGGAGGCTCATCCGCGTCGATCTACGCACGAGCCGCCATCGAGGTTCCGTGACGGGGCCCACCAACCAGCCCCACGGGTTCGCCGCGGGGCCTCTGGCATACTCCTGCGATGCGTGCGCTGCTGGTGGCCCTCGCAATCGTGGGCGGATTGGCGCCAGGGTGCGCCGCCTCGCGCGGGGCGCCGAGCCCACCGGATCGCGCCCTCCACCCGGCGGCCCACTCCGCGCTGATGGGCGAGGCCGACGAGATCATCGCCGCGCTGGCCGCGGGCGAGGTGGAGCGCGTGGCGGCCAGGATGTCGCCGCGGCTCCACGAGCAAGTCACGGTGGCCGACCTGCACCGAGCGACGCGCGAGCTGGTGCGGCGCTATGGACCGCCGCAGGGGATCATGGAGGAGCACCTCCAGCGCGAGGGCGAGCTGCTCTGGTACTCGGCGCTCGTGATCCATCGTAGCTCGGGACGGCGTGGCCGAGAGCGCTACACCCCGGTGCTCTACCAGCTTGCGCTCACCCCCACGCGCCAGCTCGAGCGACTGCTCGTGCGCGAGCACGTGTTCATCGAGCACCTGCGCGCACCGGCGGAGGCGTATGTGCCCGTCACGCGGCTGCACGTGCCCGCGACCGAGACCTGGGTGGTCTCGCAGGGCGGCCCCACCCGCGAGCTCAATGCCCACCACGGCAGCAGCTCGCAGCGCTTCGCCTACGACCTGGTGATGCTGGTCGACGGCGAGCCGCGACGAGCGAACGCGAGCCGCACCAGCAACGAGGCCTACTATGGCTACGGCCAGCCGCTGCGCGCCCCGGCCTCCGGCACGGTGATCCGCGTGGTCGAGGGCGTGCCCGACAACGTGCCCCGCGAGCGCGGGCAAGCGGGGGGCAACGGCTTGGTCATCGACCATGGCTTCGGCGAGTTCTCGTCGCTGTGGCACGCGCGCCCGGGCAGCCTGCGCGTGCAGGCCGGCGATCACGTCGAGGCCGGACAGGTGGTCGCCGAGGTCGGCAACAGCGGGCGCAGCACGGGCCCGCACATCCACATGCACCTCACCCGCGGCGACGGAGAGCTGGCCCTGCCCGCGCCGCTGGTCGATGTGTGGGTCGACGGCGCGCCGCGAGAGCGGGCGCTGCCGACCAAGGGCCAGCACGTGCGCTCGCGCGCCAAGCTCGAGCCCCCGGTCGCACGCGCGCACTGAGTCGCTGGACAGCCGCCCCCCGCCCGGATACCACCGAGCCCTCGCATGGATCGCCCCGCACGCACGGCCGGCCCGGGCCCGGTCACGGTGGTGATCGGGGTGGCGATCCTGTGCGTGATCTGGGGCAGCACGTGGCTGGTGATCAAGACCGGCTTGCGCGACCTCCCGGTGCTGTCCTCGGCAGCCGCCCGCTTCTCCTTGGCCGCGCTGGTGTTCCTGGTGATCGCACCGCTGCTGCAGCGCCACGAGGGCGGCACGCGACCGCCTCGCTGGCTCGCGCTCGCGACCGGCACCCTCAACTTCGCGATCCCCTACGGGCTCGTCTACACCGCCGAGGCCGTGATCCCCTCGGGCCTCACCAGCGTGCTGTGGGCCGTGTTTCCCATGATGACCGCGGCGCTCGCCCACGTGTGGCTGCCCGGCGAGCGCCTGCGCCGACCGCAGTGGCTCGGGTTCTCGCTCGGGCTCGGTGGCGTGGCGGTGCTGTTCGCGACCGATCTGCAGAGCATCGGACCCGCGGCGCTGGCCGCCGGAGGCTTGCTGCTGCTGTCCCCGCTCTCGGCGGCGGCGGGCCAGATCGTGCTCAAGCGCCACGCGCCCGACACCTCGTCCTCGCTGCTCAACCGCGACGGCATGCTGGTCGCCGCGGCCCTCCTATGGCTGGTCGCGCTGCCGCTCGAGCGCCAGTCCACGGCGGTGCTCTCGCCTACCGCGATCGGCAGCGTCGCCTACCTCGCCGTCGTGGGTACGGTGGTCTCGTTCGGGATCTACTTCTGGCTGCTGCGCTACGTCTCCGCCAGCCGCTTGAGCCTGATCGCCTACGTGACCCCTGCGATCGCACTGTGGCTGGGCTGGTCGCTGGGCAACGAGCCACTGGCCGCGTCCACGATCGGCGGCAGCGCCCTCATCGTGCTGGGCGTCGCGCTGGCCTTGCGTCGGTGAGACCTCGCACACCCGGTGCGTGGTATCCTGGGCTGGCCCTTGCCGCACCCGACCGTGTCCAAGCCCACCGATGACGAGCTGATCGAGCGCTGGCGCAACGAGCCGGCGCCGCTCCTGCCCCTGCTGCACGCGTTCCACGATCGCGACGGATACCTGCGCGACGATGCGCTGCGTGCGGTAGCCGCGGGCCTACGCATTCCGATCGCCGACTTGTTCGGAACCGTCACCTTCTATCACCACTTCGCACGTCAGCCGCCGGGCCAAGGCGAGCCGCGCGTGTGTGACGGACCGGTGTGTCGCTTGCGCGGCTCCAAGGCGCTGCTCGAGGCGCTGCCCGGCGCGACGCCGATGCCCTGCGCTGGTCGCTGCGATGCGCCGATTCCGGTGCTCCGCGGCGCGCAGGTGTGGGTGGGGCTCGATGCCGAGAGCTTGGCCGTCAAGCCCTCCCCGCTGCCGCCGCCCTACCCCGGCTCCACCGGCGAGTGCGTGCTGGCCGAGATCCGCACGCCGGGTCGAGCCACGCTCGCGGGCTATCGGGCGAGCGGGGGCTACGAGGCGCTGGTCTCGGCGCGAGCCGGAACGCCCGCGGCGATCCTCGACGTGCTCGGCAGCTGCGGCCTCGCCGGTCGCGGCGGCGCGGGCTTCCCCACCGGGCGCAAGTGGCAGGCCGTGGCCGATGCGCCGGGCAGCCCCAAGACGATCGTCTGCAACGCCGACGAGGGCGAGCCCGGCTGCTTCAAGGACCGCGCGCTGATGGATCACGATCCGCACGCGCTCGTCGAGGGCATGGCCATCGCCGCGCTCGCCACGGGTGCGACGCGCGGCTTCATCTACCTGCGCTACGAGTACCCCGAGACCCATGCGATCCTCGAGCAGGCGATCGCCGAAGCCGAGGCCGCGGGCCTGCTCGAGGGCTTTGCGCTGTGCGTGCGGCGAGGCGCAGGCGCCTACGTGTGCGGCGAGGAGACCTCGCTGCTCAACAGCCTCGAGGGCAAGCACCCGTTCCCGCGCAACCGGCCGCCATTCCCCGTCACGCACGGCTACGAAGGGCGACCCACCGTCGTCAACAACGTGGAGACGCTGTGCGCGGTGGCGCCGATCCTGCGCCACGGCGCGGCCTGGTACCGCGACCTCGGCCTCGGCCAGCACGCGGGCACCAAGCTCATCAGCCTCTCGGGCGACGTGGCGCGACCCGGCAATTACGAGGTCCCGATCGGCCTGCCGCTGCGCACCCTGATCGACGAGTGGGCCGGCGGACCCCGCTCTGGTCGCAGCGTACAAGCGGTGACGATGGCGGGGCTCTCGGGCGGGCTGCTCGGCCCCGCGCGGCTCGACGTCACCCTCGACGAGCCCTGCCTGCGCAGCCACGGCTCGTTCCTGGGCGCGGGCGGGATCATGGTATTCGACGACACCCGCGACATGGTGGCGGTGGCCCACGAGGCCATGGAATTCTTCGCCCACGAGTCGTGCGGCAAGTGCTTTCCCTGCCGCATCGGCACCCAGCGACTCACCGAGCGCCTCGACCCGCACCCCGGCGAGGACGGCGGCGGGCCGAGCAACCTCCAAGAGTGGAGCGCCGAGATCACCGACATCGGCGATGCAATGAAGGCAACCTCGGCGTGTGGCCTCGGCACCGCGGCCCCGCTCATCACCGACAGCCTGCTGCGCTACTTTCCCCATCAGGTGGCCCTCCACTTGGCCACCCGTCGCTCGAGCCCACGAGGGAAGGCATGAACAAGCCGATCGATCCCGTGCCCCCACTCGCCGATCCCGCCCGCGATCCCGCGGACGATCCCCTCGCCGTGCTCGAGATGGACGGCCAGGAGGTCTCGTTCACGCCGGGTCAGACCCTCTACGAGGTCAGCCGCCGCGTGCAGGCCGAGGTGCCCACGCTGTGCTACGACGACCGCCTCGAGCCGTTTGGCGGCTGTCGCCTGTGCGTCGTGGAGGTCGAGGGCATCCGCAACCCGGTGGCCTCGTGCACCACGCTGGCCACCGCCGGCATGAAGGTTCGCACCCGCACCGCCACGCTCGAGCGCCACCGCAAGACGCTGCTCGAGCTCGTGGCCTCGGAGAACCCCGCCGCCACCATCGACCCGCTGCGCGGCGCGGCCTCGCAAGAGCTCTCGCAGCTACGCACGCGCTACGGGGTGACGGGCGAGCGCTTCGCCGGCAAGCACTCGGGGCGCACGCGCACCGACGACCTCAACCCGCTGATCTTCCGCGACTACGATCAGTGCATCTCCTGCTACCGCTGCGTCCGCGTGTGCGCCGAGCAGGAGGGCGACTATGCGATCAGCATCCGCGGGCGCGGCTTCGACACCAAGATCACCACCGAGTTCGACGGCCTGCTCAACGACTCGGCCTGCACGTTCTGCGGGCAGTGCGTGCAGACCTGCCCCACCGGGGCGCTCGGCGACAAGAAGGCCATGCGCGCCGAGGCGCTGCCCGAGCCGATCGTGGCCACGCGCTCGGTGTGCCCGTACTGCGGGGTGGGCTGCTCGGTCGACCTCTTGTCCAAGGGCGACAAGCTCGTGGGCATTCGCCCGCGTCGCGACGGCGGGGCCAACGAGGGGGCGCTGTGCGTGAAGGGCCAGTTCGCGTTCGACTTCGTGCAGCACGAAGAGCGCCTGCGCACGCCGCTGGTCCGCGGTGAAGACGGCAAGCTGCACCCCGCCAGCTGGGAGGACGCCCTCGACCGCGCCGCGGCCGGGTTCACCGCCGCGCTGCGCGACCACGGGCGCTACAGCACCTACGCCATCGCCTCGGGCCGCGCGCCGCACGAGTCGGCCTATGCGATCCAGAAGCTGATCCGAGCGACCAGCGGGACCAACTACATCGACAACTGCTCGCGTGCTTGACACGCTCCCACGGTGGCCGGTCTGGCCGCCACCATCGGACGCGGCGCGATGAGCAATCCGCTCGCCGACATGGAGAAGCCCGACGTGATCTTCGCGATCGGGACCAACATGACCGAGTGCCACCCGGTCGCCGCCACGCGCCTCAAGAAGGCCATGCGCCGCGGGGCCAAGCTCATCGTGGCCGATCCGCGCCGCATTCCGCTCGCCGACCTCGCCGATGTGTTCCTGCCGCTGCGGGTGGGCAGCGACGTGGCGCTGCTGCTCGGCATGGCCCACGTGATCGAGCGCGAGGGCCTGGTCGATCGCGAGTTCATGGCCGCGCGCACGCTCGAGGGCGACGCATTCCTCGAGCACGTGCGCCAGTTCACCCCCGAGTGGGCCGAGAGCATCTGTGGGGTGCCGGCGGCCGACATCGAGCGCGCGGCGCAGCTCTACGGTCGGGCCGAGCGCGGGGCCATCTACTACACGCTCGGCATCACCGAGCACATCTGCGGCGTCGACAACGTGCAGAGCCTCTGCAACCTGGCGCTGATGACCGGCAACATCGGGCGCGAGGGCACCGGCATCAACCCGATGCGCGGGCAGAACAACATCCAAGGGGCCGGCGATGCGGGCGGGCTGCCCAACAACTTCCCCGGCTTCCTGCCCGTGACCGACCCCGAGAACGCGCGCCGCTTCAGCGAGCTCTACGGCCGCGAGATCGAGCCGGTCAAGGGCATCACCAAGGTGCGCGCGCTCGAGCTCGCGGCCGAGGGCAAGCTGCACGCGATGCTGATCGCGGGCGAGAACACGCTCGTCTCCGACCCCGATCGCAACCACTGCCAGCACGCGCTCGAGCGGCTCGATCACCTGGTGGTGATCGATCTGTTCCTCACCGAGACGGCCGAGCTCGCCGATGTGGTGCTGCCCGCCAGCGCCTGGGCCGAGACCGACGGCGTGTTCACCAACACCGAGCGGCGGATCCAGCGAGTGCGCGCGGCCGTGCCCGCGCAGGGGCTGGCCAAGCCCGAGTGGTGGATCGTGGCGCAGATCGGCCAGCGCATGGGCGCGCCCGGGTTTGGCTGGGAATCGGCGCAGCAGGTGTTCGACGAGCTGTGCAGCGTGTCTCCGATCTACGCGGGCGTAGACTGGGAGAAGGCCGGCGAGGGCAGCTACCACTGGCCGGTGCCCTACCAGGGCCACCC
>JBFIJN010000068.1:0-24568 GCA_041600735.1 Nannocystaceae bacterium
CGTGCTCCTCACCGCGCTCGGCTGCCGCCCGGAGCCGCTGACGACGGCCCCCACCACTCCGGCCGCGTGCCGCGATGTGGCCGTCGACGGAGCCAATGCCAGCGTGCTCGAGCACGAGATCCGCATCTTCGACCGCGAAGGTCACGAGCGCACCTTGGCCTCGATGATCGACGAGCTCGCGGAGCGCGACGTCGTCTTGCTGGGCGAGACCCACCTCGACGACGTGACCCACCGAGTGGAGCTCGCAGTGCTGGAGGGTTTGGCTCAGCGGCGCACGAATCGCGTGGTGCTCTCGTTGGAGATGTTCGAGCGTGACGTACAGCCGCTACTCGATCGCTATCTGGCCGGTGAGATCGACGAGGCGACCCTGCTCGCCCAAGCTCGTCCGTGGGGCAACTATCGCCCGGACTACCGGCCCCTCGTAGAGACCGCGCGCGAGCGCAAGCTGCCCCTGGTCGCGGCCAATACCCCCCGCCCGCTGCTGCGCCAGGCCGCCCAGGGAGCCGAGGGATTCGCCGAGGCCCGCGCCCAACATCCGACGTGGCTGCCGGATCGAGTGTTCCCTGCCAGCGATGCCTATTGGGCTCGCGTCGATCGGACGATCCGTGGCCACGGGCCGCCCAGCGGAGGAGACCGCACCTATGCCGTTCAGAACCTCTGGGACAACACCATGGCCGACGCCATCGTGGGCGCCGCGATGACCCATCCCGATCATGTCGTGCTGCACGTCGTCGGTGCGTTCCACATCGAGCACGGCGATGGCACGGTTGCGCAGGTTCGTCGTCGGGCGCCGAAGCTCGACCTCGCGACCCTCACGGTAGTGCCGACGGATGATCTCGCGAGAGCCGAGCCGGAACCGAAGCGGGCGGATTTCGTGGTGTACGCCCACGCATATGCGACCGGACCCTCGGGTGACGAGCTCGCCGTGGCGATGCCAAGCGCGCTGAAGTTTCACCTTCACCTGCCCGAGGGTCCGGCACCGACCGATGGCTGGCCGTTGTTGGTCTGGCTGCCCGACGACGAACAGCGCTTCGAAGACTCACTGCTGCGGTGGCGTCTGGCGTTGGGGACCGAAGCGGCCGTGATCGTGATCGAGCCGCCGCACCACACCCGCGCTCGCGGCGGCTGGATCGCGGAGCGCTGGGCTTGGCCTGCGTCGCTCGCCGAAGATCTCTCTGCCGCGTCGGTCGGGCTTGGGCGCATCCTCGAGTACACGCGGCGAGGCTTTCCCGTACGGGGGACGCCGGTGTTGCTCGCGGGCGAAGGGGCCGGAGGGACGCTCGCGCTGTGGGCCGCCCTCTACGGGGACCAACGGGACGGCGTACGCGTCCTCGCAATCGACCCCGCCCTACCACGCGCGCTACGCTCGGCCGGCATTCCCGAGCGCCGCTCGCTGGTAGAGTCCGTCGAGGTCTTGGGCACCCTCGACGACGGAACCTCCGCTGGCCTGCGCGGCGCCGAGCTCAACCTCGAGATCCGCGCTGCGGTGGCACCCGGAGGATCCCGCGACACCGCGGTCCGTGAGGCGCTGGGCCTATCCACCACGACCATCCCCTCGCGAAGCCCCACGCCCCTGCCCGATCCCGTAGCTCCGATGGCTGAAGCAGGAAGACCGATCGATGTCCGGGTAGCCCAGCCTTCGGCGCTCTCGGAGAGCTGGGGAGCTCTATACACCTCGTTGCTGAGGGCTCGAGGGCATGAGGCAAGACTCGTGCTGGGAGATGGCCCCGCAACCCCAGGCGGTCGGGTGCTGGGTCTCGACGCGTTGGGCGCGGAACAAGACTCATTGTTGCTCGGAGTGTTTGCGGAAGGCGCCGGGCTTCCTCGACCCGTCGATGTATTCGGCGGCGCGGTGATCGTGCTCGTCCCAAGAACCTCGGGCAAGGCCGTGACCCAGCGATGGAAGCAAGCCGTCGCCCGCGCGGAAGCCAACCAAGGATTCTTCAAGGTGCCATACCGTGTGATCCAGGAGGGCGATGACGCGACGCTGCGCGGCATGTTCGAGGAACTGCGCACCAGCGGCCATACCGAGGTGCTGGTGGTACCCGCCGAGCTCTGTGCCACCGTCGATCGCATGCGGGCGTACTCCGAGTGGATGGAGGCGAGAGGAAGTGGCCTGTCACTCCACTGGCTGCCCGGCCTCGCTCACCACGTGGTGCTCTCATCGATACCGAGTGAGTGACCGTCCGCGCCGAGCTTGGAGCCCGGCACGGACTCATCTGAGATTCGCGCGGGCGTGCGGATATCAGAGGCCGACCGGATGCCATCGCCTGGACCCGCGCCCGCCCCCGCCCGTGCCCACGCCCGTGCCCGTGCCCACGCCCGTGCCAACGCCCGTGCCCACGCCCGTGCCCGTGCCCACGCCCGTGCCCGTGCCCGTGCCCGTGCCCGTGCCCACGCCCGTGCCCGCGCCCGCGCCCGTGCCCGTGCCAACGCCCGTGCCCGTGCCTACGCCCGCGCCCGTGCCAACGCCCGTGCCCGCGCCTACGCCCGCGCCCGCGCCCAGTGTCGAGCAGCAGGCCGCGGGCGCGAGGCGCCGGCATGGGGCGGCTCGCCGCCGCATGGGGCTCACTCCGCGGCGATGAGACCTCCGGGAGGATCGATCATCGTGCCTTCCGCCGGCTCGACGAGGGACCGACCCTCGACGAGCGCTCGGTGCTTGGCGAGGCGGCGGACGAGCGACGGCAGCGGTGCGAGATCGGGCTCGTACCAACCGATGTACGCGACCACGCGGCGCGCCTCTTCGTAGACGTCGCACATCCTGGACACCGCCCGCCGATGCAACCCATCCGAGCGACGAAACGAGGCGATCCGCGAGCGTTGCTGCCTGCGCTCCGCCACGGCCGCGAGAAGCCTAGCTCCCAGTTCGGCCGCGTGACGCAACTCGTGCCTTTGAATGGGGGTGCAGTGATCCACCATCGGCCAGCGCTCCTGCAGTGTCGTGGCGAGCGCCAGCAACCCATCGCCCACGGCGATGTTGCCGCGTACCCGGCGGATCTCCGCGACGCGGCCCGCGTCGAGTAGTCCGAGGTCGGCCAGGTGAGCAGAGGCCGCGCCGAGGCGGCGGTAGAGCGCACGGGCGTCCGTGATGAGCCGGGTGTAGTTCGGGCCATCCGTGGGGGCGGTCCGCCGAGAGCGATGATGGACGAACGCAGTGGCGAGCGCGTAGTCACGGAGATTGGCAATGCGGCTGATGTTGGCCAGCGGGGTGTATCTCCTCATCAACGGCAGAGACCGCTCGATGGTGGGCTGGACGCCAAGGAGGACCGAAACAGCGTACGGAACGTGGATGGCCCGGGAATGGAGTGGTGCCTCGAGAGCCTCGAGCTCCGGCCGAAGGCGGCGCAGTGCCTGCTCGCCCTCGAGGAGATCGGGATCTCGTGGCTGGGAGAAGTGGTCGTGCATACCTCCTTCTCGACCGCGGCGCGGAGTTGTTGCATCGAATCGACACCGACCACTGTAGACGCCGCCCGTCCTCCATCGCGATGGTCTCGAGCTGCGGCCACGTCGGGCACCTGAGGCGCCGTCGAACGAGGCGACTCCGCCGACCAAGACGGCAATATTGGAGCCTCCCCCGTCGAGTCAGCGACGGCAGTCGAACGAGCCGCATCCCACCGGTCGGCGCGATGATCTCATTCGAACGATCGCCACGCCGCGACCCCGTCGCTTGGACTCACTCGAACGATCGCCACCCCGCGACCCTTTCGGGCGGACTCATTCGAACGAATCGCCACACCGCGAGCCTCTCGCTTGGACTCACTCGAACGACCGCCACCCCGCGACCCTTTCGGGCGGACTCATACGCCCGGTCCCGATCAATCCCGGCGCTTGCCCGCGTTGGGATCCGGCGGCCGGGGAGCTCCGCTGAGGTACTGGTTCGGCCACCGCACATCGTAGTAGCCCTGCTCGGCGGCAGCGTGCAGCGTGAAGTAGGGATCGAACAGGTGAGGCCGCGCCAGCGCGCACAGATCGGCCCGCCCGGAAGCGAGGATCGTGTTGACGTGGTCCCAACCCTGGACCGCGCCCACGGTGATCGTTGGGATGCCCACCTCGTGCCGAATACGGTCGGAGAACGGGGTCTGAAACATCCGGCCGTACTGCGGACGCTCGTGCGGCACGGTCTGGCCAGAAGATACGTCGATGATGTCCGCTCCGTGCGCCTTCAACGAGCGGGCCACTTCGACGGCATCGTCCTCACTGGTCCCGCCGGGGGCCCAGTCGACCGCGGAGATGCGCACGGAGATCGGCTTGCCCGCGGGCCATGTCGCTCGTATGGCGTCGAAGACCTCGAGTGGGTAGCGCATGCGTCCCGCGAGCGTGCCCCCGTACTCGTCATCTCGCTGGTTGGTGAGCGGCGAAATGAAGCTGGCCAGAAGGTACCCATGTGCCATATGGACCTCGATGAGGTCGAAGCCCGCCGCGAGCGCGCGCTCGGTCGCGGCTACGTAGGCTGCCTTGACCTCGTCCATGTCGGCGCGAGTCATCGGCTTGGGAGTCTGGCTCACTCCCGGATGTAGCGGCAGTGCCGACGGCGCCATGATCTGCCAGTTACCGGCCTCCAGCGGGCGATCGTAGCCCTCCCACAGTCGCCCGGTGGAGCCCTTGCGACCCGCGTGGCCCAGCTGCACACCGATCTTCGCCCTCGATGAGCGGTGCACGAAATCGGTCACCCGGCGCCATGCAGCGGTGTGAGCATCGTCGTAGAGCCCGGTGCAGCCGGGGCTGATGCGTCCGTCACGGGTGACATCGGTCATCTCGGCCATCACGAGGCCGGCCCCGCCGATTGCCCGGCTGCCGAGATGCACGAGATGCCAGTCGTCGGCCGCCCCGTCGAGCGCAGAGTACTGACACATGGGCGAGACCACGACGCGGTTGTCGAGCTCGAGGTCTCGCAGCTTGAACGGGGTGAACATCGGGGGCGGCGGCGGCTTCTTGGCCGCACAGCCCGCGGTGTCGGCGAACCAGCGATCGACCAGCGCGATGAAGCCCTTGTCGCGCAGGGCCAGGTTGGCGTGGGTCACCCGCTTGCTACGAGTCATCAGGCTCATGGTCAGGCCGAGCAACGGATCATCGGCGTAGCGCTTGATCTCCTCGAACCAACGCTGACTGGTCTCAGCGGACTTCTGGAGCTTTGCGGCGTCTACCCAGCGCTGCTCCTCGTACGCGGCCAGCGCGTCGGGGATCTTGGTGTGGCTCTCCAACGCGGTGCACAGCGCGATCGCGTCCTCCATCGCCAGCTTGGTCCCCGATCCGATCGAGAAGTGCGCCGTGTGGGCAGCGTCGCCGATGAGCACCACATTCTCGTGGTGCCAGGTTGCATTGCGTACCCTTCGGAAGTTGATCCACTCGGACCGATTGATGAGCAGGCGGTGCCCGTCGAGCTCCTTGGCAAAGAGACGCTCGCAGTAGTCCACGCTCTGCTCTGGGGTCATGGCGTCTAGCCCCGCGGCCCGCCAGGACTCCTCGTCGGTCTCCACGATGAACGTGCTGGTCTGAGCATCGAATGGATAGGCGTGAACTTGAAAGAACCCGTGCTGGTTGCGTTGGAAGAAGAACTTGAAGGCGTCGAACACCTTGGTGGTGCCGAGCCAGATGAACTTGGCGGCGCCAACCCGGATGTCCGGGCCGAAGTGCTCGGCCAGTGCGGTGCGCGTGCGGCTGTTGATCCCATCGGCCGCGACCACGAGATCCGAGTCACCGAACGACTGGTAGCCCTCGACCTCGGTAGAGAAGTTGAGCGCGATCCCAAGCTCGGCGCAGCGGCCTTGGAGGATCTGCAGCAGCCGTCGACGCGCGATGCCGGAGAACCCATGCCCCCCCGAGCGCACCACCTCGCCGCGGTAACACACGTCGATCGCATCCCAGTGGACGAACCCCTCGGTGATCCGCTCGCACGTGGGTCGGTCGGCTTCGAGGAAATTCGAAAGCGTCTCGTCGGAGAACACCACGCCCCAGCCAAATGTGTCGTCCGGCCGATTGCGCTCGTAGACCGCGATCTCGTAGTCCGGCCGCGCCTTCTTCATGAGCAGGCTGAAATAGAGGCCGCCAGGGCCGCCGCCGATGACCGAGATCTTCATGCTCCGTCTCCTGTTGGTACGCAGTGCGCCCACCAGCCCGACCGCCCGAGGGGCTCGTGACTGCGAGCGAATGGTAGGCATGGCCTCTCGGCGTCCCCAAGGGGAGCCCTCACGCGACGGGTGGCCGTCCGGTGAGAAGCTTCACGGTGGAGTGTATCCTCCCGCGACATGGCCGAAGCTCGCGATCGCTGGCTGCTGGGCGCCTTCGTGCTCTCGGGCGCGGCCGGGCTCGGCTACGAGATCCTGTGGACACGACTGCTGGCGTTGGCGCTGGGCAGCGAGACACTCGGGGTGCTGGGGGTGCTCGCGGGTTTCTTCGGTGGCATGGCGATTGGCGCCGCCGCCTTGCACGAGCGAGCCCGGCGCAGCGCCGACCCCGTACGGCTCTTCATGGTTCTCGAGATCACCGCGGCGATCTTCGCCGCGCTCAGCCCGTGGTTCTTGCACGCCCTCGCGGCGTGGCTGCCGGGAGCGATCGGACCCATCGCGGGAGACAATGACGGGGGCTCCGCGCTAGCGCTGTCGATCGGGGTGGCAGCGGTGGTGCTGCTGCCCGGCACATTCTGCCTCGGCGCCACGTTGCCGGCGTTGGTCGAAGCCCGACGCCGGGCATGTCCCTCGGACCCAGGCGGGCGCGGGCTCGGTCGACTCTACGCGGCCAACACCGCGGGCGCCGTGATCGGAGTGCTGGTCACGGTACACGTGCTCCTGCCCACGGGAGGCATGGTCGGAGGTGCGTTGACCCTGGCAGCTCTCGGCGTGGGTGCGGCCTTCGTGGCCCGACACTGGCGCCAGAACGAGCGGCTGTCCGAGGGGGATGCGGAACCCGCGTCACGGATCGATGCATCGATGGATCCCGACGCCGAAGTTGCGAACGAGCCATGGTTGTTGCTGGCGCTCTTGGCGGGCACGGGCCTGGCGGGCGTTGGGCTCGAGGTCGTGGCGATTCAGATCCTCTCTCAACTCCTCGAGAACACGATCTTCACGTTCGCCCACGTGCTAGCGGTGTACCTCCTGGGTACGGCGATCGGCGCCGCGCTCTACACCCGTCATGCCTCCCGCGCGGTGCGAGGGCGCCCTGCAACCGTCGCCGCCGTGCTCCTGCTGGCCCACGGTGCGGCAACGGTGTGGGCGGCGAGGATGCTGGTAGTGGCGCCCGAAGTGATGGAGTGGGTCGCAGGTGAAGAGGCGAGCGTCTCGCTCGAGATGCTGGCCGAGGTCATCGCCGCAACACTGGTGCTCGGCCCCGCCACGCTACTGATGGGCGGGCTGTTCTCCCACGTTGCGGGACTGCTCTCCCCAGGCGGGATCGGCCGCGCCTACGCACTCAACACGCTGGGGGGAGCCCTCGCTCCGTTCGTCTTTGGCGTGTGGGCGATCGAATCGCTCGGCTACCGCGACGCACTCATCGCAGTGGTCTACGGCTATCTGGCGCTGTTTGGCGCGTTCACATGGTTCCGTCGCTTCAAGCCTACGCTCCAGATCGGCGGAATCCTGGGCGTGGTGGCCCTCACTGCCGTCACCCCTTCTTCGATGATGTTGGTGCCGCCAGACGACGGGTGGGTACAACTGGAGATCCGCGAGACCCTCCTCGGGGTCGTGATCGTCAGCGAGTATCACCCCAACGGGAAGGCTCCGCCCGGCGCTCCGCTCCGCCGCCTGCAGGTGGGCAAGCACTTTCGCATGGGCGGCAAGCAGGGCTTCGGCGAGCGCCGCATGGGCGACATCCCGCTGCTGTTGCACCCGGAGCCGCGGCGCGCGCTGTTCCTCGGGGTCGGCACCGGCGCGACGCTCAGCGCGGTACGCAACCACCCCGAGCTCGAGCACGTCGATGCGATCGAGCTGCTGCCAGCGGTCATCGACCAACTTCACCATTTTCGCGACATCAACGCAGCCGTGGCTGAAGACGAGCGCGTACACCTTCATGCAGCGGATGCTCGCCGGTTCGTTGCGGCCAGTCGCGACCAGTACGACGTGATCGTCGCCGACCTCTTCCACCCCGGCCACGACGGGGCCGGGAACCTCTACGCGCTCGAACATTTCGCGAACGTGAGACGACACCTGGCACCAGGCGGGTTGTTCGGGCAGTGGCTCCCCCTCTATCAGCTCGACCCGCAGACCCTGGGGGTCATCTGTCGAACGTTTACGGAGGCGTTCGGAGAGGTCCACGTGCTGCTCGGCATCTACTCCGTGGAGCAACCTGCGATCGTGTTGATCGGTCGCGACGTGGAGCGGTCGCCCGAGCCGCTCGTCGTAGACTTGGACCCGCTCTCGCGCCGAATGGAGGCGCCCGTCTACCGCGAGCTGCTGATGGACCCGCGCGATCTACTGGGCGCCTATCTCGTCGATCGCTCCGGCCTAGTCGATTTCGCGGGTCCAGGAGGACTCAACTCCGACCTCATGCCGAGGGTGTCGACGCTCGCGCCGCGCAGCGCCTACGAGGAGAGCTCCACCCGAGGACGCGACAACCTGTTCGCGCTCCTCGAAGTACGGCGCGCCCTTCCCGAGGGGTTGGTAGTCACCGCCGACGCCACGCAGCTCGCCTCGTTTCTCACCGAGGTTGCCGAACACGGCGAAGCGCTCGGATACTATCTCCGCGGTGAATCGGAGCGGCTGAACACACCAGGTTTCATCCCCGGGCTCGTCGCCGCGACCGGGCACTACCTCGACGCCTACCGCATCGCGCCACAGTTTCGTCCGGCACGCGGCATGCTGCTCCAGGCAGCCCGCGCCGCCGATGATCTTGCCGAGCGGGTCTTCCCCGTCATGCTCGAGCGGACCCCAGCGGAGCCGCTCGTACTCCACGAATACCAGGCGTACCTGCGCCGCATCGCCAACCCGCAGCTGCTCCAGCAACCCGTGCCTCCCGAGGCGAGCCGCTAGACTGGCGACCAGCGACCAGCGACCGGCGACCGGCGACCGAAACCTCTAGCCACATGCGGCGATGACGACACCTCCAACACTCCGCGTCGTTCGGCCTCGACGGCCCGACGCGAGCTGGCGCGCCCCCCTGGTCGTCGTGCTATGGGCGTTGCTCTCGCCGCACGACATCCTTTGGGTCGCATCTCTCGTGGGGCCCGCCCAGGGCCTGTGAGCGGCCCGTGAGCGGCTCGTCAGCGGCCTCTCTGGGGTCTCTCCGCGAGCCCGCGCGTCGGCGGATCCCCCAGCGAGACACTGAAGCCGGGTGGCCGGATCCGCAAAGGGCCCCGCCAAGCGGTATCTGATAGCCTCCCCCCAGGAGAAGCTCGTCAATGAAGATCGTCAAAGGCTCCGGCGGAAGGGGTGTCGGGCCACGGTTGGCCCGCCTGTTCGAGAAAGCACGCGGGGGTGCCGGCGGAACGCTGGTGTGGTTCGCACTCGCACTGGTGTTCCTCCTCATCCTCTTGTTCGGCTCGTTCACGACGATCGACCCGGGCAAGGTCGCCGTGCGCGTGAACAACCTGACCGGCGATCAGGAGACTCGAACCCAGCCGGGCCTCATCTTCTCGGCGCCGTTCGGGATCCACTCCGTCTACATCATCGACGCGAGCCCGCAGACGTTCGTGATGAAGGGCGACAAGGACAAAGATGCTCTGCACGTGAAAGAGCTGACGGTCCGGGCTAGCGACGGCTCCAACTTCCTGTTCAACGACACCACGATCATCTTCCAGGTGCTCGGGGCGAGCGCCAGCGACGTCATCCGTGACGCAGGACCAGGCGACGAATTTCGCCGCTGGATGCGACCAATGGCCCGCGCCATCCTCCGCGACGAGTTCGGCCGGGAATCGACGATCTCCGTGTCCAACCCCGCCCGCTTCGGCGAAGCCACCGAGCGCGCCCGCGCACGGCTGAACGAGCTACTTGAGCCCCATGGCGTCACGGTGACCAAGATCGTGACCCCGCGCCCGCGCTTCAACGAGCAGTACGAGAACCTGATCGAGGCTCGCAACGAGGCGGAGAATCAGCTCACGGTCATCGAGTCCGAGCTACAGCGCTCTCAGACCGACCGCGAGCGCACGCTGGCCGAGGTCGACCGCGACCAGAACAAGATCATCCAAGAGAAGCGCGCCGAGCTCGAGGCCGCGCTCGCGACGGCGATTGCGGTCCAGGCCGACACCCGACGCAAAGCCGACAGCTATCGAATCGAGCAGGTCGCCAAGGGCCAGGCCGCCAAGTCGGCCGCAGAGCGCCAAGCCGAGGAGCTGGCGGGGCAGCTCGACGCTCAGTACGACAACAAGCGTGCCACGATCAACGCGTTCCAGACCCAGCCCGTCGAGCGGGTAATGGAGCGCCTGGGTGAGAAGCTCAAGGGCGTCACCATCGACATCCAGCCGTGGGCCGACGACTCGACGCCCTCGCGACTTCGCGTGGAACAAGTGGGAGGTGCCCTATGAACGCCCTGAGCAAGATGCTGCGTCTGTTCGTCGTGGGGGTCGTCGTGATGTGGCTGTCCCCCAAGTTCTGCTTTGCCATCATCGAGCCCGACGACATCGGGGTACGGCAGAGCAACCTCTCAGGGGTATACCCCGAGGACCTGGGGCCCGGCTGGGCGCTGCGAATTCCTGGTGTGCACAAGATCATCGACCTGCCGCGTCGCTTCGAGTTCCTCGACTACACCAACGACGACCAGGGGCCGCAGGAGACCCTGCAGATCCGCACCCAGGACAACAACATCGTGATGGTCGATGTCTCGGTCCCCTACCACATCAAGCCCGGCGAGGGTCACCTGGTGGTCGAGGCAGGCAATCATGTCGAGGACCGCAACGGGCTGCTGCGAGTGCAGCGCCTGGCCGAGGAAACCACCGTCAGCGTGCTACGCGAGCACTTGGCCGAGCTCGCATCGGCCGAGTGGTACAACAGCGAACGACGGCTCGCAGTGGCGGAGGAGTCGCTCACGGCCCTCAACGCGTCGCTTGCCGATCTCCATGTAGAAGCCGAGGTCGTGCTCGTGCGAGCGGTGACGTTCCGCGACGAGTACGAGCGCCAGCTCCAGCAGATCCAGCTCAACGAGCAGAACAAGCTGCTCGACGGAGCCCGCGAGAAGGTAGCCACCAAGCAGCAGGACCTCGACAAGTATACGCAAGGCACCAACGCGCTCGCGGCCGCACGCGAGCAGGGCTGGAAGACCAAGATCGCGCGACTCGAGGGCGCCTATCAGGTCGGCTTCATCGACACCGCGGGCGACAACACCCCAGGTGCCGCCCGGCGAATCCTCAGTTCGGTCGATCCCACGACCCGAGAGGCGGTGGTCGCCAAGGCGGTGGAAGCGCTCGACATGGACCCCGCATCCATCGGTGACCCGTACTTGCTCGGCATCCAGAACATCCAGGCCGAGACGCTCGAGTACGACCAGCGTGTGCGCCTGCAAGCCGAGGGCGTCTCCGCGCGCCTGAGTGCGGAGGGCGATGCCACGGTTGCGCAGGTGCGCGGCGCCTACGAGACCCGCATCAACGCGCTGCTCGACAGCACGGCCGGGCGGGCCTTCGTGGCCTACCAGGCCGCGGACAACGTCAGCTTCGACGACACGCTCGTGTTCCAGAGCTCCGACGGGGTGCCCTCGGTCCTTCGGCTGCGCGCCTTCACCGAGGCCTTCATGGGCCTTCGGTAGCGGTCCTCAGCCTACTCGGCGGTGCCGAAGAGACGATCGAAGATCGGCGTGAGGGAGGCATAATTGCCTCCCTTCATGCTGGTGTGGTGCACATCGTGCTTGCGTGCGAGATAGCTCAGCGCGCGAAGCGGAAAGAACGGCAGATCGAGCCCGCTGTGCACCAGGATGTTGAGGAACGAGTAGACCGCAAACTCCACGCAGAACGTCGCCGGATGAACCGGCCCTACGACGAGGGTGCAAGCGATCAAGAGCGCCAGCCCGAGGAACGTCTCCACCGGATGCAGGTAGAGGCTATCCACGGCGTGGGGGTGGCGCACCGCGTGATGCACCACGTGGACCCGCCGCAGCGGCCCCCACTGGTGGAACGCAAACCGGTGCATGAGGTAGTAGAGGAAGTCGTAGAGCAGCAACGTGAGCGTGGCGTCGAGGAGTAGCTGTAGCCACGAAAACGGGCCCTCCGCGATGAGCCACGGGTACGTGGCATAGGTGAGCACGAACACGAGCGCACCGGAGAACACCATGTTGCCGAACACTCGTCGGTAGAGCCGGGCGCCGCGCAGCTTGCGGTCGGGCTCGGGACGAATACGAGCCGAGGCGAGGACCGGCCAGTGGTACGCGAGCTTGGCCGCAAGCAGCAGCACGCCGGACAGCAGCAAGACGACGCAGAGCATCCAATGAAGGGCCATGGCTCGTTCGCCGCCCTCGAGGGCGGGGGTCGAACCTATCAGCCCTCGAGGCCGCCTCGCCACCAGCATGCCGCGAGCAAACCACCGCCACGGTCCCGCGCACGCGGAACACACCCGGGCGGGCTGGACGTCTCGCGGGGCGGCGTGGACGTCTCGCGGGGCGGCGTGGACGTCTCGCGGAGCGGCGTGGGCGTCTCACGGAGCGGCGTGGGCGAGTCGCGGGGCGGCGTGGACGTCTCACGGAGCGGCGTGGGCGTCTCACGGAGCGGCGTGGGCGAGTCGCGGGGCGGCGTGGGCGAGTCGCGGGGCGGCGTGGGCGAGACTCCGGCGTGGCGTGGGCGAGACTCCGGGGGTTACGGCGGTGTGTAGCTAGCACACGCGGCCGTGACGCCGGGCACTGCGCCGAGCAGGAAGGTCGCGTACTCCTGCGCGCAGATGTCACCGACCTCGCCCCGTGGAAATGCCTCGGTGAACTCGATGAGCCGAGGCGAGATCTGGGCCCCGTCGGTACCGTCCCACTGAAAGTCGGGGCAGGCGTTCGGCTTCTCGGTACCCACGAGCGAGAGCACGACCACGTCCTTCTCGTAGCCACCCTTGCGCGCAGCAATGGCCTCGACCCACTCGGGCGGATCGCCGGCAGAGCCCCACGAGGTATCGATCTCGAAGTCGTCCTCCTCGTTGGTGACGAGCACGACCACCAGCAACGCCTCCTCGCGCAGGAAGCCGTTGTGGAACCCGCCCGGCACGAGGTTCTCATCGCCGAGCGCGCTCGTGAGCATGTCGATGGGTCGCTCGTTGGGCGAGCCGCCGACCCCCACCGCCAGCGCGCAGTCGAGCTCGGTGCCCAGTGCCGTGCTCGACGAGACCATCCAGTTATTGCCGCCCTCGTAGGGCCCACAAGCTTCGGCGTTGGCCTGCACGAACAGGTCGTCGTCGGTGGTGATGACGCCGATGTAGAGGTCATCCAGCAGCGTGGGGATGCTCGCCACCAGCTGCTGCACGAACGCTGTCGCCGCGGCTCGCAGCCGGATCTGCTCCTCGAGCATCGGGGTCGAGTCATCCACCACGAACACGATGTCGACCGCGGTGCACGGGACCGCCGGTGGGCCGTCATCGCCGGTGTCGGACTCCGAGCTCGCCCCCGTGCTGCTGCTCGAGTCCGCCACCGTGGTCACGGGCGAGGTGCTCCCCCCGCTCGTGCTCTCGGCCGTGCCGCCCGATGAGGCACTCGACCCGCCCGGACCGCGAGACTCCGTCGCGAAGTTGAACCCGTCATCACCACCGCCGGCATTACAGCCGAGGAGCAGGGCGGTCCATCCGGTCGCCAGCCCCCGCGAGAACGGGCCGAGTCGCAAGGTATCGGCCAACATGGGAGCCCAGAGCTTAGTCGTCTGGCGCGCCGTAGGAAATCCACAAGCGGATCACGTCGCGGTCGGCCTGGGTGAGCGGCGCCGCCCCTAGCGGCATCTGCTTGCCCGAGAACCCATCCCCCGTCAGCTTGGTCATGAGATAGCTGTTGGTGGGATTACCCGGGGTCACCAGCGGGATATCGGGGTTCTGCACGGACAGCTGGAACAGGTTGTCGCGCGCGACGCCCTCGGTGAGATCGAGGCCGGCCTGGGGCGCCATGTTGCCGTGGCAGCCCGCGGTGGCGCAGCGGGCGTTGAGGATCGGCTGCACGTGGCCGGAGAAGGTCGCGCCGCTGTTGGGATCGGGCTCGCCGAACTCCGCCGCGTACTGACAGCCATCATAGTCGATGTCGGCGTACGGGCTGTCTCCACCCGGTGCATCGGTGCCCTCGATCCAGCACGCGATCGCCACGACCTCTGCGGCGGAGAGCGGCTGGTTGGCGAGCGGCATGGGGCTGCCTGGCACGTTGCCCTGCAGACGCTGCAGCAGGTAGGAGCCCCAAGGGTCGCCCCGCTGGATCTCGAGCAGCCGATCTTCTTCGGCCCCCAGCACACCGTCGCGGTTTGGATCGCCGCCGCGCAGACTGGTTTCGATCAGCGTGTGGACGCTGTCGCCGAGCATGTTGTAGCCGGTGACCTGCACGGCATTGACGCCGGCGGCGTAGGTGATGGCATCGCTCACCTGACCCACGGTGAGCATCCCGCCCGCCGTGGTGCGCAGCACGTCGATGCTCTCGGGCGTCATCGGGTCGAGCATCGCCGCTGGCATGGGGTCGGCGAGGTAGAGGACCGCGGAGGTCACGGTGCCCATCCCGTCGGAGTTCAGCTGGACGTACCCAACCTTGGTCTCCCACCCGACGTTGCCGCCGTTGGTGAAGCGAACGATGTCGGCCAGCGGCTCACAGCCGTTGTAGGTGTTGAGCGGGTCCTCGACGTCGATGTTGCAGGGGCTCCCCAGGATCCCCAGCATCGCCTGCGGCGTGCGGAGATCGGGGTACTCCTTGTTGTTGTGGCACACGTTCTGGAACGGCGTGCAGGTACGCGTGATGACCTTCTCGTGGAGATCGAGGTACGTGGGGAATTCCTTCTTGGCCTCCTCCACGAACTCCTTGCCGTCCTCGGGCACGGGCTGGTCATCGGTCTCGCCACCCGCGGTCGAGTCCGTTCCATCGGCCGTGCCCCCGGCCGTGCCGCTGCCATCGTTCTGAGACGCACCGTCGCCGAAGTCCCCTCCTCCCCCGCCGCCCACGGTGCAAGCGAGCGCGCAGCTTCCAGTGGCGAGGGCGAGGAGGACGCTGAGACGAGGCACGATGAAGACTCCGAGTGGCAGGGTTGCGAGAGGGGGACCCCAACGATAGCCGGATCCGCTCAGAAGATGTCGGCCACCGGCTCGATACCCGACCAGATCTCTTCGGTATTGATGTCGAGCACGGCGAGCGCCATCGCCATGTGGGCCGTGGTGCCGTAGATCGGCTGCCCGGGCATCGGCTCCATGGTGCTCGCGTCGGTGCGGCCGAAGAACTTGCCACCCTGTCCCACCAAGCCACCCATGTAAGGGAAGGCTTGGTAGCGCGAGCCCGGGCCGCCGGTGTGGTCGGAGCCGCCGCCCGAGTTGTAGCCATTGGACATCAGGTTGTCGCGCCCGAACTCGCTCTGGAACATCACCAGGGTGTGATCCCAGTAGGTCCCACCTTCGGGGTGGGTCATGCGCTTGAGCGCGAAGTTCAGGCCGGCGAGGACGCGTCCGAGCGTATTGGCGCTGATCATGTACGCGCCGCTCTCCGCCGAGTGCGTGTCCCAGCCGTTGTCGCCCACGGTCACCGCGGCCGAGCCATGCTGAAGGAAGCGCAGCGCCAGCGCCATGTTGCGCCCGAACAGCGAGGTGCCGAGGATCGCGGCGAGATCGCCGTTGGTGAGGTCGGTGCCGGCAGTGGGCTCCGTGGCCACGCGTAGCGCGGGGTCGAGGAACACGTTGCGGAAGGCCTCGACGTTCTGCTTGCCGTTGGACATGCGCTCGATGAGCTGGCGGTCGCGAGCGCTGCGGATCACGGCGGAGGCATCATCGAGGCCCGCCTCGAACGACCGCGCCCACGTGGGCTGACCACCGGCATCGTCGCCGCTCTGGCTGGCGAACTCGGAGAACGACGGCACCATCACCGGGGTGATCGATCCCTCCGGGATCCCGAAGATCGTGGTGGCTGCACCTGCGCCGATCACCACGGGCGGGAACACGAGGCCGGCGCTGCCCTCGGTGTAGTTCTTGTGGCGGGCGTAGATGAGGCTCATCATCCCCGGGCCGCCGCCCTGCTTGCCGCTCGAGATGATGTCGCGTGCGACGTTGTGGTCACCCACGCCCGCGGCCGCGCCGGGGGTGTGATCGAGGGTACCCAGCACGCAGATCTCGTTGCTGATCATCGGCAGCGAGGGCATCGCGACGCCGAACGTGGCGGTGGTGTCGGGGTAGGGCGTGGGGTCGAAGACCATGCTCACGCCCCACTCGGTGGCCCCGGCTCCCGGCTGGGTGCCGTAGGGGTTCCAGCGCGTGTCCAAGTTGCCGTTGAACATGGGCGGCGTGCGGGCCCCACCGTCGAGATTGATGACGATGATGTGGTTGTGGCGGCTGGCGGGGATGTCCAGCGCAGCCTTGCTGATCCTCGGGGTCCAGACCCACGGTGCGATGGCACCGGTGGCGATGCCACCCAGGCCCAGCTTGAGGAAGGTACGGCGGTTGCTCTTGGTGATGGTCGACATGGTGATCCTCCTCTCCTCTTGCAGGCGGGCCTAGTAGAACAAGAAGTCCGCAGCTTTGAGGGTGAGCCGGCAGGTCTCCACCGCGAAGTCGGTGGGCGTGCAGCCGAGGTCGTCGCGGCAGCCGCTGACGCCGGTCATGAGGGCCGCGTTGGCGGCCTCGGGGATCGGTCGCACCATCGCGGCCGAGTACACTTGGTTGGCCGCGGTGGTCAGGGCCGCCTCGGACTTGTCGCTGGGATCCTCGATGAACTGCAGCGGGTAGATCGGCGACTGGAGGTCAGCGGCCTCGCACAGCTCGGTGGTGAGCGTGGCCTGGGTCAGCGCCGCGATGAGGCCGGTCCGTCGCTCGCGGAAGAGCGTCACGTGATCGGGACAGCCGCCGAGCAGCTGAGCGCGGTTGCGGAACTCGTAGTCCGGCGCGTTGCCTCCACCCATGGTGGGGTAGGCGTGCGGGTGGAAGCCCGCGGCGCCCGACTGCACGTCGGGGTAGCGGTGGTCGCAGCTCCCGAGATCGACCCCGGTGAGCTTGGCGGCCGTGCGCAGCCAGTCCTCGGGATCCATCTGCTTGACCGGCCCGTGCAGGTAGGGGGCAGCCCAGTCGTCGGGATTCTCGACTTCCCCCTCGTCGAAGCGGTTGCTCGACGTGTAGAGGATCGAGGTGAGGATCTCGCGGTCGATGGCGCGGATGTTGCCGCCGTTGGCCTCGAGCATGTCGACGAGGGCCTGGCGCGCGGTCGGCAGCTCGGCGCCCGCGTCGTAGCCCAGGTAGCGCTGCAGCGCCCGGTCCACGTAGGACTCGTAGAAGGTGGCGTGCTGGCTGATGAGCCGCCCCGGCAGCCGCAGCTGATTCCACTGCTCGGGAGTCAGCGTGCTCTGGTCGAGCACGTTGGGCCCGTTGGGGGTGGTGTCGCCGGGAACGGGCGGCGGGATGATGACGGTGTTGTCGCCCCAGTAGTCGGTGTAGCAGTCGGCCTCGTTGGGCGCGACGCACAGGCGAGTATCGAGCACCACGTTGCGCGCGTTGCTCTGGTTGGGATCGGCCATGTTCCGCTCTTGCCACATGTGCCACAGGGGCTCGAGGGCGAGGCGTTCGGCCGGGTTCGCGTCGCGATTGAGGAAGGCCAAGAAGTTGAAGCCGACCAGATCGAGGCCGTCCCAGCGGCCCAGGAAGCCGGGGTGCGTGGAGGCCAGCTCGGCGAACACGTCGTAGGAGATGTTGCCGAGGTAGAGCTCGCCCACGAGCGCATCGAGATCGGCAATGTACTGGTAGTGCACGATCTCGCTGGTGTAGTGGAAGATGTCGCCCCACATGCGCTGGGAACCCAGCACGTACTCGGGACGGCTCATGAAGTCGTCGATGATCTCGTCCTTGGTCGACCACTTGCAGTCGGCCTCGTACTCGGACGCGGTGGGCGACTCGCTCAGCAAGTCGATGTAGGCGCGGCGACAGAACTCGACCGTGTCTGCCTCGGGGGGCTCGACGCCCTGCCCCTGGATGAACGGGCACGCAGCCTCGTCGATGACGTTGTCGAAGACCATGTCGGCGCAGACGGACATCGGATCGCCGGTGGAGTCGGCCCCGTCGGAGCTCTCGTCCGCGCCGTCGCCCGTGGTGCCCTCGGCCTCGCCCGTGTCCATGCCGCCGTCGGAGCCGTCGTCACCGATGCTGTCGTTGGGCTTCGGGTCATCGCCGCCGCACCCGGCCGGAATCGCGAGCATCAGACCCGCCACCGCGCTGCAAAGTACCGTTCTCTTCATGACCTCAGCTCCTCCGCGCCCCGGGAGGCGTCATCCGCCTCACACGCTCGAGGGGTCAGACACACATGTCAGACCGCTTTCCGGGTCCGCCTCGAAAAAAGCGAGACGGGCTTCATTCCGCGATGCTACGCAATCCTCATTACATTATCCACCCCCAACGAAGGCCCGTAGACGGCCGCGAGCGCGGTTTTGACAGCTACGAGGAGCCCCGCGCAAGCGCGCGGGTCGGTATCGTGCGCGACATGCCACGCCTCGAGGCCCTGAGCTCCTTGCTCGTGCTCGCTCTCGCCTGCCATCCCGCAGCGGATTCCGTGGTCGATCCCTCGGGCGCCACGCAGGCGAGCGATCCGAGCGTAGGGACCCTGCCTGGCGCGCTCACGCCCGATGACGGAGCCGAGTGGGTGCGCGAGCACTACGAGAAACAAGAGGTGCGCATCCCGATGCGCGATGGCGTCACGCTCTTCACCTCGATCTACCGCCCCCGGGATCTCTCCCGCGCAGCGCCCATCCTCTATATGCGCACCCCGTACAGCGTGGGCCCCTACGGCGAGGACGCCTATCGCGACTCGCTGGGCCCGAGCCGCACCCTCATGGAGCGCGGCTACGTGTTCGTCTACCAGGACGTGCGTGGCTGCTTTCAGTCCGAGGGGGAGTTCGTGAACATGCGCCCGCACCAGCCCACCAAGCAGGGCGCGGAGATCGACGAGAGCAGCGACACCTGGGACACGATCGAGTGGCTGCTGCACCACGTCGACGGACACAACGGCCGCGTGGGGATGTGGGGCATCTCGTATCCCGGATTCTATGCGGCGGCAGGGATGATCGATGCCCATCCGGCCCTGCGCGCGGTCTCCCCCCAGGCCCCGATCGCCGACTGGTACTTCGACGACTTCCACCACCACGGCGCGTTCTTCTTGCCCCACACATTCAACTTCTTCGCGACGTTCGGGCGCGTGCGCGAGGGCCTGCGCACGGAGTGGGGCCCGCGCTTCGAGCACGGCACGCCCGACGGCTATGAATTCTTCTTGGAGCTCGGCGCGCTACGCAACGCCAACGAGCGCCACTTCCACCACGAGCTCCCGTTCTGGGACGATCTCGTCGCCCACCCCAACTACGACGAGTTCTGGCAGGCCCGCAACCTGCTGCCCCACCTGCGCAAGGTGGCGCCTGCGGTGATGACGGTAGGCGGATGGTTCGATGCCGAGGACCTCTACGGTCCGCTCCAGATCTATCGCGCGATCGAGGCCCAGGATCCCGAGGCGTTCAACGTGCTGGTGATGGGGCCCTGGTCGCACGGCGGCTGGGGTCGCACGCCCGGCGATCACCTCGGCAACGCGGAGTTTGGGGGCGAGCAGTCGCCGTTCTACCAGCGCGAGATCGAGGCCGAGTTCTTCCGCCACTACCTCGAGAGCGATGCCCGCGCGCCCGCCGATCTTCCCGAGGCGTATGTGTTCGAGACCGGCGCCAACCAGTGGCGCAAGTTCGATGCTTGGCCGCCCGCGGGACGGCCCCACACGCTGTGGCTGGGGTCGGACCATGCGCTCGGCTCAGCGACACCGACCGCGCGAGTCAGCTTCGACGAGTTCATCAGCGACCCCGACCACCCGGTGCCCTTCACCGAAGAGGTTGCGACCGGGATGACCAAGCAGTACATGACCGACGATCAGCGGTTTGCCGCGCGACGCCCCGACGTGCTGCACTGGGTGGGCGAGCCGCTCACCGAGCCGCTCACGCTCGCCGGGCCGCTCACGGCCGATCTATGGGTCTCGACCAGCCAAGCCGACGCCGACTGGGTGGTGAAGCTCATCGACGTGTTCCCGGGTGACGCGCCCGACCACCCGCACGTGGCCCCCGGCAGACACATGGGCGGCTACCAGATGATGGTGCGCAGCGAGGTGATCCGCGGCCGCTTTCGCGAGGGCTACGACACGCCGCGACCGTTCGAGCCGGGCCGCCCGACCCGCGTGCGCTTGCCCCTACAGGACGTGCTGCACACGTTCCTACCCGGTCACCGCGTGATGATCCAAGTGCAGAGCACATGGTTCCCGCTGGTCGATCGCAACCCGCAGAAGTGGGTCGACAACGTGTTCGAGGCCCGCGACGAGGACTTCACACGTGCGACGCATCGCGTGTACCACGAGGCCCGCCACGCCTCGCGGATCGAGGCGATCGTGGTGCCCACACCGGCTCCGCCCACGGGCTGAATCCGGCTGAGTCGTACGGGGCCTCCGCGAGAGGAATCGCGCGCGGCATCGACCGTGCAATCACTGCACGGATTCCTGGGCAGTACCCACGGGTATTGCGTGCGGTCATCCGGGGCGCCGCGTGCATCATGACGCAGTGCATGGCCACATCACCGCGGTCGGCGGGCCCGTGGTAGAGGCACACTTCGAGCTAGAGGCGGGCCGTGAGCTGCCGCCCATGGGCCACGCGCTCCACTCCCGCAACGTGAGGGGCGAGCTCATCGTGCTCGAGACGGTCGGACACCTGTGCGCCGATCGCCTGCGCGCGGTCGCGATGGGGGATACGCGGGGCCTGGCGCTGGGAGCCAGCGTGGTGGACACGGGCGGCCCCATGCGGATCCCCGTGGGCGATCAGGTGCGGGGCCGCATCATCGACGTGCACGGCCACGCGCTCGACGGAGGTGAAGCGCTCGGCGAGCCCACGCTCCCCATCGTTCGTCCCTCGCGGCCGCTGGTCGACCGGCTGCCCGCGCGCACGGTGTTCGAGACCGGCCTCAAGGTGCTCGACCTGCTGGCCCCGATCCCCCGCGGCGGGAACACGGGCCTGTTCGGCGGGGCGGGGGTGGGCAAGACCGTGCTGATGATGGAGCTGATGCACAACACGGTGCACCGTCACCATGGCGCGACCGTGTTCGCGGGCATCGGAGAGCGCTCTCGCGAGGCCCGCGAGCTGTGGATCGAGATGGCCGATGCCGCGGTGCTGACCGACTCGGTGCTGGTGTTCGGCCAGATGAACGCCACGCCTGGCGTCCGCTTCCGCACCGCGATGGCGGCGCTGACCATCGCCGAGAGCTTCCGCGACGACGCCCGCCAGGACGTGCTCTTGTTCATGGACAACGTGTTTCGCTTCGTGCAGGCGGGCAACGAGGTCAGCGGCATGCTGGGTCGCCCGCCCTCGCGCGTGGGCTACCAACCCACGCTCGCGGGCGACGTGGCCAGCCTCGAAGAGCGAATCTCCTCCACGCCGCATGCCGCGATCACCAGTGTCCAGGCGGTCTACGTGCCGGCCGACGACATCACGGATCCGGCGGTGGCGGAGCTGTTCAACCACCTCGACGCGTTCCTGGTGCTCTCGCGCGAGGCCGCGGCGGAGGGGCTCTACCCCGCGGTCGATCCGCTGCACAGCACGTCGTCGCTGCTGCGGCCCGAGGTGGTGGGGGCGCGCCACGCCGAGGTGGCCGCCGACGCGCGCCGGGTGCTCGCCAAGTACGAGGAGCTGCGGGACATCATCGCGCTGATGGGGGTCGACGAGCTGTCGGTCGAGGACCAGCGCGCGGTGGCCCGTGCTCGCCGACTGCGACGCTTCCTCACCCAGCCGCTGTCGGTGACCGAGCCGTTCACGGGCCAGCCTGGAGTGTACGTGACCACCGAAGAGACGCTGGCGGGCTGCGAGGCGATCTTGGGCGGAGCCTGCGACGACGTACCCGAGGCCGCGCTCTACATGGGCGGCACGCTGGAGTCGCTGCTCGCCGCGGCCGAGCGGAGCGCAGCCGAGCGGAGCGCGACATGACTCGAACCATGAGCGTGCGCGTGTCCACGCCGGCGAAGCTCACGATCCACGCGGGCATCCGTCGGCTACGCCTCGACGCCACCGATGGTGCGCGCGGGGTGCTACCCGGCCACGAGCGCGCGCGGCTGACATTCGTCGCGGGGCCGATCGAGCTGGTCGACGAGGCGCCCGGCCACGAGCGCGCGCGCTACATCGCCACCGAAGGCGGCGTGGCGCTGGTCGATCCCGACACGGTCACGCTGGTGTGTCGCTGGGCCGCGCACGCGGACTCGCTCGAGGGGTTGCGCGAGCACGTGAAGGCCCGCCACGCCGAACAGGCAGCCGCAGAGCAGGAGGCCCGTACCGTGGCCCATCGCCACGAGGTGGCCACCCGCCGCGCCCTCGCCGGGCTACGTCGGGAGGCGCTCGGATGAGCGAGGCCAAGCCCCCGCCGAGCGCCGGCCCCGACGCGACCGCTCGCGAGCTCGACCAGCGGATCCACGCGTTTGCGCGGCGTCGCACCCGGGCTCGCTCGCGGGGTCCGGGGAAGAGCCTGTGGGCGCAGGCGACGTGGGTGGGCACGGTCGGCTGGCTCGTCGCCGTACCGATCGCGATCGGTGCATTCCTCGGCCACCTCCTCGACGTGCGCCTCGGCTCTGGCATCACCTGGGCCATGGCGTTCATGGGGCTGGGCGTGCTCGCGGGCGGCTACGCGCTGTGGCGGCTGGGCTACGACGTCCGCGCACAAGAGGACGACGACCAGCACGACCCGCCCGACCCGCCCGACCACCACGGCCAGCACGACCAGGACGGCCAGCACGACCGCCACGACCCGCACGACCCGCACGACCACCACGACCACCACGACCACCACGACCCGCACGACCACCACGCAGATCAGGGAACCGCGAGCGGGAGCTCGAGCGCGCCCGCCAACCACCGTGAGGGGCCCTCATGATTGCGGTCGTTGCACTCGTCGTCCCGCTCCTGGTGGGGGTGCTCGTGGGCGCGGTCGCAGCCGTGCTGCACCAGCGAGCCTCATGGCGAGCGAGCTGCGAGCTCTCGCACTCGGGGCGCGCGTCGTCGGTACTGTGGGGGCTGCCGCTGCGCGTGGGGCTGCCGGCGCTCGCATTGTTCTTGCTCGCGCGCTGGCGCCCGGTCGCCATGATCGCGGCCTTCGTAGCCTTCGGCGTCGTGGCGTGGCTGGCCGCGCGAAGCCGCCTCACGCGTGAGGACCGATGAACGAGAGCTTTGGACTCGAGCTGTGGGGGCTGCACGTCCCCGACACGGTGCTCGTCACGCTGGGACTCACCCTGGTGCTGCTGTTCACGCTGTGGCCGCTCTCGCGGCGCATGCGGACGCACGAGATCCGCCCGTGGCAGACCGTGCTCGAGAGCTACGTGAGCTGGATCCGCACGACGCTGGCGGAGCTGTTCGGCGAGGACCCCACGCCCTACGTCCCGCTCATCGGCACGCTCGTGGCCTTCATCGCGCTCTCCAACCTGCTGGGGCTCGTCCCGCGCACGCGACCGCCCACCGCCGATCTCGCGACCGCGGTCGCGCTCGCGCTGGTCGTGTTCTTCGCGGTGCCGTACTTCGGCATCCGTCGCCACGGATTCATCGGCTACCTGCGCAAGTACGCCGAGCCACACCCCTTGCTCGTACCGCTCAACATCCTGGGCGAGCTCACTCGCACGCTCGCGCTGGCCGTGCGCCTGTTCGGCAACATCATGAGCGGCCAGATGGTCGTGGCCACGCTGGTGCTGGTGGCGGGGGTGCTCGTCCCCGTGCCGTTGATGGCGCTCGGCATCCTCACCGGCTTGGTGCAGGCCTACATCTTCGGAATTCTCGCGGCCGTGTACATCGCCGCCGCGGTCGAGACCCAACGCCCTCCCAGACCCAAGAGCCCGGAGCCCAGCCATGGATAGCCACACCCTGCTCGCCGCCATCTCCATCATCGTTGCGGGCCTCACCGTGATGATCGGAAGCATCGGCCCCGCCATCGGCGAGGCCCGAGCGGTGGTCGCAGCCCTCGATGCGATCGCCCGCCAGCCCGAGGCGGCATCCACCATCACCCGCACGCTGTTCGTGGGCATGGCGATGGTCGAATCGACCGCGATCTACTGCCTGGTGGTCGCGCTGGTGCTCCTGTTCGCCAACCCGCTGATCTGAGCACTCCATGGACATCGAGTGGTCCGTCGTCGCCTTCGAGGTGATCAACTTCGCCGTCCTGGTGGCGCTGCTGCAGCGCTTCTTGTTTCGCCCGGTCCAGCGCGCGATCGCGGCGCGGCGCGACGAGCTCGAGCAGGCGAGCCGCGCGGTCGAGGCACGCGAGCAGGCGGCCGCGAGCACGCGCGAGACCTACGAGCAGCGGCTGCGAGCGCTCGAGGACGAGGCTGGAGCCCGCATGGAGGCTGCACTGGCCGAGGGTCGCGAGCGCGCGCAGGCGCTGGTGGTCGAGGGCCGCGAGCAAGCCCGGCAGTTCGTGACCGCTGCCGAGCAGCAGATGTCTGGCGCGCGACTCCACGCGCTCGAGCAGCTGCGTCTCGAGGTGCTGCGCCTGGCGGC
>JBFIJN010000069.1:0-24316 GCA_041600735.1 Nannocystaceae bacterium
CTCGGTCTTCACCACCTCGCCGCCCTGGTAGAGCTTGCGGATCCGCTTGATCTTGAAGCCTCGCATGCCCCGCTGCGCCACGGCCTCGGTGCCGCTGCGCAGGCGGCTGTCGTAGCGAAAGACGGTCTGGTGAGGGAGCTCCTCCACGAGCTCGCGCTCGAACGCCACCTGGTAGGGACGCCGCGGGCCCAGCACCTCGGCCCGCACCTTCCCCTGGCTCACGGTCATGTGCACCACCACGGGAAAGTCGAACGGGTTGCGTAGCTTGAGGTCCACGTCGGGGTAGACCACCGTCGAGTCCAGCCCCATGTCCACGTAGCCGCTCGGGCGGCTGTGCGGGCGCGCGCGCACGACCTCGAGCCCGGCAAAGAAGGCGGCCCCGAACAGCGTGGAGCTCACCTGGCAGATGCCGCCGCCCATCGTGTCGACCAGCTCACCGGCCTCGATCCCGGTGGCATAGCGATAGCCGGCCTCGGCCGAGCGCGGCCCGACCACCTCGTTGAACGAGAGCAGCTCGCCGGGCTGCAGCACCGTGCCATCGAGCGCGGTCGAGCCCACCTTGAGGTTGTGGTTGCGATCGCCGTCGGTCGCCGCGTAGGGCGTGTCGAAGCTGCCGAGCACCACGCTCACATCGAGCGTGTCGGCGAGCCCCGCCAGCGGGTCGTCCACCGCGGGCTTGTCCTGCACGACCAGCTCGATGCGATCGACCCCTTCGGCCAGGCCCACCGCGACGGCCGAGAGCGAGTCGTAGGCCAGCAGCGCCGAGCCGGCGCTCGCGGGGATGACCTTGCGTCGCTCGAGATCGAGGCGCGTCGGCAGCGACGGGCGATCGACCCGAGGCGCCAGCGCCATCAGCTCGGTGAGCGCGGGACCGTCGACGAAGCGATACCCGATCGGCAGGTCCACGTCACCGCGCGCGGCGGCCACGCGATCGCGTAGATCGATCCACGGGTCGCCGCTGCGTCCCACCGCGAGGGCGCTGCGCACCGAGGCCTCGGCCACCGGATCGGCGCCCAGTGCCCGCGCCGACGTCCTCACCTCGGCCGGACCCGCCGCCAGCGTCAGCGGTCGATCGAGCGCGGCGTGGCCCAGGCTCTGCGCGGTCTCCCGCAGCGCATCTGCGCTAAGCCCGCCAATCTCCTGCCCCGCGAGCTTCACGCCAGGCGCCACTTCGTCGGCACCCAGCGCCGCGGCCCGGGCATCGGCCAGCAGGAGCAGCGCCATCACCAGCCCGCTCGTCATGGCCACCGTCTCCCCCGCCGCCAGCACCCGTCCAACCAAGCCGCGGGCCGCCGCGCCCTGCCCCATCGAGCGTCCAGCGCCGGTCTCCGCGAGCGGTGTGCGCGCGGTCTCGAGCGCGTTCGAGCGGCGGGGCTGCGTGGGTGTTGCGGCCATGGTGCCGCCGAGCCTAGGGCCCCGCGTGCCTCCCGATCCAGAAATCGGCGGTTTCAGGCGCGCCGCGGAACCCTCGCCGTGCGCAGCGGTCCGGGTTTTTCGGTATGACTCGTGGAGCGATGTCCGACGCCGGCCCCCCTTCTCGCGCGCGCGCACCTCTGGCCAAGCTGGCCTCGTTGACGCTCTTGGCCAACATGGCCGGCCTCGTCGTTGCCGTCTACGTCGCCCGCACGCTGCGCGGCGGCCACGTGGGGGAGAGCGGCGAGACCCCGTGGCTCGTGGCCTACTACGGCGCCATGTTCGTGGCGGCGGTATTCGACGCCTTCCTCGTCGACCAGCTCCTGTTCGGCGGCAGCTTTCGCCTCAAGTACCTGCAGGGCAAGGACGAGCGCCACCTCGAGCGCAGCGGCAACGATGCCGCGCTCGCGGCCGCCATGCGACAGCCCAATGCGCTCGGCTTCCCCATGGTCGTGGTGCTCTGCGGCGGCCTCACCTACTTCCTGTTCAACCTGGCCAACGACGGCTTCGACACCTACCACCGCACGATCGGGCGCAACATCGCCGCGCTGCGCTCCGACGACCCGGCGGTCCAGCGCAACGCGGTGGCCGAGCTCTCGATCCGTCGCGAGGGCCACGTGCTCCCGGCCCTCATCAAGACCCTCCACGACGAGGGCCCGGCCGCCCCGTGGGCCGCGTGGGCCCTGGGTCGCTTTCACGACCTTCCCACGCTGCGCCCCGTCATCACCCCGCTCGTCGCGGCCTCGCGCTCCCAAGACCCGATCTTGCGTCGCGAGGCCATCCTCTCGCTCGCCCGCTTGCAGCACCGCCCCGTGGGTCCTGGCGTCCACCAAGAGATCCGGGCCCAGCTCGACGCCGGCGAGACGGTCGACCCGCGGCTGCTGTACGCGCTCGGTAGCATTCAGCTGGTGTCCTCGGTCCCGCTGCTCGAGGAGATGCTGGTCAGCGCCGACGAGGAGACCCAGCGCCTCGCGGCGTGGGCCCTCGCTCAGCACCGCGACCAACGCGACGGTCGAGCCGTGGTCGAGGTGCTCGAGCGCCGCTTGCCCTCGGCCTCGCTCGGGGTCCGCTGCGCGATCGTGCATGCGCTCGGGATCCTGGGCGACGAGCGCTCGAACCTCGCGCTCAAGCAGGCCTACGACGACGCGACCCCCGACGAGCTCGAGTACGTGTGCCCGCGCAGCGTCATCGCGCTGCGCCCCGATGGCGCCGACGATGAGATCTGGGTGCTTCGCCCCGAGCGCAAGCTCGCGATGAAGGTCATCCTCTCGATGGGCCAGATGAGGGCCACCAGCCCCGACGTGCGCGCCGCGGTCGAGCCGTGGCTGGTTGCCCTGGCCGCCGACCCCACCGCGATCTACGAGGTCCGCGAGGGCAGCCAGTCGCTCTTGTCCGGGATCCGGGGCGGCCGCGACGACCTGCTCGGCAAGGGCCTGGGGTCCGAGCAACCCAGCGCGGAGTGAGCCCCAGCCGCCCGCCGGCCCGCGCTGGGCCGCGCCGCGCCTTGGGTGCTCCTTGCCAAACCTTGCTATCGTGCCCCCGTGGAGATCCTGGTCCGGGGAACGCCGCTCGACACCGAGGACGTCTTGGCCCCCGGTGCCGCCCCGGGGTCGTCGATCATCATCGAGCGCGGCCTGGGCGAGTGTCCGCATGGATTCTGGTACCAGGCGCGGCAAGACGAGGTGCCGCTGCTCGTCACGGTGCTCGATCCGATCCTCGTGGCTCAGCCCGACCTCCGCGCGCTGCTCGCTCGTGACATCGAGCGCGCGCGCAACGTCTCCCACCGCAACCTGCTGCCCTGCTACGGGATGGCCACCGCCGGCCTACGCGTGGTCGTGGTCGAGGCCTGGCCGGCGGGCGGCACCGTACGCGAGTTTGCCCGCGACCGCCGTGAGCACGGCCAGGCGCTCGATCGAGGCAGCGCGTACACGCTGGTCGCCCACGTCTGCAACGGGCTGGTCGCCCTGCACGAGTCCCTCGTCCACGGCTACGTCACGGCCGACACCGTCCATGTCTCCGAGGAAGGGCGGGTGCTGCTCGGCGCGCTCGGCATCGGCGGCTGCCTGCCGCGGACCCGTGGATTCAGCCGCTTTCGCTTCGGCGGCCTCTTGCCCAACATCGCCCCCGAGCAGATCGTCTCGCCCCCCCGGCCCACGATGGCCACCGATGTGTTCGGCGCGGCCGCGCTGTTCGTCGAGCTCGTCACCGGGCAGTCGCTCGTGGAGGCGGGGCAGCCACTGCGTGACCTCGGGCTCCGCGCATCGGACGAGCTGACCGTGTGCCTCGAGCGCGCCACCGATCCCGACCCGGCCGAGCGCCAGCCGGACATCGCCGAATTCAAGGCCGAGCTCGCGGCGGCGCTGCAGTCCGAGGGCGTTCGCGCGAACACCCGGCCCCCCGGCGAGATCGACGAAGGGGTGCGGGCCGCAGTCGCGCAGGCCCTGGCCTCGCCACCGGTCAACCACCGCGACGAGCTCGACGACTGGGGCGAGGAGGTCGCCCCGCACGACGCCGTGCCGAGGGTGATCCCCGGCGCACCGCAGGTGGGTGCGCTCGAGATCGGGGTCCCGCCGCCGCCGAGCTACACCGGGGCGCCCGGCGAGCCGCCGCCGCAGCATTCGTACCCGCCGCCGGGCTACCCCTATCCGCCACCGGGCTATCCGTACCCACCCGCCGAGGGTGCACCGCCGGGCTATCCGTACCCGCCGCCCGGCTATCCCTACCCGCCCGCCGAGGGTGCACCGCCGGGCTATCCGTACCCGCCGCCCGGCTATCCCTACCCTCCGCCCGGATACCCCTATCCGCCGCCCGGCTACGGCGCGCCGCCCGGCTACGGTGCGCCGTCGGGCT
Source organism: Nannocystaceae bacterium (assembly GCA_041600735.1). Lineage (GTDB taxonomy): Bacteria > Myxococcota_A > Polyangia > Nannocystales > Nannocystaceae > Paraliomyxa. The sequence goes on from JBFIJN010000069.1 coordinate 4,264, forward strand.
ATCCGGGTGCGCCGCCGGGCTATCCGGGCACACCGCCGGGCTATCCGGGCACTCCACCCGGCTATCCGGGTGCGCCGCCGGGCTATCCGGGCGCACCGCCGGGTTACCCGAGCGCAACGCCCGGGCGCATCACCCCTCCGCCGCGGCCCGCCGTCACCGATCGAGGGTTCGACCCCGAGGCCGCGCGTCGCCAGATGGACGAGCTCGATCGAGCGACCCGCCGCATCGCCGGAATCGACGCCGACTCGGCGCTGCGCGAGTACACCGAGCAAGTGGGAGACGGCGAGAGCCGCTTCGACCTCGATGACGACCACGAGCACGAGGCCGACGAGCACGAGGACTCCGGTGCCGTCTCGTTGCTGGGCCTGGAGGTCGAGGCCTATGAGGACGCCGCCGAGCGCCTGGCCACGCTCGACGGCGTCGACGATGACAGCCCGGGCAAGGCCGCCGGCCCCTCGCAGAGCGGCACGTTCTTCAGCAGCTTCTCCGACGATCCGGTGACCACCGAGGAGCCCGACGACGACACCGACGCGCGGTTCTATGTGATTCGCGATCGCAAGGACTACGGGCCCTACTCGATCACGTCGATCGGACAGATGATCCGCACCGGTCGCGTGCGCAGCGTAGACGTGCTGCGCAACGAGACCTCGGGTCGCGAGTCGATGGCCGTCGACATCTCCGCCCTGCGACTGGCCTGCGAGGATCGCCGCAGCCACGAAGACATGCAGCAGCTGCAGCGCCCGCGGGCGACCGACGAGCGCGCACCGGCCCGCGCCCCCAGCGTGGTCGACGACGGCCCCGCGACCCCAGCGGTGGCCCCCGTCAGCAAGCGCCCCACCCCAGCCACCGGGCGCCTCCCATGGCTCCTGATGGTCGTCGTCGCCGCGGTGGTCGGAGGCCTTGGCGTCGCCGGGTTCTTGTTGTTCCGCTAGGCCCGAGGATCCGCCCCGTGACCATTCACGCTCCGCTCGCCGCCGCTCTGCTTCGCCGTGCCGCGGTCCCGATCGCCCTGCTCTGCGGGCTGCTGGCGCTTCCCCAGCAGCCGAGCGCGGAGCCTCCGCGCTGGCCCACGTGGCCCACCCAAGTCGAACGCGTGGCCGTGCTGCTCGCCCGCGACGTGCACGGCAAGGAGACCGCGGGCGAGCGCGAGCGCGTCGCCGCGATCCAAGAGCTCGACCGCTTCGCTACCGGGGCCATCCTCGACACTCTGCTCGAGGCGCTCGATGACGCGTCCACGCAGGTGCGCCGCGAAGCGCTGCGCATGTGCTTCGAACGTGAGGTCGTGGCCTGCATCCCCGGCGCGCTGCGCGGCTGGGATGACGGCGGTGAGCCCACGGTCCGCGTGGCCGCCCTCCGCGTGCTGGCCCTCGATCCCGACCCCGGCCGCGCCACCATCCTCATCGACGCGCTGCGCGACCCTTCCGAGGTGATCCGGGCGCAGGCCGCCGACTTCCTCGGCGGGGCCCCCCTCGCCCCCGAGGTCCGCCGTCGAGCCCGGGCCGCGCTGCTCGCCAAGCTCGCCGACGTCTCCGCGGCCGTGCGCCGTCGCGCCGTGCTGAGCTTGGGGCTGCTCGGACCTGGCGAGGGCACGCTCTCGATCGCGCGGCTGCTCGACGACACCGAGCCCACCGTGCAATCGGCCGCCGCCGAGGCGCTTGGCCACTACCGCGACCCCACGGCCGGGCCCGCGCTGCGCCGTGCGATCACCTCGCCCCACGATCCCCAGGTCGCGCTGGCCATCGTCGAGGCCCTCGCGGTGCTCCCGGATCCCGAGGTCGAGGCCGACCTGCTGAGCCTGTTCGACGACCCCCCCTCGGGGCTCGACGAGTGGCGGCTGGGTCAGGCGATCGGGCGCCGTCCCGCCCCCGGCGAGACCCTGCTGAACGGGCTGGTCGATCGCCTCGGTGAGCCGGCTCGCCGCGAGGCGGCACTCGGCGCGCTGTTGTTGTTCGGCGCGCGAGCCCGCGCGGTGCTGGTCGCTGCGCGTGAGCGTGGGCTCGCGCCCGCAATCGACGTCGAGGTCGGGCGCCTGCTCGCCGCGCTCGAGCCCGCGCGAGTGGTCGCGTCCGCCGAGCTCTGGCCATCCATCGACGATCGTGCGGCCTGGCGCGAGCGCCTGGAGCTCGGCGACCTCTATCCGCGCATTCGCTCGGCGTGGGCGCTGACCCGCCTCGACCCCGCGTGGCGCGTGCCGACGGCGCTGGCCATGCTCGCCACGCCGGGGCCGCTCGCCGGGCGCGAGTCCTGGGCGCTGGTGCTGGCCGGTAGCCGCGTCCCTTGGAGCGCCGAGGCCGACGCCGAGCCCCGGGCCCGCCTCGAGGGGTGGGCCCGCGATCGCACGGCCGCCCGCTCGGACCGCTGCCTGGCCCTCGCTGCCCTCGGGGCGCGAGCGCCCGAGGCGGGCCCGCGGTCCTCCCCGCGCTGGGCCGACCTCGCCGAAGACCCCGACGCCCACGTGCGCGCCTGCGCTGCGCTGGCGCTGGGGCGGCAGGGAGATCCCTCGCAGCTTGCCGGTCTCCTGGTCGACGATCACAGCCGCGTGCGCACGGCCGCCGCGCTCGGGTTGGCGCTGGTCGACCACGACCGGCTGCATCGGGTCACCCGCGCGCGCTTGCGCATGCTCGCCCTCGAGGATCCCGAGCCGGCCGTACGCGCCGCCGCCCACTTTGCGCTGCTGCGCGGCGCCGCGGCCAGCCCACCCAGCCAGGTGCCGGGCCTCTTCCTCGCCCGCGCCGAGCCCTACCCCTGGCGCGACCCGCTGCGGCTCATCGAGGTCGACGACGGCGAGACCCGCCTGTGGCTGCCCGCCGAGGGCTCTGGCCCGTGGCGCTGGGCGTTGGTGCCCGGCTTGGCCGACGCGACCGCCGAGGTGATCCTCCCCGAGGAGATCCCATCCCCCGAGGCCGAGGACGGCTTCTAGAGGGAACCGAGCCGCTCGCTACGTTTCATTGCAACCGCGGCCACGTTTGCAATCAACGACGGTGGCGGTCCTCCGTTGATTATCCAAGCACCGAATATCATTTGGTTTTGAAAGGTGGCGGCCGACTTGCTCAACAGGGGGGCATGACCACGACCGCCACCGAGTTCACCGCGCTCGTTGCCCCTCACATGCCCCGTTTGTTCCGCTTGGGCATGCGCTTGACCCGGCAGCCGAGCGAGGCCTCCGACTTGGTGCAGGAGGCCCTTTGTCGGGCCTGGGCCAACTGGGCGCGGTTCGAGCAGGGCGGCAGCGTGGGCGCCTACCTGGCGCGGATCGTGGTGAACACGTTCATCTCGCGCCACCGCCACGCGCGGGTGGTCACGGCCGCGGCGACGCGCAGCGATCTCCTCGACCATCTGTTCGACCGCGGCCGCATGCAGGAGGCGCATGCACCCGAGGGATCGTGGACGGCGTCGCTCCTGTCCGATGAGGTGTACGAGGCCCTCGACGCGCTACCCAACCACTATCGCGAGGTCGTGGAGCTCGTTGACCTTCAGGGTAATGCGTACAAGGAGGCGGCCGAGACTCTCGACATTCCGCTCGGCACCGTGATGAGCCGACTGCACCGCGCCCGTCGCTTGATGCGAGATCGACTCAGTCAGTACGCGAGCACCCTGGGCTACTGCGACGCGATGATGCCCGCCGCGGCCTGACCATGGTCGCGTGGGTTACGCGCGCTCGATCTCGCGTGACATGGGCTCGATCACACGCCGGCCATTGATCATCCTCGTCGAGCAACTCTGGCCAATTCAGCCCACGATCGCGATCGTGCCCCTCGCTCGGTTGTGTGTCATGCGAACCCTTCGCTAGATTCCTTTGACATCCATCCCTCGACCCCCTACATGTGTTCTGTGTAATACGGCTCTCGATCGCGGCGAGGATGCGGCCTCTCCCGAGTGAGCCAGAACGAGCTGCTAGCCGGCTCTGATTCACGGACCCTGGACCCTCGACTCGAGGTCGGGGGCTCGCTTCGGGGACGAGGGGGGACTCGCATGAAAATTCGATGGCAATGGATGATGGCGCTCGCGATCTGTGGCTTTGCGGGCTGCGATGAGTCGGCAGACGATCTCGAGCTCGACGACGAGGACCAAGTGCTCGAGGCTGGCCCCGGGCCGTCCGTCGCGTCCGAAGAGCTGACGATCATCGATCACACCGACGCCTATCCCGGGTTCCCCGTTGGCATCTCCGTCCAGGGCGACGATGTGGTGCTCGACTGGTCCGCGGCGGGCTCGTTCGAGAACGCGGCCGTGTGGCGCTCGACCTCGCCCACGAGCCTGGAGGGTGCGATCGCGCCGCCCAACGCCACGAGGCTCGTGGTGCTCGTCGGAGGAGCCACGACCTACGTCGATACCGGTGCGGCGAGCCGCACTCAGGGGACGCCGACCTACTTCTATCGCGTGGTCTCGGGCGCGGTGTTCTCCACCATGGTCGCCAAGGTGACCACCGCAGCATCGCCCGGCTACACCAAGGTGGGGCTGTGCATGCTCGACATGCCGGGCCAGGCCTCGGCAATGGTGCAGACCCTCGGCACGGCGGCCCAGAGCGTCCATGTGTGGGATCCCGCCGCGCAAGGGTGGACGTGGTGGAGCGCCAGCAATCCCTACGGCGACCTGGCCCTCCCCTTCGGCGGAGCGGCCTCGATCAACTTCTCCGGGGAGGTCTCCGCCTACGTGTCGCTCACGGGTCGGGTGCCGACGAACGAGCCCTCGCAGGTGACTCCGGCCCCCGGCCTCAACATCCCGGTCCACCCGCTGCGCGCGGCGCCAACGACCGCCTCGGCGCTGTTGGGGCAGCCGGGCGTGGTCGGCGTGGGCTACTGGCATCCGCCCACGCAGCAGCAGCGCTGGTACTACGGCAACCCGGGCGACGTGGACTTCAACGTCACGCCCTGCATGCCGCACTACATCGTGCGCGAAGGGCAGTGAGCCCTCGGCTCGTGCACGAGGCGGCGGGAGACCGCGGCCTCGCGAGCCAGTGGCCGTCAGCGTGAGCGAGGCGGGCGATCGACGAGACCACGGCTCGGCGTGGTCGCCTCGCTCGCGGCCACGCCCACCTGCCGCAGGTACTGCGCCGGATCGGCGCCCGCCGGATCGAGGTCGGCCGAGGCCAGCAGCCCCTCGAGCTCGTCGACGACCGCGCGCACCTGCAGCAACGACTGCTTGGCCACGTACGCCGCAGCGGGAGCCGCCAACACACAGCTGGCCGCGGCCACGCGCAGCTGCTTGCGCGCGCCCGCGATCGTGAACTTCTCCACGTAGAGCAGCCGCTTGATCCGCAGCAGCGTCGCGACGTCTCGCCGTCGATACACCCGCTGCTGCGTGCGCGACTTCTGCGGCTTGATCGCAGTGAACTCGCTCTCCCAGTAGCGCAGCACGTGCGGCGCGACGCCGACGATCTCGGCGACCTCACCGATCTTGAAGTAGAGCTTGTCGGTCCCGAGCGAGAGCTCGTCGGGGACTCGGGTCGCTGTCGTCGCGCGTCCACTCGCGCGGGTGCTAGTCCGGCTCATCACACCCGAGGCGCGCTCACGCCTCGCCGTTGAGCGCCGACTTCAGCACCGGGCTCGGCTTGAAGGTGAGCACGCGCCGAGCATCGATCATGATCTCGGTGCCCGTCTGTGGGTTGCGACCGGGCCGCGGCTTCTTCTCGCGCACGACGAAGTTGCCAAAGCCGGAGATCTTGATCTTCTCGCCATTCTCCAGCGTGGCCTTCATGACATCGAACACCGACTCGACCAAGTCGGCGGCTTCCTTCTTCGAGAAGCCCCCGACCCGCTCGCACACCCGATCGATGATGTCGGCCTTGGTCATTCCCATGATGTTCTGGCACCTCTCGCTTCGACGCAAGTGTTCGATTGCACTCGTTTTTTGGCTGGCTGCCGGCTAGCGAGCCCGGGCCTGGGGATCGCGCGCGTGGAGTGCGGCCAAGGCCTCGGCCACGATCACCGCGTGCAGGCTCTGCACCTCGTCGTCGGTCACCGAGCGCTCGGTCGCACGATAGCCCAGGCGCAGCAGTAGCGCCCGCCGCCCGTCGGCCACGCCCTTGCCGCGGTAGTCCTCGACGACGTCCACGGCCTGCTGCCCGGCGTCGCCTACCGCGAGCCGTGGCGGATCCTCGAGCGAGAGCCGGGCCTGCTCGGCCCGCGCGGCGGCGCCCGAGGCCGCGGCCTCGATCGCTCCAACGACGACGGCCGCGGGCAGCTCGACCGAGAGATCCAGCGACAGATCGCGGCTCGTCGCCGGAAACCGCGGGAGCGCGACGAAGCGCACCGCGCTCGCCGCGGGCAGTGCATCCACCGCGAGCTCTCCGTAGATCACCGCGAGCCCCTGCGGCAGGTCCCACGCGTCGAGCAGCTCGGGATGCACCGCGCCAAAGCTCCCTACCGGCTGCCCCTCGATCGTCACGCGACCGCGCACGCCGGGGTGGAGGTGGGTGAGCTCGGGGTCGTCGGTCGCGGCCGGGGCCAGCCTGGCGGCGAGCCCCACGTGGCGCAGCGCATCGAGCAAGATCGCCCCCATCGCGCGGCCGTCGACGGGACCCGCGCCTTCGTCGTCGCTGCTGCGCGCGGCCACGAGCAGCACGCTCGCGCGCAGCGACTCCTGCGGCAGCGAGCGATCGATCGCCGCGGTGGGCCCCTCGCCCGCGGGGCGCTCGCCCCAGCGATAGACCCGCCCCACCTCGAACAACCGCACCGACCGCGCATGCCGGGCCACGTTGAGCGCGGCCGCGTCGAGCAAGCCCGGCAGCAAGTGCGTGCGCAGCACGCCGCCGAAGCCACGCATCGGGTTGCGCAGCCGCACCGCGGCGCTCAGCACCTGCGATCCCTGCACGCGCGCGAGCTTGTCGGGATCGGCGAATGCGAAGCCGACCACCTCGTGCAGCCCCTCGGCCGCGAGCGCATCGACCAGGCGGTCCTGCTCGGCGCGCGACAGCACCCCGCCGGGCTCGCGCAGGCTCGTGGGGGCCGAGGCCTCGCCGTAGGCCGTGGGCATGCACGCGACGGCCGGCAGCTCGTCGAGGCCATGGATCCGCATGACCTCCTCGATGAGATCCTCCTCGCGCACGAGGTCGGGCCGGTGCGTGGGCGGATCGCACACCCAGCGCGCGGGGTCGCTGTCGTCCACGTCGATCTGCAGCGCGCTCAAGATCCGCTTGGCCTCGGCGTCGGAGACGTCCATGCCGAGCACCATCCGCGTGCGAGCGGGTCGCAGGACGATGCGCGGCACCGCGGGCCGCTGCCCCTCGGCCAGGTGCCCTCCCACGCAGCGCGCCCCGGTCAGGCTCTCGATCAGGCCGTAGGCGCGCTTGACCGCCATCGCCAGCCCGGCCCCATGATCGACGCCGCGCTCGAAGCGATGGCTGCTGTCGCTGCTGATCTGATGGTGACGCGCGGTGTTGCGCAGCGGCGAGGGGGCGAACCACGCCGCCTCGAGCAGCAGCGTCGTCGTCTGAGGCCCCACTCCCGAGCCGTGCCCCCCCATCACGCCGGCCAGCGCCTGCGGCGCGACGGCGTCGGCGATCACCAGATCCTCGGGGCGCAGCTCGAGCTCGCGGTCGTCGAGCGTGCGCAGCGTCTCGCCCGCCGCCGCGTGCCGCACCACCACGCGCCTCTCGGCCAGCGTCGCGCGATCGAAGGCATGCAGCGGCTGGCCCCACTCCATCAGCACCAGGTTGGTGATGTCGACGACGTCGTTGATGGGCCGCAGCCCCAGGCGATGCAGCCGCACGCGCAGCCACAGCGGCGACGGCCCGACCCTCGCGCCCTCGAACGCGTAGCCGAAGTACCGACCGCAGCGCTCGGGGGCGGTGATGGTCACGAGCTGCGGCAGCTCGTCGACGCGCGGCTCTTGCAGCGGCGGTACCACCAGCATGCGCCGCAGCTTCACCGCGAGATCTCGCGCCACCCCCACGTGCCCGAGCGCATCGGGTCGGTTGGGCGTGACGGACAGCTCGAAGACGGTGTCGATGATCCCGGGCACGCGATCGACGAGGCGATCGCCGGCCGTCCACTCGGGGGGGAGCACCAGGATGCCCTCGTGGTCGGCCCCGATCCCGAGCTCTTGCTCGCTGCAGATCATCCCGTGGCTCTCGACGCCGCGTACCGAGCGGAGGGTGAGCGTGAGGCCGCCGGGCAGCGTGGTGCCCACCGGAGCCAACGCGACCTTGCCCCCGGGCGGCGGCACGTTGGGCGCCCCGCACACCACGGCGAGCGTGTCGCGGCCGTCGAACAGCTCCACGACCCGCAGCCGATCGGCCTGCGGATGCGGCCCGATCGAGCGCACCTCGCCCACCACGATCGACTCGAGCCCCTGCCCGTAGCGCGTGACGCCCTCGACCTCGAGCCCCACCGCGGTGATCGCAGCCGAGAGCGCGGCGTCGTCGGGCAGGCCCTGCTCGGCCGCGTCGATCAGCAGCTCTTCCAACCAAACTCGGGAGATCAGCATGGGAACTGCTCCAAGAAGCGAATGTCGCCTTCGAATAGCAGGCGCAGGTGGGGCACGGCATGCGAGAGCATCGCCATGCGATCGATGCCGAACCCGAAGGCCCAGCCGGTGAAGACCTCGGGGTCGACCCCGACCGCCTCGAGCACGGCGGGGTGCACCATGCCCGAGCCACCGAGCTCGACCCAGCCGCTGCCCTTGCACACGCTGCAGCCGCTGCCGCCGCAGAACGGGCACTGCATGTCGAACTCGGCCCCCGGCTCCACGAACGGGAAGAACGAGGGGCGCAGCCGCACCTGGAGATCGGCGCCGAAGAACGCCCGCACGAAGCGGTAGAGCGTGGCCTTGAGATCGGCCATGCCCACGCCGCGGTCGATGCACAGGCCCTCGATCTGGTGGAACATGGGCGAGTGCGTCGCGTCGTCGTCGCGACGAAACACGGTGCCCGGCGCCACCACGCGCACGGGCGGGGCGCGGGTCAGCATCGCGCGGATCTGCACCGGTGAGGTGTGCGTGCGCAGCACCAGCGGAACGGGCTCGCTCCCCGGTCGCTCCTCCACGAAGAACGTGTCCTGCATCTCGCGCGCAGGGTGCTCGGCGAGGAAGTTGAGATCGTCGAAGTTGTACTTCTCGTGCTCGACGTGCGGACCGTCGAGTACGTCGTAGCCCATCTGGCGGAACACGGCCTCGAGCCGCCGCCGCGTGTGCGTGATGGGGTGCAGCGAGCCGCTCGGTCGCCGGCGAGCAAACATCGTGAGATCCTCGCGCTCGGCCAGACGCTGCTGTCGCGCCGCCTCCGCGAGCACCTCACGCTGCGCCTGCATCGAGCCCTCGATCGCCTCCTTGACCTCGTTGAACGCCTGGCCAAAGGCCTTGCGCTGCGCGGGCGGCAGCGTGCCCACGCGGGCCCGCTGCAGGGTCACGAGCCCCTTCTTGCCCAGGTACTTCACCTGGAGCGCATAGAGGGCGTCTTCATCGTTGGCCTCGGCCACTTCCTGGGCGAAGGCCGCGCGCAAGGCAAGCAGCTCGTGGTGGAGATCGTCGCTCACGGTCCAGCTCCTGGGGCGCAGACCATACCGCGCCCAGCCACCCCCGCGAAGAACCCCTCGCTCGAGACCCTCCAACGATCCCGGTCGAACGAACCACGACCAAAGCCCCTCGAAGGGCCACGATCAGACCTGCGAGCGAACCACGAACAAGGCCCGCGAAGGGCCATGATCAACCTGCGAGCGAACCACGAACAAAGGCCCTCGAAGGGCCATGATCAAGCCCCCCTTGGGGGGCACCTGGTTGTCTGCCCGCAGCGCGTTGGCTGCGGGGGGGCTAACTAAGCCCGGCCTTGGCGGACTCGACGACCTGGCCGAACGCGGGCGGATCGGTGATCGCCAGCTCGGCGAGCGCGCGGCGATCGAGCTCCACGCCCGAGCGCAGCAGGCCGTGGATGAAGCGGCTGTAGCTCAACCCGTAGGGGCGAGCGGCAGCGTTGATGCGCACGATCCACAGCCGACGCATGTCTCGCTTCTTTTGCTTGCGACCGCGGTAGGCGTGCATCCACGCGTGGTGGACGGCCTCGACGGCGCGACGCCAGATCTTGCGGCGACCCGAGCGGAAGCCCTTGGCGACCTCGAGGATGCGATTACGACGGCGGCGCGCTTTGACGCCTCTACTTGCGCGGGGCATGGCTCACTTCCTTCCGTGGGGCAGGAGGGCGTCGATCCGAACTTGGTCGGAGTCGGACACCACGGTCGTGCCCCGCAGTCGCCGAACGCGATCGGCGTTCTTCTTGGTCAGGATATGGTTCTTGTGGCTGTGCTTGCGCTTGGCCTTGCCGGTCGCCGTGAACCGGAAACGCTTCTTCGAGCCACTGTGAGACTTCATCTTCGGCATAGGTCACCCCGGAAAGGACGCGCGGTATAACCCGCTTCGTTGGGGAGGGCAAGCCTGCCCCCCACGGTGTTTTGTCGTTGCGCCCTCGCCTCGGCCCCGGCCCCGCCCCCGCCCCGCCGAGTGGGCGGGGCGAGGCGGATGGGCCTGCGAGCAGGCGCACGATCGTGGGTCTGGCCCGGAATCCCGGGCCGTCAGGCCCCTGAGGCTTCGTCGGCCTCGGCCTCGTCGGGCTCGTCGTCGCCCGCGTCGTCGTCGTCGTCGTCCTCGTCGTCATCGGGATCGTCGAGGTCCTCGAGCGGCGGCAGATCGTCGTCGTCGTCGATCTCTTCTTCGTCGGCCGCGCCTTCACCGGGCGGACGCACCTTGCTCGCGTCGCGCGGAGCCTTGGGCGCCGTGGTCTGCTTGGCGCGTGGCACCCGGCCCGGCTTGGGCGCGAGCACCATGTTCATGCGGTTGCCTTCCATCTGGGTCGGCTGAATGACGATGGCCAGATCGGTGACGCCCTTGATCACGTGCTCGAGGATGTCGCGCCCCGTCTCGGGGTGGATCACCTCGCGACCGCGGAACTGGACGACGAGCTTGACCTTGTCGCCGTAGTCGAGGAACCGCCGCACGTGGCGGAGCTTGAAGTCGAAGTCGTGCCCGTGGGTCTTGGGACGGAACTTGACCTCCTTGAGCTCCAGCGTCTTCTGGTTCTTCTTGGTCTCACGCTCCCGCTTGGCGGTCTCGTACTTGTACTTGCCATAGTCCATGACCTTGCAGACCGGCGGATTGGCTTTGGGATTGACCTCGACCAATTGCAGGCCCGCGGTGGCCGCGAGATCCATGGCTTCGTGGGTGGGCATGATGCCCCTTTGCTCGCCGAGATGGTCGATCACTCGCACTTCGCGTGCGCGGATGCGACGACCCACCCGATGTTGCTCGGAGGGACGGCGATGCTGGGGTCTGGAGCTTCTGCGACCGATCTTGCTACTCCTTGCGGAAGGGAGCCGGCGCCCTGCGAGCCATCCGCGAGAGCGGCGGCCCCGGGGCGCGAAGCCCTCGGAGAATCCAGGTTTTCGCAGCCTTCCGTCAAGCGGCCAGGAAAATGGGCTGAGGCGGAAAACGCACGACCCCGGTCACCTTGGGGATGACCGGGGTCGGCGGGGGTCCTGGGGACCTTCTGTAGGGCTGAGGGGCTTTGAACCCCTGACTTCTACCGTGTCAAGGTAGCGCTCTACCCCTGAGCTACAGCCCTGTGGGGCGCCTTCGCGTCGCCGAAGACCGGCGTCACGGAGAGCTAGCCGGCCGTTTAGCGCGCGCGCCCCACCCCGTCAAGACCCAAATCCTCGCCGCGCGGGAGTGCGCGCAGGCTTGGCCGGCGCCGTCTCGCCGTTGGGGCCGCCCTCCTCGTCGCGGGCGGGCGCGCTCGGCTCGGCGCGGGGTCGCGAGGCCTACGGGCGGGAGCGCGAGGGGTCGCCGGGGTTGGCGGCGTAGAGCCCCTCGATGATCGAGGCGTAGCGCTCGAGCACGACCGGTCGGCGGACCTTGCGGGTGGGGGTGAGCTCGCCGGTGGCCTCCGCGAACGGGCGCGGCACGATGTAGAACGCCCGCACCCGCTCGTGGCGCGAGAGGCCGGCGTTCACCTCGTCGATCTGCCCCTGGCAGATCTGGCGGATCCGCGGGTGTGCGGCCAGATCGGCGTAGCCGTGGCAGCCCAGGCCCTCCCGGTCCGAGCGCGCGAGCATGGCCTCTTCTTCGAGGCTGAGCAGCGCCACCACGAACGGCCGCGCATCACCACACACGGTGGCGTAGGCGATGCCCTCGCCGAGCCGCAGCCGCTTCTCGATCATCACCGGGGCCACGTACTTGCCGGTCGAGGTCTTGAGCAGATCCTTCTTGCGGTCGGTGATGCGCAGGAATCCGTCGTGGATCTCGCCGATGTCGCCGGTCCGCAGCCAGCCGTCCGCATCGAAGGCCGCCGCGGTGTCCTCGGGGCGCCCGTGGTAGCGCAGCATCACGTTGGGACCGTGCACGAGGACCTCGCCGTCCTCGGCCAAGCGCACCTGGCAGCCGGGCAGCGCGGGGCCCACGGTGCCAAAGCGGAAGCGCTCGGGGCGGTTGACGTGGGTGGCCCCGGTGGTCTCGGAGAGTCCGTAGCCCTCGAGGATCAGCATCCCGGCGGCGTGGAACAGCTCTGCGACCTCGCGGGACAGCGGCGCGCCGCCGGAGATGAACAGGCGCAGGCGCCCGCCGAAGCGCTCGCGGATCCCCTTGAGCACGCGATCGGCGAGGGCCAGCTGGAGCGACAGGCCGGTGGGGAGGGCCTCGCCGCGCTGGCGGAACTGACTGGCGCGGCGGCCGACCGCGAGGGCCCGCTCCAGCACCGCCTTGGCCATCCCGCCCCGCGCGCTCTTGTCGTGGACGAGCGCGGCGTAGGCCCGCTCGTACATCCGCGGGACGGCCGCCACGAACGTCGGCGCGATCTCGATGAAGTTGGCGTAGATCCGCGCCTCGCTCTCGGCAAATGCGCTGACCGCCCCCTGCTCGACGGTGGCCCACAGCAGGTGGCGGGCAAAGATGTGGGCGAGCGGCAGCACCAGCAGCTGCTCATCGGTATGGGTCAACGGAACGACGTTCTTTAGCGCCCAGACCTCGTAGACCAGGTTGCGGTGACAGAGCACCGCGCCCTTGGGCTCGCCGGTCGTGCCGGAGGTATAGACGTAGGTGAGCTCGTCCTCGGGACCCACGCTCGCCGCCAGGGCGTCGAGCCGCGCGACTTCTTCGTCGCTCGGCGGGGTCGCCAGCAGCTCGGCCCACTCGTGCACCGCGAGCCCGGTGTCGCTGCGGTCGGGGGCCGGCGGGCCCTCGATGAGCACGACCACGCGCAGCGCCGCCAGCTCGCCCCGCGCCTTGGCCTGGGTGACGTTCTCGAGCGCGGGGGCGTCCTCGAGGATCGCCGCCACCGCCCCGCTGTCCTCCAGGATCGCGCAGCACTGATCCGCCGCGAGGCTCGGATACACGGGCACGCTGACCGCCCCCGCCATGGCGATGGCGAGATCGGCGAAGACCCACTCGCGACGGGTGCGGGAGACCAGGGCCACGCGCTCCCCTCGCTCGACCCCGAGGCGCCCGAGCGCGGCCGCCAGCGAGCGCGAGGCGTCCTCCCACTGGGCCCAGGACGTGGTGCGCCAGACCCCGCCCTGCTTGTGACGAAGCGCCGGCTGATGGGCCGAACGCCGCACCCGAGCGGCGAACAGGGCCATCAGGTTTCGGTGGTGCAGGCCCTCGGCGGGGCGCGGAACGAAGTCCGAGGCCGATCCTTCCATGAGCGGGGCTCGCCGTCGCTTTACCATACTTGGAGCGGTCGCAGAGGCCCCTCGTGATCGCGCGAGATGCGGCGGCACCGAGCCGCCGTCGGGAGCCTCCCTACGGCCGCCCAAGGCGGGTGCACGGCCGACGGCGCGACGGTAGACTCCGGCAGATTCCGAACAGGGGCCCCGGGCCCCCCTTGGCTTTCCATGTGACGAGCCGCCACAAGGGCTTGCCCGTTTGGGTAGGCCACACCCGCCCCGGTTCTCGGGCGGGGGAGGAACGCGTCGGTGCCCAGCCTAGCCGGAACGCAGATCGACAAGTACGACATGCTCGAGGAGGTGGGCCACGGCGGCATGGCCGTGGTCTATCGAGGGCTCGATCGCGTGCTCAAGCGTGAGGTCGCGGTCAAGGTGCTGCACCCGCACCTCGCCGATCGCAAGGAGTCGCGGCTTCGGCTCGAGCGCGAGGCGCTCGCGGTCGCCAAGCTGCGCCACGAGAACATCCTCGAGATCTTCGACTACTCCGGCCCCGAGGCGGAGGCGAGCTACATCGTCACCGAGTTCATCCACGGCGTGACGCTCAAGCAGTGGGCCGACGACCGCCTCGATCCGCGGCCGGCGGTGGCCGCCCTGATCGTGCATCGCCTGTGTCAGGCGCTTCACCATGCCCATCGCATCGGCATCGTGCACCGCGACATCAAGCCCGAGAACGTGATGATCCGCGAGGACGGCGTGCTCAAGCTGATGGACTTCGGCATCGCGCAGATCATCGACAACCAAAAGCTCACGCTCACCGGGCAGCTGATCGGCAGCCCCGCCTACATGGCGCCCGAGCTCATCAGCGGGCGCCCCCTCGACCACCGCACCGACCTGTTCTCGCTGGGCATCCTGCTCTATCAGCTCGCCACGGGGCAGCTGCCGTTCACCGGCCGCAACCCGCACGAGGTGCTCAACCGCATCGCCGACGGCGACTACCCGCTGGCCGCCACGCTGTGCCCGCTCGTCGATCGCGATCTCGAGGACATCATCGCGCTCGCGCTGGCCAGCGACCCCGACGATCGCTACCAGACGGTCGAGACGTTCGGCACCGATCTGGCCCGCTATCTCGACGAGGTGGGCGTCGAGGCCACCAACGCCGAGCTCGGCCGCTACTTTCGTGACCCCGAGGGCTATGTGGCGGAGCTCGACGAGCAGGTGTGCACCACGCTCACGATGCGCGCCAAGACGGCCGCCGCCGCCGGCGACACGGCCCTCGCCATCCGCCAGCTCGGGCGCGTGCTCGAGGTCGACGCGAGCCACGCCGGTGCGACCGAGCTGCTCGCCCGCCTGCGCCAGCGAGAGCGCCGCAACCGGCGGATGCTGATGATGGGGGCCACGCTCGTGGGCCTCGCGGGGGTGGTCGGCCTCGTGCGCCTGGTGCCCGCGGGCGAGACCCATCGCGAGGGGCTCGCCGCGGTGCCGCTCGCGGCCACCCACGACCGCATCAGCCAAGGATCCGACGCGCTCGCGGCGGGGGTGGGCGACACCGGCCCCCGCGAGCCGAGGGTCGAGTCCACCTCGGGAGGCGCCGGCGACGTTGCAGCGAGCGAGAGTACCGACGCGGCTGAAGCCACGGCGGGGACGATCGGCGACACGACCGGGGCGGCCGATCCGGTGCGACCGGGCGAGAAGATCAGGCGCAGGTTCGTGCCTCCGCCGCGGATCCCCGAGGTGACCACGGCCTGTCGGCTTCAGTTCAGCGGAATTCCCCTGCCCACCGCGCAGAACCTGGCCGTGAAGGTCGGCACCGACTCCTATCACATCGAGGCCATGCAGATGGACGTGGAGTTTCCCGGGGTGATCACCGCAGTACGGGTGAGCGACAAGCGCTATGCCGCCGGTCGCCGCATCACTCGGGCCGACTGCGAGGCCGGCCCGGTCAACGTGGAAATCCGCCCGCTGGACGCCCGCGTGAAGTTCGAAGGGCCGCCCGACGATGCGGTGGTCGTGTGCAAGGCCGGGTGTCAGCCCGCGCTGCTCGAGCAGAACCAAACCGCGAGGAGCTTCAAGCCGGTGCCGATCGTCGCGGGCACGGTCCAGCCCGTGAAGCTGGTGTTCAAGCACCGCGACTACGAGCCGGTCACGATCAACGAGGATCTCCTGCCCGGGCCCCAGACGATCCGCGTGGCCATGGTCCCGCGCGACTAGAACGGCACCGCGCGCGAGCGGGTGCGCCGGGGTGCGCCGGGGGCCGCTCGCTCCCGCCTCGGGCCCCCCGTCGCGGCGCGGTTTCCCTCGCCGGTCCGATCCACGGTAGGCTGCGACCGCTCGGATGCGCCGCGCCCTCGTCATCGCCGTCTGCGCCAGCGTCGCTTGGGGCGCCCCGCCGATCGCCGAGGCCAGGCTCGGGGCCCCTGCTCGCGCCGCGATCCCCGACGATGACGGGGTGGCGGTGGACCAAGCCGAGGCGGCCTGGAGCCGCGGGGGCTGGACCGAGGTGCGCGACGTGCTCGAGCCGGTGGCCAGCGACCCCGGGCGGCTTCAGGACGGGCGCCTGCGCGAGAAGGCGCTGTGTCTGCTGGCCGACGCCACCGTCAACGACAACACGCTCGACGAGGACGAGCGCCGCGTGCAGGCGGCCGACTACCTCGAGCGCCTGCTCGACGTAGACCCCGGCTGGCGCCTGCCCCCCGCGATCTACAGCCCCGAGCTGTTCGAGCTGTTCGCCGAGGTCCAAGACACGCGCAGCCGGCGAACCTCGGCCCAGTGCGAGGCCGATCGCATGGCCTGCCAGGCCGACCTGGCCGACAACGCCGCCGCGCTCGAGGATCTGCGCCGCCGCCACGAGGCGCTGCAGCTGCGCTACCAAGACCAGGACGTGGAGGTCCGCGAGCGGGTGGCCCGCAGCCGCGTGTTCGCGGCCATCCCGTTGGGCATCGGCCACTTCTACAACGGCGAGCCCGTGCTGGGCGGCGCGTTCTTGGCCGGCGAGGTGATCCTGGGGGGCGCGGGCCTCGGCCTCATCCTCTATCGCACGGTGGCCGACGGCTGCCGCCGCGAGGCGGGGTTCCAGCGCGGCTCGCTCGTGTGCGCCAACCAGGACCTCGACCCGATCCTCCGCCGCCGTCGCGCCGAGGAGGCGCTGGGGTGGGTGTTCCTGGGCTCGCTCGCCCTCGACGTGTTCCTCGCCCAGTATCGCTTTCGCCCGTTCAAGACCGAGTCGGTCGAGCGGGTCCCGCGACGCGAGCTGGATGCGGGCGGCGCCCCGGGGGACGGGCCCCGTCGTCGAGGACGCAAGCCGCGTGCTAACGTGCGACCGTCCGTCGGTGCCCCCGCACGAGGCTTCACTCTGGGCGTTTCCGGTCGGTTCTGAGGCATGCCCCACTTCCAATACAACGGCCCCGACGGCCAGCCCGTCCGCTTCACCATCGTTCGTCGTCTGACCTCGATCGGCTCCTCCCCCGAGTGCCACCTGGTGCTGCAGGGGCCCGAGGTGGGCGCCACGCACTGCACCCTGATCCACGAGCCCGGGCGCTACATGCTCGAGTCGGCGCAGCGCAGCACTCCGTTCTTCGTGCGCGGCAAGAAGACCCGCAGCCACGAGATCAAGCACGGCGACGTGGTCGTGGTCGGTGGCCACGAGCTGGTGTTCTCGGCGGTCGACGTGCCTGCGGAGCCCGAGACGCCCAAGAACACCGACCCCGGGGCCCCGGTGCCGCTCGAGGCCATGCGGCAGCTGCAGCAGTTCTCCGCGCTGCTGGCCCGCCCCGCCGATCTCGAGGCGCTGCTCGACGAGCTCATCGACCAGGTCGTGGCGATGACGCGCGCCAGCAAGGGCTTCCTCGTGCTGGCCAACTCGTTCACCAGCGGCGCGGGGGATGGCGCCAGCCACGGCTCCGGCTACGAGATCCGCGTGGCCCGCAACCTCGAGCGCCAGCCCGTCGACGACCCCACGGAGCTGCTCTCCGACAACATCATTCGCGAGGCCATCACCTCGCGCAAGGCGCAGATCATCTCCGACGCCTACGCCGACGAGCGCTTCCGCAGCAGCCTCTCGGTCATGAACCTCAAGCTGTGCTCGGTGATGGCGGTGCCGCTGATGGTGCGCGGCGAGCTGCTCGGGCTCATCTACGTCGGCAACGACAACGTGCGCGACCTGTTCCGCGGCGAGCAGCTCGAGATGCTCACGATCTTCGCGGCCCAGGCCGCGCTGTTCATCAAGAACGCGCAGCTGCTCAACGAGCTGCGCACCGAGAGCGCGGCGCTGGCCGAGCGCCTCGAGCACGTGAAGTTCGGCGAGCTCATCGGCTCGTGCCCGCAGATGGTCGAGGTCTACAACCGCGTCGAGAAGGTCGCGAGCACCGACATCACCGTGCTCATCAACGGCGAGACCGGCACCGGCAAGGAGCTCATCGCCCGCGAGATCCACAATCGCTCGCCGCGGGCCAAGGGTGCATTCATCACCGTCAACTGCGGGGCGATCCCCGAGAACCTGATCGAGTCCGAGCTGTTCGGGCACGTGAAGGGGGCGTTCACGGGCGCGGTGGCCAACCAGATCGGCAAGTTCCAGGCGGCCGATGGCGGCACGATCTTCCTCGACGAGATCGGCGAGCTGCCGCTCCAGCTCCAGGTGAAGCTGCTGCGGGTGCTGCAAGAGAAGCAGATCCAGCGCGTCGGCGAGGCCAAGACCACGTCGATCGATGCACGCGTGGTCGCAGCGACCAACCGCGATCTGCTCGAGGAGGTCAAGGCCAGCCGCTTTCGCGAGGACCTCTACTTTCGCCTCAACGTGATCGGTGTGCTCTTGCCGCCGCTGCGCGAGCGCGGCGACGACGTGCTGCTCATCGCCCGCTACCTCATCGGGCGCTACGCCAAGGAGTACGGGCGCGACATCGATCCCGGCAAGGCGCTGTCGGGCTCGGCCATCAACGCGATGATGCGCTTTGGCTGGCCCGGCAACATCCGCCAGCTCGAGAACCACATCAAGAAGGCGCTGGTGCTGGCCGACGGCCCGCAGATCACCGCGGCCGACCTCGACCTCGAGCTCCCCGACGGCACCGCGGCGACCGACGACGACGCCGTGCTGCCCCTGTCCGACGCCCGCGATCGCTGGCAGCGCGAGTACATCAACCGGGTGCTGGCGCTCAACGGAGGCAATCGCACCAAGACGGCGCGCGACCTCGGGGTCGACCCGCGCACGATCTTCCGCCACCTCGAGAAGGTCGAGAAGGAGGGCGGGTGATCCTCCGGCGACCCAGCGGGCGAGGCGGTTGGGCACGCCGGTCGCTGGCGCTGGTGGTGGTCGCCGTCGCGGCCCCCGCGGCCTGCATCATCCCCGACGTGGGGATCATCCTGGAGGACGAGTTCGTCAACGTGGGGGCGGTTCGCATCGTGGAGCCCACGCCGGTCACCCCGCGCGCCGATGCCGACTGCAACGAGCGCACCGTGCTGAGCGCCTGCCCGCAGCTCATCACGCTGGGCAGCGGCCTCATCCGCCCCGACTCGCCGCTGTGCGTGTGTCCGGGCAGCGACTTCGGTCTCGGCGGCTTCGAGCTGTTCGTCGAGGACCCCGACATCGACGACGCCGGCGATCCGAAGGACGCGATCCTGGGCGCGCTGTTCCTCGACATGCCCCCCGACGCCGAGGACCCGCGCGACCACCTGGCCTACACCAACCAGCTCGCCCCCGAGGATCCCGCGCCCCGCTTTCGCGCCAGCGACGTGCAGACCATCGAGCGACCCGACCCGCACCTCAAGGCGTGGACGATCGCACCGCAGGGTCGCTGGGATCTGTGCAACGACAACGACGGCGCCCGCTTGAGCCCGGGGCTCCACGAGCTGCGCCTGGTGGTGACCGATCGTCCCTGGTACCGGCCTCCCATGCTCGACGCCGACGGCGAGCAGGTCCACGATGACGACGGAGTGCCGCTGTTCCTCGACCCGGTGATCGGCATGCCCGACCTCCCGGCCGGGGCCAGCTACGACACCACGACCTACGTCTTCCAGTGCTACGACGCCAACAGCCCGCCGGTGGGGATCGAATGCAACTGCGTGCAGCTCTAGCGGCGCGGCTCGGTCTGCGCGCGGCCGCGTGGGGGCTGGTGATCGCCGGCGCCAGCGGAGCGCTCACGGCCTGCATCATCCCAGATCGCGGAATTCGCGCAGAGAGCGATGACGACAATCCCGGAGCCGTGCGCGTGGTCGAGTCGATTCCGATCGTCCAGGAGCTGCTCGACGCCTGCCAGCTGGACCCCAACGACGACGACTACGATCCGCGCGGCTGCCCCCAGGTCCCCGCCGCGCTCCCCCAGGGGATCATCGGCGGCGGTCCATTCTGCTCGTGCCCGAGCGGAGACACCAACACCGTGCCCGAGTTCTCGATCTACGCCGAGGACCCCGATCGTCGCCGCGATCAGCCGGCCGACACGCTCTATGCGGTGGCGCTGCTCGACCTCGATCCGTTCACCGACGCC
>JBFIJN010000070.1:0-24135 GCA_041600735.1 Nannocystaceae bacterium
GCCGACAGCGAGCGCCAGCGCGCCTGGGCGAGCCGCTTCACGAACTCCTGCGGCGCCTTGAGGATCCCGCCGAGCACGTCCTTCATCACCATCAGCGACTGGATCTGGCTGGTGCCCTCGTAGATCGGCATCACCATCGCGTCGCGCAGCAGCTTCTCGGCCCCGTACTCGGTGGTGTAGCCGTTGCCGCCGTGGATCTGCAGCGCCATGCGAGCCATCTCGACCGCCTTCTCGGCCGCGAGGTACTTGAGCAGCGGGGTCACGCGCCGCGCGGCCGCGGCGTGACGGGCCTGAGCGGGCCGCAGCTGCAGGGCCTTGCTCTCGTCCATCCGCGCCGCGATCTCGAGCTTCTGCGCCATCTCCTCGTGAAACGCGCCATACATCGCGATCGACCGCAGGCCCTGGATCTCGGTGCGCATCTGGTCGAGGTAGTCGGCGATCATCTCGTGCCGATCGATGGTCTTGCCCATCGACGGGCGCTCGGCCGCGTAGTCGCGCGCGAGCCGGTACGCCGCTTCGCACAGCCCGATCGACTCGAACCCCACCCCGAGGCGGGCGTTGTTCATGAGCGTGAGCATGTACTTGAAGCCCTCGCCGCGCTGGCCCACGAGGTGGGCGGGCGCGCGCTCGAACGTGAGCGCGGCGGTGCACGAGCCGTGGTGCCCCAGCTTCTCTTCGGCGCGGTCGAGCGTGACCAGGCGGCGACGGTTGCCCGCCTCGTCCTCGGTGTATGCGGGCACGAGGAACATCGACAGCCCCGCGAGCCCCGCCATTGGGTTGCTCGAGTCGCTGGCCTTCTCGGTGCGGGCGATCACGAAGTGATACTTGCCGTGCCCCGAGGTGATGAAGATCTTCTGCCCGCTCACGAACCAGTTGCCGTGCTCGTCTTGCTCGCCCACGCTGCGCAGGCGCGCCATGTCGGAGCCGGCATCGGGCTCCGTGATGTCCATGCAGCCCCACGCCTTGCCGCTGGCGCACTCCTCGATCGCCTCGGCGAAGCGGGTCTCGGCGATGCGGGTGCCGTCGAACGTGGTGGTGCCCTCGCGGATCGAGAATGCCAGCATGGCCAGCGCCATGCCGCCGTGGAACCCGTGGTGGGCCATCACCGAGACGTCGGCGCGCGCCATCAGCTCGCAGTCGATGAAGTAGAGGATCAGCGGGCAGTTGGTGCCGCCGAGCTCGCGCGGGAGGTTGAGTCGGTGCAGGTCGAGCCCGCGGATCGTTTCGAACAGCTCGTCGAGCTCGGGGGCCGCGACCGCCTCGCCATCGACCACGTGAACGCCGGCCTTCTCGATCGCCTTGGCGCGCGGAGCGATCTCGTCGGCGGCGAGTGTGCCCACCAGCTCCGCGATGTCGCGGTACAGCTCCTTGGCCTCGGCCAGGTCGCGCGGGCCCTCTTCATCCACGAAGCCGCGCTCGGTCAGCCTGACGATGGGCTCCCAGTCGATGCCCTTGTCG
Organism: Nannocystaceae bacterium; assembly: GCA_041600735.1. GTDB lineage: Bacteria > Myxococcota_A > Polyangia > Nannocystales > Nannocystaceae > Paraliomyxa. The sequence goes on from JBFIJN010000070.1 coordinate 1,459, forward strand.
AGGTAGTACAGGAGGTCGTCATTGTCGTGGAGGTAGTTGGCCATTGGGCTCCTGGGGTCAGTCGTGGTCGGGCTTGGGAGAGCGGCGGGGCGCGGCGATCCCCGGGGGGTCGATGCCCTGCCGCGCGGCGGCCGGGTCGATGAACAGCCCCGCACGAGCCACGCGTAGCAGCTCGGTGATGTAGCGGGGGATGAGGTCCTCGCGCGTCTCGGCGCCTACGGGGATCAGCGCGGTGATGCTGTCTTGCAGCGCCACGCCGCTGACCATCAGGTTGATCATGTGCAGCACGTACGCCTCGGGATCGATGTCGGCGTGCACGCGGCCTTGCTGCTGGCCCTTGCGGATGTAGTCGCAGATGATCTTGGTCCACGGCTGCACGTGGCTCTCGATCAGCGGCTCCATCTCCTCGGGGCGGTCGAGCAGCTCGCGGAGCAGCAGTCGGGCGCGGTCGGGGTCGGCGCGAAAGAACTCGATGGTCTCGGTGGCCACCGCTTCGAACTGCTCGGGCCCCGAGGTGGCGGCCTTGAGCAGGCGCGGCACCACCTCGTTCCAGTGGGCCAGCATGTTCTCGAGCACCCCGCGCCGCAGGTCGTCCTTGGAGTTGAAGTGGTAGAGGAGCGAGGGCTTGCGGATGCCCACCGCCTTGGCGATGTCTCGGAGCGAGGCGCCCACGAACCCCCGCGCCGCGAACAACCGCGTGGCATGCGCGAGAATTTGCTGGGTAATATCAACCCCTTTGGAGCGCTCTGCGGCCATGGTACCGGTCGGGCGGTGGGTCTACCTACCGTTCGGTTATTACCTACCACTCGGTAGGCAACGCGTCAACCACGGCGTCAACCACGGTCGAACCGCCTATGCTTCGGAGCGATGACTCCCTTGGTGGCGCAGACCCTTCGCCTTGCCTACCGCGGTCAGCAGCGCGCACTGCGCGGGGTCTCTGCTGCTGCACAGCTCGCGGTGCGTCGCGTGGCGCTGCGCCATGCGCCACCGCTGACGCGCGAGCACCAGCGAGCGCTGCGGCAGAGCTTCGAAGACCTGCTCCACCGCGACTATGCCAACGCGGCCGCCGGGATCTATCCGGCCTCGCTGCTGTTCCAGATTCCCTTCTCGAGCTACGCCCGCTCGCTACCGCGGCTCGCTCGCGACCTCCCCAACGTGGTGCGTCGCAAGCTCCGCGACGACTGGAAGGACCTGCCCCGCGAGGTGGATCTGCAGCAGTACCCGCCCTACTACCGGCGCACGTTCCACTGGCAGAGCGATGGCTACCTCAGCCGGCGCTCGGCCGAGCTCTACGATGTTGGCGTGGAGTTCTTGTTCGGTGGTACGGCCGACGTGATGCGGCGACAGGTGATCCCACCGATCGTCGCGCACGCGCGCGGTCGCGAGCAGCCGCTGCGGGTGCTCGAGATCGCGTGCGGCACGGGCCGCGTGGGCGCTCAGCTGGTGCGGGCGCTCCCCGAGGCGAGCTACACCGGGGTCGACCTCAGCCCCTACTACATCGAGGTGGCGCGCGAGCGGCTCGCCGAGTACCCGCAGGTCTCGCTCGTCACCGCCAACGCCGAGGCGCTCCCGCTGCCCGACGCGAGCTTCGATGCGGTGTGCAGCGTGTACCTGTTTCACGAGCTGCCCCGCAACGCTCGCCGCCGGGTGTTCGCCGAGCTGCTCCGCGTGCTGCGGCCGGGCGGCTGCCTCGTCATCGAAGACTCGCTCCAGCCCAAGGACGCCGACGGGCTCGAGGTCTTCCTCGACCGCTTCCCCGAAGACATGCACGAGCCGTTCTATCGCGACTACCTGCGCGACGACCTGGCCGATGCGCTCGGCGAGGCCGGCTTCCAGGTGCACGGCACCGAGCGCGCGTTCCTGTCCAAGGTGGTCAGCGCGCGCCGCCCTTGGTCGGCGTGAGCGCGGAGCAGGACAAGGACTCGTCGTGCCCGATCAGATCGCCACCCTCGTTCACGAGGGCTTCGAAACCTTCTACGCGGAGTTCATGCGGCTCACCCGAGCCGCGCGGCTCCACTTCGATCAGTGCGAGCAGCTCGCGGTGCAAGACCTGCAGCAGGCACGCATCGATCTCTACCACCGCTACGTGGCGCGCACGCTCGGTTCGCTGCGGCCCATCACTCGCCGGGCGCCCCAAGATCTCGCGCTGTGGAAGCGGGCCCATGTCGCCTACGCCGAGGAGGTCGCCGATCGCGTCGACGTAGAGGTCGCGGAGACGTTCTTCAACGCCATCACCCGCAAGATCTTCCATACGAAGGGGGTCGAGCCGGAGATCGAGTTCCTTGGTCACGAGCCGCCGCGACCGTCTGTGGCGCCGCTGCCGGGGCTCGTGCATCGGCTCCCGGCCACCGATGACCTAGCGGCGCTCATGACCACGATCTTGCGTCACCCACGACCCGCGCTGCGCTGGCGCGACCTCGAGGGCGACGCGGCCTGGCTGGCCAAGCGCTTCGCCGAGGAGTGCCCGCTGCTCCTCGACGGCGGCGGCTACGACCACGTGGAGGTGCTTCGGCCGCTGTTCTTCCGCCCGCGCGAGGGCTACATCGTGGCTCGCGTGGTGCGGGGGGAGCGGGTGTGCCCGCTGGTGATCCCGGTGCAGCCCGGGCACGCGGGGATGCGGGTCGACGGAGCGTTGCTGCGCGAAGACGCGGTGATGCCCGTGTTCAACTCCACGCGCTCGTACCTGTTCGTCGACATCCGTCAGCCCTCGACGCTGGTGTCGTTCCTGGGCTCGATCTTGCCGCAGCTCTCGCCCTCCGAGCTCTACATCGCCATCGCACACCACCGCCACGGCAAGAGCCTCATCTACCGCGAGCTGGTCGATCACCTGCGTCACTCCGACGATGCGCTCGTGATCGCCCCCGGGATCCGCGGGCTGGTGATGACCGTGTTCACCATGGCCTCGTACCGCAACGTGTTCAAGATGATCCGCGATGCGCCGGAGAAGCCGGGGATGACGCGCGAGCACGTGCTCGAGTCGTACCGCGACGTGTTCCGCGGTCAGCGGGTAGGGCGGCTGGCCGACACCCAGGAGTTCGAGTACCTCGCGTTCGAGCGCGCGCGCTTCGACCCCGCGTGCCTGCTCGAGCTCGAGTCCAAGGCCTCGAGCCTGGTGAAGTTCGAGGGCGACCGCGTGATCATCGAGCACCTCTACATCGAGCGGAAGATGACTCCGCTCGACGTGTACCTGGTGGATGCGAGCGAGGCCGCAGCCGAGGCCGCGCTGCTCGACTACGGGGCGGCGATCAAGGAGCTGGCGGCGCACAACATCTTCGCCGGCGATCTGCTGTGGAAGAACTTCGGCGTCGATCCACACGGTCGACTGGTGCTCTACGACTATGACGAGATCCGGCCGCTGCTCGACTGCAACTTCCGCTCGATCCCCGCGCCCCGCAGCTGGGAAGAAGAGCTCTCGAGTCGGCCGTACTACGCGGTGCGTGACAACGACGTGTTCCCCGAGGAGTGGCAGCCGTTCGTGGCGCCGCGGCGGCCGCCGGCGCTGCGCGAAGCCTTCAGGCGCGCGCACGCCGATCTGTTCACGCCGGAGTACTGGCGCGGGATCCAAGATGATCTCGTCGCTGGTCGCGTGCGGGTGAGCCTGCCCTACACGCCTCGCCCCCCCGCCGACGTCGGCGTCGCGGGCTAGCCCTGGCGGGCTCGGGGTCGTTACACTCAGCTCTCCGGTTCTGATCATGACCTGGCAGCTTCGAGCAACCGCCGGCCCCCTCGAGGGGGCGATCTACCTGCTGCGCCGGCGCGCAACGCTTGGCCGGGCCGGGGACTGCGACATCCAGATCATCAACGACGGCGTGTCGCGCAAGCACGCCAAGATCACGGCGGAGAACGGCGGTCACGTGCTGATCGACCTCAGCAGCAACAACGGCACGTACGTTGGAGAGCAGCGGGTCGAGCGACACCAGCTGCGCGCGGGTGACGAGTTTCGCATCATGCGCAGCCGCTTCGTCTACGAGGTCACCCCCACGGGCGAGGCGGCGGTGACTCCCGACTCCGAGGTCTGGGCGGTGAAGGTCACCAACGGGCGGACGTTGCGGCAGACCGTCGATCACATCGGCCCGCCCCGCGTCGAGCGGCCGCCGCCACGCGAGACGGTGGACGACCTCGAGGCGCTTCCGCTGGGCTCGAAGAGCCGCGCGGCGGCGCGACCCGTGGCCCGTATCCGCGAGCCCGAGCGCCACCCGCTCACGGCGCTGCGCCCGGATGGCACCCCGTACCGAGGTGACCTCGTAGGCGACATCTTGGTGTTTCGGGATCTTCAGCTGAGGGTGATCCGCCACGACACCATCTCCCCGCTGGAGCAGGAGCTACTGCAACGCTTCACAGACGCGTTTCGGCAGCCTCCCGACGACCCCAGCCCGTTCGCGGCCCTGCGCCGCTTCATGCGGTTTCGTTGTCGCTTCCCCGCCCGTGTGCGCTGGCTGCAGGGCACTCTGGAGGGCTCGGATCCGGTGGTGGTGCAGGACCTCGGCGTCGGCGGAGCGCGGCTGACCTGGCGAGATCACCCGCTGGACGAGGGCGTCGTGGCCTGGTTGGTGATCGACGTGAGCGCCGGTTCGAGAGCGCGCACTTTGGTGTTCCCCACGCGTGTGGCCTGGGTCACCACCAACGAGCTGGGGGTCCAATTCGCGGGCGTGGTCGAGTGGGAGCGCCCTTCGCCTTGAGTCGCGCCAAGTGCGAAGATTGCGTCGGAACGTGATCTCGCTTCATGAGGAGAACGACATAGGCTGGTAGACTCTCCATCCGCGACGAGCCGGTCCGATTCCGCGCTTGCTCGTAAGTGCTCTCTTGGCCATGCAACACGTGCTGCGCGCAATCTCCGGTCCGCATGCCGGCGCCATCTACGTGCTGGGTAGCCGCGCGACGATCGGTCGCGCCAGCGATTGCGAGATTCAGATCCTGCACGAGGGTGTGTCGCGCCACCACGCCAAGCTCACCCGAGAGGACGACGGGACGGTGACGATCACCGACCTCTCGAGCGACAACGGCACATTCATCGAGGACGCTCGAGTCGAGCGACATGTGCTGAGGCCCGGCGAGGTGATCCGCATCCTCCGCAGTCGCTTTACCTACGAGGTGCAGAGCGAGCAATCGGTCACTTCGGCGGTGTTCCACCGCAAGGTGACATCGGGTGACTCCTTGCGGCAGACGCTCGAGTTCGACGACTCGCTGTCCCAGACCCCGGGCGGGGTGGCGCAAGGCCTGCCCGCAGGGGTGGTGGGCGATCGCGGTCGGCCGTACTCGCGACCGCAGGCGGCCGCACCGGCGCTGTCCGGGGCGCGACCGGGCGCGGCCGCTTCGGGGCGCTACTCGGGCTACGGTGCGGCGTCGCCCGAGGACGGCGTCGAGGTCGTCGTCGAGACGCCGAGCGTTCGTCGCCCCACGCCGAGCGTCGCGCCATCGGTCGACGAGTCGGCGGCGTTCGTGCGCGAGCGGTGGCCGCAGCTCAGTCGCGTGCCGGTGCCACCAGCCAGCGACGGTCTTGGCGCGGCGCAGAGCGGCGCGAGGGGCCGCCGAGCGAGCCAGACGATTCGGTCGGTCGATGCAGAGGAGCATCCCTCCGAGGGCCGCCCGGGCGAGCCCCCGCGGACACCAAGCCGCACCTCGTCGGGCACTGGGTCCTATGGGTGGCACGCTCCGGCAACGAGGGATGCGCCGGCCTCCGCGAGCGGGCAGCCGTCGATGTCGGTCCGGACCGAGCGGGTGAGCGCACCGCCGCCCGCGGGCGGGCCTTCGGGTCGCATGGCTTCGTTGGCGCCCACCCTCGCAGAGGCCGACGCGGAGCCCTCGAGCGCGAACCCCTCGACGGCAACGATGCCGCAGGCCAGCGGCGGGTGGGTACGGCTGCCGCGGACCCTCGAGGCCCCGGGAAGCATGCGGCAGGGCTCGACGCTCGCGGGCATCCCGTGGGTGGGGCGCGAGGAGGGCGAGGAAGCGAGCGCCGCGGGGGTGAACGGGTTCGCGTCATCCGAGAGCCCGGTCGAGAGCGACGAGGTGCGCGCGCGCAAGGCCCGGACGGCGGAGTACGGAGCCCTCGGTGGTCCGGCGCACGCCGATGTTTCCGCCGCTGCGGATGCAGCGCTCGAGGTCGAGCCCGAGCTCGACTCGATGACGACCGTGCCCAACGTACGCCGAACCGTGCGGCCGTATGGCTCCGCCGTGCCCACGCAGGAAGTGCCGAGCGTCGACGAGTCCGAGACCCTCGTCGATGAAGACCTGCAGGCGGACATTCGATCGCGGGTCACGGTGACGCCGGGCGAGCGCACCGAGAAGACCGGACCGATTCATGCCACGACGGAGCCCGACATTCCGGTCGCTCGTACGCGGCCGCCCTCGATCGGCTACGAGGACACGCTTCGCTTCCAGCGCGGCGAGGTTCCGCTGCGCCCGCAAGCCGCTCCCGACCCCGTGGACGAGCCCGAGCCGAGCCTCGGCGCCGAGCTAGCCCGGCACGACGGGCTCGAGCGGCTGGTCGACATCCTCGAGTATCGTGAGCTGCGCTTGCGCGCGCTGCGAGGCGGGGCCGAGGGGGCGCCGGCGGCCGAGCGCTGCGCGGCGCTCGAGCGCGTGCTCTCGCAGCGACCGCTGCGCGGGGACGACATGGCCGCGATGCGTCGCTATCACCGCTTCCTGGGCTCGTTCCCGGCACGGCTCACCCAGCGCGCGCGCGGGGTCTCCAGCACCGCGGAGGTCGAGGTCGAGGACATCAGCGCGGGCGGGGCCAAGATCGTGCTCGCGGATGGCTCGCTCGCGGCGGGCGACACGGTGTGGCTGTCCATCGAGCTGGCGCTGGCCGATCACCCCCATAGCCTGCGACCCACGGCCGAGATCGTCGTGATGAAGGCGCGGGTGGTGTGGACCCGCTCGCACGAAGCCATGGTGGGGCTGGTGTTCGCCGGGGCCCCGGCCTACGACGTCGAGCTGGGCGACGAGCTCGGCTGAGCGCGGCCGCCAAAGATCCTCCTAGCGCTGCGGCTTGGCGAGCGCCCGCTCGACTTCCTTGCGGCGCACCGCGAGGGCCCGTGCATTGGCCTCGTCGTAGCGCTTGCGAGCGCGCTGCACCTCGGGCGGGGCCTCGCCCTCCAGGGTCTCGACCAGCGCGACGATGGCCTCGGCGTAGCCGCCCAGGCCGCCCTCGACGTAGTGGCCACCCTCGATCATGAGTCCGGTGTCGAGCGGGCGCACGACCCCTGCCGTGATCCCGAGGGCATCGGCCCGGTTCCATCCCATGAGCTCGCGTTGCTCTCGGTTGCGGCGCCGCGCCTCTCGATGCGCGTTGAAGGCGACATCCCGCGCCTGCTCGGCCCGGCGGGTCGCAGGCGAGCGGGGAATCGAGAACACATCCTCGTCGGGGTGCTCGGCCGCGAGCACCTCGTCGGGATTCTCGACGAAGTCGAACGAGTCGAATCCGCGGAACACGGCGGTGACCAACGAGACGGGGAGGCGATGGTGCATGGCGAGCCAGCCCACGGCATTGCCCGCGGTCAGGCGCTCCCATGCCTCGAGATCGGGCATGTGGGCGCTGGCCGAGCCCGCTTGTCGATCGCGGATGCGGCGAAGCGTCATCCGATCGCTCCCGATCGCGAGCTGGTCCCCGATCAGCCCGATGTACAGCGCTTGCGGCCACTCGGGGCGGGAGAGCGACCACCCGCCGATGTCTGGCGCCGGGGTGAAGGCAAGCTCCGGCCACTTGCCGACCACCTCGTCGAGCATCGCGCGAGCCTTGGTCTCATCGTTCACGCCGAGCGTCAGGATCCCGCCCATGGCCTCCTCGAGCTTCGCGCCGCGCTTGGGATCGAGCGGGGGCCCGGCCGTGAGCACGAACGTTCCGCGACCATCGAGGAGCGGGCGCAGCGTACGGTCGAAATCGAGGCGCAGCGCGTCTCGGACCTCGTCGTTCACCCGCGCGTACGTGCTGCCGCTGGCCAGCACGGCCTGGGCGAACAGATCGATGGCGATGCCCACGTCGACCTGGGCCGAGACCACGAGCTGCGGAGCGTCGTCCAGCGCCACGATCGCGGCGGGCGGGTGCGTGGACGGAACGAAGAGCTCGCGGAAGACCGCACTGGGGGCGAGGGCCAGGTGGATCCGTCCGCGCAGGCCCTGGTCGCTGGCGTCCACCGCGAGCCCGATGCCCTCGATGGCGCCGAACGTGCGCGAGAGCAACAGCTCTGCGATCTGCTGCTCCCGCCGTCGACGCGCCGCGAACTCATGACTGCGCTGGATGTCTTGCTGTAGCGAGTTGATCTCCTCGGCCGATGCGCCTCGCTGGCGCGCCTCGGCCAAGCGGCGGTCGGCGTCCCCGATGTTCGACTGGTCCCGGCGTCGCTGGCGATCGAGCTCGTCGCGGATGATGCCGGACACGTCGAGCAGCGCCTGGATGTCGGCCTCTTGGGGCAGGCCGGCGTGGGCGCGCTCCATCGCGGTGGCGTGGGCGAGCGACTGCGCGGGATCGATGCGCGCAACCTCCATCGCGTAGTTGGGGGTTCCGGGGCGCACGCGATCGACGAACACGATCGCGAACATGCCGTGCCGGAACACCAGGCTCAGCTCCTCGTCGACCCGCACCAGCTGGGCTGCGGCCATGACTTGGGTCGCCAGCGGCTTGCCCGTCAGGCGCTGGAACAGGTCGATCATCGCCTGCGGCTCGCTGCTGCCGCCGAACAGCACGAACGCTTCGTCGTCGAAGCTCAGCACGGCCACGCCGATCGGTGCGGTGGGGTCGATCCCAATGGCCGCGAGCGCCGCGGGATCGAGGAGGTCGACCTGAACATCCCGCTTCATCTCGGCCACCAGCTTCTCGTAGCGCTCCGGGAAGCGACCGACGAAGCGATCCCGCGCCCAGGCCTGCGCGAGTCGCTGGGGGCTGCGGCCCATGATCATCGCGCGCGCCTGGGCAGGCACCAGCTCGAGCGGGTGCGTGGGGTCGGCGGCCGGAGCGGTGCTGCGCTCGACCGTCGCCGGCGGGCTCGCGCGCTCGGGCTCGGCCGGGGCCTCGGTGACGGGCGTGCGCTGGCAGGTCGTCGCGGCCAGAGCCAGCAGCAAGGTGGAGCGGAGCAGCGGGGCCGGCATGGCCCGGTTATACGAAACCGGCGGGCTTCGAAACGACCAGACCCGCGGTCCTGGTGGACTGCGGGCCTGGCGTGGTCACTAGCGAGCGCCCCGAGGGGCGCTTGCGAGTCGGGCAGGATCAGCCGGTGCCGCTGCCGCCGGTGCCGCCGGTATCGGTACCGCCGGTCCCGCCGGTGCCGCCCTCGGTCTCTCCGCCGGTGGGCAGAGGTTCTTCATCCTTGCATGCCGGCTTGTTGTCGATCTTGTAGTCACCGTTGCAGAACTTGCCGTCCATTGGCCACACACGACCGTTGGCATCGATGTACGGCAGGTTCTCTGGGTCGAAGTCGAACTCGCACAGGTCGCAGCGGTCGCCGAGGCCGTCGTAGTCCTGATCGAACTGCGGGAGGAAGCACATGTTGTCCCACAGCGCCTCGAGATCGCCGTCGAAGTCGGCATCGCTCAGCTTGCGGTTGTCGCGTGGGTCGGTACCCGCGAGGACCTCTTCGCAGCCAGCCGGCGGCGTGAGGATGCCCGGGGACACCGCGACGGTCGAGGGCAGCTTGTTGCAGATGAGCGCATCTTGCTCTTCGTCGGAGCAGTTCACGCGCACCGGGCGGCCATCGGGATCGATGAGCGGCTTGGGCAGCTGCGCGATTCCGTCGTTGCGGGGCGGCAGGTTGATCTGCAGGTCCCCGTTGTCTCCCTCGAACAGGGCCACCGTGCAGCAGTAGCCGTTGGCGGCGTACTCGTAGAACGAGAACGGACGCGGGTCGATGCGCTTCTCGCAGGCCGACTGGGTCTCGCAGGCGTTGCCCACGAAGTCGCCGTCGGTGTCGTCACCCTCTTGCATGGCGCCGTCGGCCACCTGCAGCGGGTTCTCGGTGAACGGGCAGGTGTCGCAGGCATTGCCCACGCCATCGCCGTCGGTGTCGAGGTGATCGCAGATTCCGAAGGCGGTCTCGCACTTGCGATTCGCCGGGCAATCGCTGTCACTCGAGCAAGCGATCGCCTCGAACTCCTCGAGGGTCCGCGCCACGGGCTGGCGGGGACAGGCATCGACCACGTTGGACAGGCCGTCCTGGTCGAAGTCGTCATCGGGGCCGAGACCAATGGGGCCGGCCGCGAAGTCGTTGGGCATCTGCCCCGCGCATGCGTCGCCGACCATGTCGTTGTTGGCGTCGGTCTGGCACAGCACGCCGTCGTTGTACTCGATGGGATCGCCGAGGCTCCACGGGTTGCTGGAGTTGTAGTCCTGGCAGTTGGCCCTGAGCACGCAGTTGTCGCAGACGTCGCCGATGCCGTCCCCGTCCGTATCATCCTGGAACGGGATGTTGCGCACCGTCATGTAGCCCATGGGGGACGCGCTATCGATGTTGTACTGGCGCGGGGCCTGGCGGCAGTTGTCGCAGGCATTGCCCACGCCGTCGTTGTCGGAGTCGGCCGTGTTGTCCGAGGTGCCCGCGAGCGTGGGGCAGCGGTCGATCACGTCGCCGAAGCCGTCGCGATCGATGTCGCCCTGGTCCGGGTTGAAGAACCCAGGCGCGTTGTCACAGCTGAGCTGGACGTTGTCGAGGTCCTGGTCTTCCTTGCACTTGGGCTGGTCGACGGTGAAGTCGTAGAGGAAGTCCGGAGCCGAGGCGCCGCCGGTGATGAGCGGCATGCCGCACACGTCCCAGAAGGCGGACTGGTAGGCCGCGGGGTCGGCCATGTCGGCGCGGCTCCCAAGGCCCGGGACCCACACGCGGTAGCTGGCGCCGGTCTCGAGCACGGGACCGAACACGGTGGGGTCGATCTCGATCCCGACCTCGCCGATCGCCTGGTTGCCCACGTCGACGGTGAGGCACGGGACCGGGGCATCGCCCGCATCCAGCGCTTCTTGGGTCCGTGCGCAGTTGTTACCGCCCGCGATGAGCTCGATGAAGCTGTCCTCGAGCCGGGTCGCCATCCGATCGATGCGCCAGATCTGGATCTTGGCGAGGTTCTCCGGGCTCATGTCGTACTTGTTGGAGAACCGGATCGAGAAGTCGTTGCAGGCACCGATGCGCAGGTTGTCCGAGGGGAAGCCGCTGCCGGGCTCTACGTGGAACTCGGGCGTCTCGAAGGTATAGCTGGCCTTGCCCGCGAGGGTGTTGCCCACCTTGTCCTGGATGAACTGGCCGCCATCGGCCGGGACCTGGAAGTGGACCGTGTACTCGGAGCCCGAGCACAGGCCGCGGTCGTAGTCCTCGATGTTCTCGGGCTGGAACGCATCGTTGGCACGCCAGCCGTCTTCGGTGTCGCGGACCTGGATGAGGGCTCGCGCCTCGGCGCAGGCCTCGATGTCGGCCCGCGGCACGCTGCCCACGTCGGCGGGGCGCCACTCGAAGCCCTTCACGGCCGGGTCGTAGACGACGCCGCCCACGCGCGACACGAACTTCACCGCGTACTGGCGGGCTCGCTCGTCGCGAGCGCGGGCGTTGTCCCCGTTGCTGCGGATGTCGTCGGCGTCGAAGCAGCCCACGCGGATCGAGTCGGCACACTCGGCGTCGCCACGGACGTCTGCGTAGCGGGTGCCGCCGGCCGGGCAGATGCAGCCCTTGGTGGGCTCGGGCAGGGTCGCGTTGCGGTCGTAGATGCCGATCGGCGTCACGTTCTGGAAGAACGGATCGCAGGCCTCGGGGCTCGCCTCGTCGAGGCCGGCCTGGAGCGTGCTCTGGCAGCACTCGCTGGCGATCAGGGTCCCGTTCTCGTCGTGGTCGCAGAACGCGAGCCGGGTGTTGGCCGGAGCGGTCTGGCAGTTGTTGCCGTTCTCGTCGCAGAGCGCGTTGAACGGGGCGCCCGCCCGCAAGCAGCCTGCGGCGCCGCGGTCGGAGTAGCGCTTGTCGACGCAGTAGCCGTCGATGACGTCGGGCGTCGAGGGGTCGGTGTCACCGATGGTGTCGCTGTTGGAACCGCACTTGACGAACCACTCGGCCACGCACGTGCCGTTGGTGCAGCCCACGGGGTCGACGAACGGGTCGCAGGCGAGGCCGTCGGCGGTGCGGCCGACACACGAGGTGCCGGGCAGCTCCTTGGCGGTGCGGCACTCCGAGGTGCTGGAGCACGACGCGTTGCGGCGCTCGAGGAACGCGGGACGGTCGGTCGGGAAGGTCTCGCGCAGTCGATCGTAGTACGGAGCCCCGAACCGCGTGGGCTCGCACGACGGGTCCTCCGGGTTGCAGTCCCAGAAGTACTGGTAGGAGATCTCCTGCTCGCTGCGGTCGACCCAGGGGATGAAATCGGCGCACTGCTGATAGACGTCGCCCGTGGGGTCACAGGTGATCGCGCTGCCCGTGTTGGGGTTGCGCAGCAGGCCGGCGCTCTGCAGGTCGCGGTAGCGAGAGCCCTCGGGCACGTCGGTGGTGACGCCGTACTTGGCCACGCTCACCGACAGCAGGTAGTCGCAGCGCGAGCAGCAGGTGTCGGGGCCTTCCTCGGGCGTGTCGCAGGAGTTGCTGCCGATCGTCCAGCGGCCGGGGTAGGACTTGAAGGTCCCGTTCTCTTGCAGCTTGCGCGGGAGCCCGTTGGGCCCGACCGCGTTGCAGGGATTGGTCGCCGGGTCTTGGTAGTCCTCGTGCCCGAAGGGGAGGCCCTCGGCGCGCAGGTTGTCGATGCACGAGAGGTTGACCAGGCGGGTGACGACGTCGGGAGCCTCGGTCGCGCCCTTCTTGAAGTCGCCGTTGAAGCGCGTGATCGGCCCCTCGATCTCGAGGACCTGGTGCTTCCAGTCGTAGACCTCGAACAGCTGCGGATTGTCGGGCCGCTTGCGAACGAGCTCGATCGACGTGGGGTCGAGCAAGTTGTTGAAGACGAACTCGATGCCGAACGCCGTGACGAGCGGGGAGATCTTGCAGAACTCCGCCGCGCCACGCGGCGAGTTCATGGCCGCGTCGGTCTCTTCGCAGGGACCGATCTCCTCGATGAAGTACGAGCCGGAGCTGAAATCGGCTGGGCAATCGTTGCCCTCGCACTGCGGGTTGAGGATGTTGACCTTCTTCGAGGCGTAGTTGATGCCAGAGATGCTCTCGAGCAACAGGTTGTCCGGATCGCAGATGCCGCAATCCGAGTCCTCGATGCATCCGCTGGCGCCCACGGCGACCCCGGTGAGCATCAGCGCACCGACGACGAGCCGTCGCACGCTCGAGTTCGACTTCGCTGCCTTTATGGTCATGAACCCTTCGTCCGTTCTCGGACCGTCCCCCCGTGGGGTCGGTGACCGGCGTAGCCTACGATACGAGGCCTGTCTTCGTACACACCCCAGCCGGTGCTGAGGGGGGGAGGCGGCGGCCCTGGCAACGACGCCAGCACCACGGGAGACCCGTGCCCAGTTACCGCGAAAACCCCGGGTACGGCAACGACCGTGGTACGGATCCTTGCCGAAGAGGGATCAGATTTGCGGTGTTGGCGCAATGTGGTCCCGGGGCACCGGGGTGCCCCGGTTCGAGGTCCAACGCACCACCCGAGGCCCGATTACGCTGGCCCTGCCCTCGGCCCTCCTTAACTAAAGGAAGGCGGGGGGTCCTGGGGGGCGAGGAGGCCAGTGGAGAGCGCGGTCCACAGGAACCGCAGATAGGCCGCGTCGACCTCGGCGACCCGGTGCGGGTCGGACTCGTCTTGGACGAGGTTGCGCTCCTCGAACCAACTGCGAACGAGACCCAGCAGCGCGCGCAGGAGGAAGCGGGCGGGGTGGTCACGGCGAAGCCGGCCCGCGGCCTGGAGGGCCTCGACCACGCGAACGCCGTCTTCGTGGAGCGCCCGGAGCTCGGCGCCCTGCGGGTCGGACCCCGCGGACGGGGCCAGCTCGAGCCACGCGATCAGCCGCAGCACGTCGGGCCGCTCGGCGAGGAAGTGGAAGTAGATCTCGAGGGCTCCGCGCAGGTCCTCGGGCTCGCGCGCGAGGGCCTCGACGAGCGCGCGCTGCTGGTCCAGGTACTCGGCGTACGCGTGGCGGCGAACCTCCGCCCACAGCGCGTCCTTGGGACCGAAATGGTGATGGATGAGGCTCTGGGTGATCCCTGCCGCCGCCGCGATGTCGTGCATCGAGGTTCCGGCGTAGCCGGTGGCCGCGAAGCAGCGCCGTGCGGCCTCGAGGATCGCCTGCCGCGAGGCGACCGGGTCGGGACGGCGGCTCATGAACGGCCCACTAGAACGCACACTCGACGATCATCGCGGTGATGTTGTCGGTGCCGCCGGCCTCGTTGGAGCGATCGATGAGCTCGCGCACCGCCGACTCGGGATCGGGCGAGGCGAGCACGATGTCGAGGATCTCTTCGTCCTCGAGCATGCCGCACAGGCCGTCGGAGCACAGCATGTAGCGGTCGCCGTCTTCGATCTCGATCTCGCACAGATCGACCTCGACCGAGTCGCGCATGCCCAGGGCCCGCGTAATCACGTTCTTATGGGGGAAGTCGCGGATCTCCTCGCTCGTGAGATCGGGCCGCGCATCTTTGTAGTCTTCGAGCAACGAGTGATCGCGGGTGAGGGCCTGGATGCGCCCGCGGCGAACGAGATAGCAGCGCGAGTCTCCCACGTGGGCCACGTAGGCGCGGTCGCCGTTGAGGCTGAACGTGACGATCGTGGTGCCCATGCCCCGCTGACTGCGGTGCTTGGCGGCGGCGTGATTGATCTTGGCGTTGGCCAGCCGGATCGACGACACCATGCGGTTCTCGGCGTAGCTGAGGGTGCGGTCGTAGGGAAACGGCCACGCGGCGTCGGGGTCGCGAGTGATGCGATAGAACTCACCGATGATGTCGGCGGACATCTTGCTCGCGATGTCCCCGGAGGCGTGGCCGCCCATCCCGTCGGCGACGATGAACAGCCGCTCGTCCTCGATGAGGGCGAAGTAGTCCTCGTTATGGGCACGGACCATGCCCACGTCGGTACGGGCGGCGTAACGGATGCGCACGGCGCGGTGAGCATAGCAAACCCGGCGCAGCTGCATCCATCCCGCGCCGAACCCGAAGGAGTAGGATGGGGGTGATGGACGGCAGCTCAGAGGGCGGCGAGGACGAGACTCGCCGCACGATGCTCCCCGAGCTCTTCATGGAGCTGGGGACGGACGGGACCATCCATGCCTTGCGCGGTCGGCGGATCCAGGATTTTGGCTTCGACCCGGTGGGGGCGGTAGGCAAGCGGGTCTCCGATGTGCTGAGCCCCTCGCAGGCCGAGGCCATCCGCGACTGCGTGGAGCGGGCGATCCGCAGCGACACGGTGATCTTCACCGAGCACCTCACCTCGGCCGGCGGCCGCCGCCGCTTCTGGCAGGCGCGCACGATCCCGCTCGGCCCGGATCGCGCGCTGCGAATGGTCATCGACATGAGCGAGCAGCTGCGCTGGCACCAGGCGCTCGAGCGCAGCGAGGAGCGCTTTCGCCAGGTCGTCGAGCAGGCGGTCGACGGGATCTTCGTGTGTGACGAGGACGGCCTGCTGGTCGACGTGAATCGTCAGGCCTGCGAGAGCCTCGGCTACACCCGCGAGGAGCTGCTGCGCTTCAACCTCGTAGACCTCTGCATCGGGCTCGACATGGAGCAGCTGTGGGAGCTGCTCGATCGCCTCGACCCGGGGCAGTCCGAGACCCATGCGGCCTCGCACATGCGCAGCGACGGCACCACGTTCCCGGTCGAGCTGCACCTGGGGCCGTTCTGGGACCACGAGGGCTCGCCGCGGATCTTGGCGCTGGCGCGCGACGTCACCGATCGCCAGCGACTCGAGCGCGCCGCGCTCGAAGCGACCGAGCAGGAGGCGCGCCGCATCGGCCGTGACCTGCACGATGGGCTCGGTCAGCACCTCACGGGGATGGCGTTCTTGGCCAAGGGGCTCGAGCGCTCGCTCACGGATCGCGGGCTGCCCGAGGCGGAGGAGGCTCGCGAGATCGTGCAGCTGGTGAAGGAGGCGGTCGGGCACTCGCGGGCGCTGGCCCACGGCCTGGCGCCGGTGGGCGTGCACGGCACCGAGCTCGCGCCCGCGCTCGAGAACCTGGCCGAGCGCACGCGCAAGGTCTTCAACATGGACTGCGAGTTCCAGGGCGAGCCCGTCTCTCGCGTGCCCGATGATGCGACGGCGACCGCGTTCTATCGCATCGCCCAAGAGGCCACGAACAATGCGCTCAAGCACGGGCAGCCCTCGCGGATCACCATTCGGCTCGAGACCGACGACGAGGGTGGCCTGCAGCTGACGATCGAGGACGACGGCAAGGGCTTGCCGCGCACGCGGCCCACCGAGGGTCTGGGATTGCGGTTGATGAAACTTCGGGCCGAGACGGTGGGTGCCAAGCTCATCGTGGAGAACGTGGACGAGGATGGTGGGACGCGGGTCGAGTGCACCTTGCCGGTAGGGGCGGTAGGACGCGGGCGCTCGGTCGAGCCGCCGCCGACCTCGTCGCCCTTGGTCGACGGCGTAGCGAGCGTGCCCCGAGAGCGGGAAATGGTGCCGTCGGCGGCACCGCCCGAGAGTTGACGAGACCGGCTGTGGGGCGGGTTGCCTCGATGTCCCGCAGCGCCGCGGTCGGTACATTCACGTGCACGAGGTCACTGCATCGAAACGCCTCGAAGCGGCCCACTGTGAACCAGATAGGGGTTTCCCCCACGTTCTGGGGAACGATGGCTGCTATATTCGTGGTCGCAAGAGGGGTTAATGAACGACGCAACACAAGAGGAGAACAAGGTCGACGATCGCGTGGGGGTGCTGATCGTCGATGACCATCCGCTGGTTCGCCAGGGTTTGGCTTCACTGATCAACAAGAGCTCCGATCTCCAGGTGATCGGGCAAGCGGCGGACTCTCAAGGCGCACTGGCCTTGATGGCCGAGCGCGAGCCGCAGGTTGCCGTGGTGGATCTATCGCTCGCCGGCGGCAGCGGACTCGATCTCCTCAAGGAGATCGGGCGACGTCATCCATCGGTGGTCACCTTGGTTCTCACCATGCACGACGAGCTCTTCTACGCCGAGCGAGCGCTGCGCGCTGGATCGCGCGGCTACGTGATGAAGGGCGACCAGACCGACGAGGTGCTCGAGGCGATCCGCCAGGTGCTCAAGGGCGAGGTCTATGTCAGTGAGCACCTGCGCAGCACGCTGGTGCAGCGCGCGGCCGATCCCGGCCCCAACGCCCCGACTTCGGCGGTGGAGAGCCTGAGCGATCGCGAGCTCGAGGTGTTCGAGTTGGTGGGCCGCGGGCAGCCCACGCGCGAGATCGCCAAGCAGCTCTCGGTGAGCGTGAAGACGGTGGAGACCCATCGCCACCGCATCAAGGAGAAGCTGGGGCTGCGCACGGGCACCGAGATGGTGCGCTATGCGATCCGCTGGGTAGAGCGCGAGGCCGGCAGCCCTGCCTGAGCGGTCGCGACGTCATGGGGATGGGTCTGGTACCGTACGCGGGAGGACCAATCCCCGATGATCCATGAACGCAAGACGCTCGTGCAGCGGCCGCGGTGTCACATCAGCCGCTGCACGTGCGGCGTGTACCACGTGAGCACGGGCTCGGTGACGCTACGCATGGACCGGCCCCAGCTCGAAGAGCTGTTCCACGCGCTCGGCGTGGTGCTCGTGCCCGATCACGACGACGGCGCGATCGAGGACCCGGCGGTTCACTAGCCGCGCCCTCGAGCGCTACGAGTCCTTGGCGGCGACCACCAGGCGCTCGGCGGAGAACAGCGTCGCCATGCGGGCGCTGCCGCCGTGCCGTTGGGCCCACTCGCGGTTGCTGGTGTCCTCGAGCACCGCGAAGCCGTGACTCGCCAGACGAGCCGCGAACGCCTCACCCGTCATGGCGCCATGCAAGGGCTCGCCGAGGGCGGCGAAGCCAGCCTCGGTGAGCGCGCCGAGCCCGGGGAGATCCCAGGGCATGAGCTGGGGCACGGCGTAGCTGACGAGCAATCGACTCGCGGCGGCCGAGCGCGCGGCCACGTCGGCGAGGGTCGCCTCGATCGCCGCGGGATGGAGGTATGGGGTGACGCCCTCCCAGATCCAGGCGGTCGGTCGATCGGTGGCGTGGCCGCGCGCGGCGAGACGCTCGGAGAGCGCCTCGCGCTCGAAGTCGATGGGCACGAAGCGGATGTCGGCGCACAGCGGCGCGCGCCCCTCCACGCGTCGTTGCTTGCCCGCTTGAGTGGCCGGATGATCGACCTCGAACACCGTGACGTCGCGCAGCGACGGCAGGCGCCACGCTCGACCATCGAGACCCGCGCCGAGGACGACCAGCTGCGTTGCGCCGGCCTCGAGCGCGGCCGTGAGCGCCTCGTCGATCGCCGCGCGGCGCAGGCTGACGTGATCGACCATGCCCAGCGTCGCCACGCGCAACGCGTCGCGGATCATGGGTGAGGTGCTGGGGCGCCCGAGCCAGGCCAGCATGCGCCCGAGCGGCGCAGGGACGAGCTCCGCGGCGACGTGATCGATCTGATCGGGAGCCGTTCCGATGCCGCGAGCGACGGCGACGGCCAGGGCGGTGAGGCTAGGCCAACCTTCGCGCATGCCGGGATGGTAGCAGCGGAGACGATGCGTCTGCCGGCGCGGGCGCGGGGCTCAGCAGGGACAGTAGAATTCCTCGTAGATCGACCAGCCGCGGGAGAGCTCCGGGGTCTCGCTCTCTACGCGCTCGGGGTAGAGCAGCTCGTACTGTCCGTCGAGATCGGCGTCGAAGACCGCGAGCGGCCCGGTCTCGTGGGGCGTGGGCTCGAAGCCGCCGTCGGTCACCAGGTCGACCGACGAGATGCTCGTCTCCGCGAAGTCGCCGCAGCCGTCCTCGGTGTAGCCGAACTCGAGCTCTACCAAGCGGGCGGCGCCGGACTCATCGAGCCAGGCCCGCGCGGTCGCGGGGTGCTCGCGCTCGATGGTGCTCCACTCGGGATAGTCGTGCCGCTCCTCGGGGTACTGCTCGAGCCACTCCTGATAGGCGACCTTCAGCTCGGCGAGCTTGGGCGAGGCCTCGTGGGCGGCGATGCGCTGCTCGATCACGGGCGAGGGCCCGTCGACGCGGTGCAGCAGGGCGGGGGGCGGTAGCTCGGCGTCTCGGGCCCACAGCGCGCCCTCGCACGAGCTGTCGCTGACGAGCTCCGCGACCAGCCAGGCCGAGTCCTCGCCGACCGAGGACCACACCTTGGCGCGGGTGGCCTTGGCCGACGGGGGATGCTGCTCGAAGCGCTCGTAGGCGCCGTCCTCGTAGGCCTCTTGACCGTGGAACACGTCGAACAGCGAGGGGCCGTTGTGCTGGGCCAGGATCGAGAGCTCGCCCAAGCGCGCGGTGCAGAGCTTGCCGCTGGCGCCGTAGACATCGAAGGTGCGCCCGCGCTGGGCCCACAGCGCCTCGGGGACCTTGCCGAGGTCGGCTCGCTTGGCGGCTCGATGCGCGCCGGGACCCGCGTGGGCGCGCAGGCGACCGGTGCCCCACGCGAGACTCGCGTCGGTGCTCAGCACTAGGCCCGCCTCGTTGGCGAACGCGAGCTGGAGGCGGCCGTCGAGATCGAGGCTGGGGGCGGGGGCGACCTCGGGCTCGGGGGCGACCTCGGCGGGGGCGACCTCGGGAGCAACTTCGGCGGGGGCGACCTCGGCCACGCATTCGTCGTTCGTGGCCGCCGGGACCGGCGCTTCCTCGACCCGCACCACCTCGATCACCTCGGGCTGGAGGGTCAGGGCGTAGCCCAGAGGCCCCAGCAGCAGCCCCAGTCCTACCCCAAGCTCGATGTGTCGCCGTCGCATCGGACCCTCGACGGACCACTTGCGTGCCGTATTTCAGGCTCCTCCAATGCGGGCGGGTCGCGTGGCAAGCTCAGGGCATGATCAAGGGCGCCCACGTCATCATCTATAGCAAGGACGCCGCAGCGGATCGCGCGTTCTTTCGCGACACGCTGAAGTACCCCTACGCCGACGCGGGTCACGGATGGCTGATCTTCGCGCTGCCGCCAGCCGAGGTCGCCGTGCATCCCAGCGAGGGCGAGGGATCGCATCAGCTGTATCTGATGTGCGAGAACGTCGACGCGTTCGTCGACGAGATGCGCGGCCAAGGCATCGAGTGCTCGGCGGTGAGTGAGCAGGGGTGGGGCGCGCTCACCGAGGTCACCCTGCCGGGTGGCGGCAAGCTCGGGGTGTACCAACCTCGGCACGCGTCGCCGCTCGAGGGCGTGGGGACCACCTAGCTTGCGGGGTACTCGCTAGTTTCGGGGCGCCAGGGCCTCGGAGCGCCCGTAGGTCTCACGCAGGTAGCGGACGATGTCGGCCGACTCGAACATCTCGCGGCCGGTGTTGGGGTCTTGCAGCCAGGGCACCATCATTCGGCCCGCGCGCTCGCGAAAGGCCGCTCGCTCGAGGCTGCCCTTGCCCACGTTGATGAGCTGGTAGGGCAGCTCGAGCTCGCACAGCGCCTCGCGGGCGATGCGGCAGTACGGCGAGGCCTCCATGCTGTAGAGCACGAGCGGCTGCTCGGGTGCCTTGGCGGGTCGATAGCGAACCCCTTGCGCGCCGCGAACCAAGCTCGCGGCCGAGCCCAGCGGCACGGTCACGTCGGTGCGCAGCCACCATGGCGCGGGGCGGCTGCCGTAGTGCTGGTACAGATGCGTGATGATGGCGGACGACTCGTAGAGCTCGTCTCCCGTGTTCGGATCGACGAGGTAGGGGAACTGGGCTCGTCCGCCGCGCGCGAGCAGCTGCGGTCGGTAGGTGGGCCCGCCCTTGGGGCACGGTAGGATCGTGGCGCGCAGATCGAGCATGGTCAGCGCCTCACGGACCTTGCGACAGAACGGACAGCCCTCGAATTCGTAGAGCTCGAGCGGCTTGGCGGGCCGTGGACCGGCATGCGAGGCGGAGAGGCCCAGGCCCAGGCGCAGCCCGGAGGCGAGCCATGAAGAGGTGACGTCGATCGAGCGCTGCAGGGTCATGGGGTCCTTGGCGGGTTTCGGACGACGCGAGGGGTACGCGAGTTACGGTGGTGCGCTCGCCGACTAGCGGCGCGCTTCGGCCTGGATGCGTCGCTTGCTGGCGGCCCAGCTACAGATCGGGCAGCGCGAGAGATCATGCCCCCGCGCGGGACAGTGCTCTCGGCCGAAGAAGATCATCTGCAGATGGCGGCGATTCCAGGTGTCACGGGGGAACAGTCGCACGAGGTCGGCCTCGGTCTGCTCGACGGTGGAGCCACTCGAGAGCCGCCAGCGCGCCGCGAGGCGATGGATGTGCGTGTCGACGGGGAACGCCGGGATCCCGAACGCCTGCGAGACCACCACCGAGGCGGTCTTGTGGCCCACCCCGGGCAGGTCCTCGAGCGCGGCGAGCTCCGACGGAACCTCGCCCCCGTGCTCGTCGAGGAGCCGCTGCGCCGTTGCGCGGAGGTTCTTGGCTTTCGTGGGAGCCAGGCCGATCTCGCGGATGAGCCCCTGGATCGTATCGACCGGTAGCGCGGCCAGCGTGGCCGGGGTGGGCGCCAGCTCGAACAGAGCCGGCGTAATCTGGTTCACTTTCTTGTCGGTGCTCTGGGCGCTGAGCATCACGGCGACCAACAAGGTGAAGGGGCTCGTGTGGTCCAGCGGGATCGGGGTCTCGGGGTAGAGCTCGTCCAGGATCCGGCCGACCTTCTCGGCTCGCTCGGCGCGTCGCATCGACCAGGGGACTGCCACGGATCGACCCTTTCGTCACCCGGGCCGGGCTCAGCGGGGGGGCGGACCCCGAGCCGAGCCCCCGGAACGGGCGGGATCCCCTCCGGCGGTCTCTCACGGTATGCTCTCGGGCCTGTGCCCGCCCCTCATCCCACGGCCACGCGCGTGCCGGTCGGCCCTGCGTTCCTCGTGGTCCGCCTGGAGGCGTCGTGATCTGTTGGAGCTGTCAGGCCGAGAATCCACGCGAGGCCAAGTTCTGCTTCCAATGCGGTAGCCGGCTGGTGCCGCAGCCTGACACCGAAGCGCCCTGTCGCTCGTGCGCCGCGCCGCTACCGCTCGACGCGCGTTTCTGTGGCAACTGCGGCACGCCCGATCCGGTGGCTCCCGTCCCCGCGCCGGTCCCCGATGAGCCAACCCCTCCGCAAGGCTTGGCCGACCTGCTCGAGCCACGTGATTCGGAGGCCCGCTTCGGCGACGCCGTGGCCTCCGGGAGCGACGAGGCCACGGCCCTCGCCTACGATCACGAGGAGGACGACGAGGCCACGATCTCCCGGCCGGTCGACGACCTCTTGGCCGAGGCTCCGCCGCCGAGCCTCCAGTCGCGCGAGCGGCCGCACACCGAGCCGGCCAAGGTCGCCGTGTCGCGCACGCTCGCCGAGCGGCTGGGACGCAGCGTCGAGTCGCCCGGTGCGTACTCGAAGCAAGGGCCCTCGCTGCGCAAGCAGGAGGCGAAGGGCAAGCCACCGCCACCGCCGCCGATCGGCGCGGCCAAGGCCGGTGGGTCCGAACCGGCAAAGGCCACTCCGGCGGCCGCGCGCAAGGCCGACACCGAGCAGAGCCTCCCGCGCTCGGGGTTGCCGGCTCCCAGCAAGGCGGCGGGCGCGAAGATGCCTCCGGTTCCTGGCGTCGTGCCGCGTCCTTCCCCGGGCGCTCGCCCTGCCGCTCCGCCGCCGACCGCTGCGATCACGCCGGCGCCCAAGCCCGCACCCGCACCCACGCCCGTGGCGACGCCCATCGC
>JBFIJN010000071.1:0-23663 GCA_041600735.1 Nannocystaceae bacterium
CACCAGCGCGACCTCGGCCGCCTCGTGGAGCGGGTCGAGGTCGCGGTCGCTCAGCTCGTCGAGCTGCAGCAGCGTGGACACGAGGTCGGGCGAGGGATGACGGCGCTGGAGATCGGCGAGCAGCGCCACCGTCTCCCGGTGTCGCGGGTCGTGCTGCACGGCCCGCTGTGCGGCGGCCTCGGCCGCGTCGGGGTCGTCGCAGTGATCGCGGAACCAGCGGGCGCACGTGGCCTGGAACGCGCGTCCGAGATCGTGGGGGAGCTCGATGTCGGCCAGCGCCTCGGCCATGCCGGTGGCGACCTCGGTCCACGCGTCTTGCCGCTGCGCGCGCTCGACCAGGTCGGCGAGCGCCTGCTCGTCCACGACGCCACGCACGTTCGAAAGGCGCACCACGCCGCGGGCGGCCGGTGCCCAGCCCCCGGCGGCCGCCGCCACGCGGATCACCGCGCGCTGCGTCACCAGCGACTCGGGGTCGAACTCCGCGGCGGCCGCATAGGCCCGCGTGGCGCCCTCGTGATCGTCGAGCTTCTCGCGCAGCTCGCCCTCGTTGCGATAGAGGTGCGCGGCGCGGGCGGGGCTCGGCCCCGACTCCTCGACCGCGCGCCGATAGGCATCCGCGGCGGCGGTCCAGTCGTTGGTCTGCTCGGCCAAGCGGATCAGCTCGTGCTCGAGGCCGGTGTCCGAGGGATCGAGCACCAGCGCGCGTGCGATCGCGGCCTGGGCCGCGCTGCGATCGGCGCGACGGTTCTCCTGCAGTGCGGCCGCCTCGCGCAGCACCATCACCGCGGCGCGCGGGGTCTCCCCGCCCGCCACGCGCACCTCGACGAGATCGAGCAAGAGCTGCCAGTCGTCGGTGATGCGGTAGGCCCGCGCCAGCAGCTCGGCGGCCGCGCCGGCGCAGCTCTCGTCCTCGAGCAGCGCCTGCAGCCCGGTGCGGGCCTTCTCATCGCTCGCGTCGACGCCCAGCGCCTCGCCGTAGCAGCGCACCGCCTCGCGGGGCTGCCCGAGCTCGTGGCGGTGCACGTCGCCGAGCCGAGCCAGCAGCGCCGCCGACCCGAGCCGGCTGCGCTGCGCCGACTGCTCGATGATCGCGGCCAGCTCGGGAAAGCGCCCGGCTCGTGACATCAGTCGATCGAGCGCCGCGACCACGTCGTCTTCGTCGCCGAAGCGCTCGCGGATGCTCGACCACGTATCGATCGCATCGGCCACGCTCGCGAGCTGGCGCTCCTGGACCTCGGCCACGCGCACCAGGTCGGCGCGACACTGCTGCGCGAGCGAGACCGCCTTCGCGCGGCGGCGCAGCGCCTCGACCAGCGGCGCCCAGCGCTCGTGCTTCTCGAGTAGATCCACCGTGGCATCGAGGGCCTCGAGATCGTGCGCGTCCACGTCGAGGCGCGCCTGCCAGGCCAGCAGCGCGCGGTCGGGATCGCCGAGCTCGTCGGCGAGGCGACCGGCGTCGCCCAGCACCGCGCGTCGCACCGAAGACGCGCGCTCGAGCGTGGCAAGGCGCTCGAGCACGGCCAGCCGCGCGGTGGTGCGCCCGGTCTGGCCCAGTAGCTCGTCCAGGCGATGGGCGGCCGAGAGCGCGAGCGACGGGTCGGCGTCGGCCAGCGCGAGCACCCGCTCATAGAGGTCGATCGCCCGATTGGTGTCGCCGATCGCCTCCTGCACCAGGTCGGCCGCCTCGATCAGCAGCGCGATGCGCTGGGCGTCGTCGGGAGCTGCATCGGCGGCGGTGATGAGCGCATCGGCGCGCAGCCCGTGCAGCCCCGAGCGACGCGCGAGCTGACGCAGCTGCTTGCGCGCGTCGGTGTCCGAGGTCGACTCGGCCAGCAGCGCGGCGTAGTGGCCCATCGCCGCTTCGTCGCGCCCCAGGATCGCCAGGCGCACGCCCGCCTCGCGGTGCAGGGCGGTGCGCTCGGCCGGCTCGGCGAAGGTCACCGCGCGCTCGAGCGCCGCCACGAAGTCGGGACCGCGCTCGACCGCGTCGTAGTTCGTGCGTAGCAGCGCCAGCGCGGCCAGGCGAATGTTGGTGGGCGCGGCGGGGAAGTCGAGGATGCGCTCGAGCTGCGCACAGCCGCCGACGTGACCGGGCGACTCGTCGAGCAGCGCGCGCAGCTCATCGAGCGCGGGCCCTCCCGCTTCGAGGTGATCGAGGAACACCGCGGCCACGCGGACCCGCATCGCGCGGCCCTCCTCGACGGGCAGCCGCGGGATCTGGGCCTGCCACAGCTCGACGAGGTCTTCCCAGCGGCGCTGTCGCTCGAGCAGGCGCTCGATCGACGAGGCCAGCTTGACGTTGCCGGGCTCGAGCTCGAGCAGCGACTGCATGTAGTCGACCGCACGGCCCGGGTCATCGGCGAAGTCCTTGGCGACGTGCGCAGCGTCGTCGAGCAGCTTCTTGCGGCGCACGGGATCGCGGGTCGTCTCGAGCGTGCGGTCGTAGAGCCCCAGCAGGTCCGACCAGCGCTCGGCCACCGTGAGCACCACCGTGAGGCGCTCGAACGCCCACAGCGCGTCTGGATCCGCGGCCAGGATCCGCGACAGCAGCTCGTGCATCGCCTGTGGGTTGTCGCCGAACCACTCGTCGTGGAACTTCACCGCGCGCTTGGACAGCCGCGTGCGTTGCTCGGCGGGCAGCTTGCCGTCGAGCAGCTCGGCATAGAGCTCGGCCACCTCGTCGGGTCGCTGCAGCTTGTCGGCCAGCTCTTCGAGGTGGTCCCACGCATCATCACTGTCGAGCGAGCCACGGGCCGCCCGCAGGGCCGCCGTGAACGACTGCTCCAGCCCCGAGGATTCCGCGCCACCGCGCTTGCTGGTGCCGTCGCCCTTGTTGCCCTTTGCCATGCTGGGATCTCCTGCTCCGCCTCACCGAGGTCCGTCGAAGCGGTCGGCACTATACCAGCGCGAGCGTGCAACCCGCCGGCCGGGAGGCGGCCGATTTCGGGCGACTGCGCGGGTGAGCATGAGCGGCGATGTATGACCACGGCGGGCGCGCTCGAACGGGGCTCCACGGGCGGAAAGGGGGGCGGCTTGACAGCCGCTCCGCCTCCGGGTTCGCGGAGACGACCGACCCGTGCGAGGACCCCGACCTCGCCGTCCAACCATATCCACTCGGATCCAGGGCGCGAGCAGTGGCGTTCAGGCGTTGGACTCGAGCGCGGGCCACGACTCGGCGGGTGCGTGAGCCACTCCAGTCACCGCAGCACCTCCGCGATCCATCCGACCACCGCCTCCGCGATCCCGGGCAGCACCGCCGCCGGATCGAACCCCTTGGTCTTGCGCACCGCGAACGCGTGATTCGCGTCCTCCACCACGTACATCCTCGCCCGCGCCCCCAGCCCGGCGATGACGGGCTCGATCAACGCGCGCTCGGCCAGCTCGTCGCGTGTGCCTTGCACGAACAGCATCGGCAGCTGCACGCGCGGGAGGTGATCCGCGCGCGTCACCGCGGGCGCCTTCGCGGGGTGCAGCGGAAACCCCAGGAACACCAGCCCTCGCGCGGGCGCGAGCCCACCATCGACGGCGGCATGCGAGGTCATCCTTCCGCCCATCGACTTGCCGCCGGCGAAGATCGGCAGGCCCTCGGCCACGCGCGCCGCCTCGGCCACCGCCGCGCGCACGGTGGCCACGAGCCGTGGCTGCCGATCCGGTCGCCGCTGCCCGAGCTCGGTATACGGAAACTGGTAGCGCAGCACCGCGAGCCCGCGCTCGACGAACGCCGCGGTCACCTCGGCCATGAACGAGTGATGCATGTCGGCGCCCGCGCCGTGGGCCAGCACCAGCAGCGCCGTGGCCCCGCTCGGTCGCGTGAGCAGGGCGGACACGCCGTCGGTGCCCTCGATCGGGATGCGCAGCGGTCGGTCGGCGGTGGTCATCGCAGGGCTCCTACTCCAAGCGTGAGGCGAGCACGGCCAGCACGGCTCGCAGGTTCGGGCGCCCCGAGAGCACGGGGCGCAGCGGGTCGTACGGCAGCGATCGCATGCGCGCGGGCACGTTCTTGATCGTGAGCGCCTGGTGATCGAGGGTGGGCACGACCTCGTCCCAGTGCAGCGGGGTGGACACGGGGGCCCCCGGCTTGGGCCGCACGGAGAACGGCGACACGAGCAGGCGGCCGTGGCCGTTCTGAAAGCAGTCGATGTACACGCGGCCCTCTCGGGCTCGCTTGCTGCGCTCGGCGGTGGCGATCCCGTGCAGCTCCGACGCGACCAGTCGCCCGAGGATCTGCGCGAGCGTGCGACACTGCTCGAAGGTGCACTGCCCGCCGAGCGGGACGAGCACGTGCAGCCCGGTGGAGCCGCTGGTCTTGCAGTAGTTGGGCAGGCCGACCTCGTCGCACAGCGCATGCAGCCGCAGCGCGATGCGGACCACGTGCTCGAACGGCGCTTGCTTGGGATCGAGATCGAGGATGCACCAGTCGGGGTGGGGCAGATCGGCCAGGCGGCTGCCCCACACGTGCAGCGGGATCGTGGCCAGGTTGGCCACGTAGGCCAGGCTGTCGACGTCGTTGCACACGAAGTACTCGACCTCGCGACCCTCGTGCTCGGACCACATCACCTGGGTCTTGATCCAGTCGGGCACGAACGGCGGCGCATTCTTCTGGAAGAACCACTTGCCGTCGATCCCATCGGGATAGCGGGTGAGCACCAGCGGTCGATCGCGCAGGTAGGGCAGCAGCCACGGCGAGATCTCGCGGTAGTAGTCGATGAGCTCCTGCTTGGTGTAGCCGCTGTCGGGCCAGAACACCTTGTCGGGATTGGAGATCACCACGCGCGGCGAGGGGGGCGGCACCTCGTAGGACCCGGGCGGCTCGAGGGCGTGGCCCAGCGCGGGATCGGGCGCGGAGGCAGGGGCAGCGAGGGGCGCAGGGGCATCCGCGGCGAGGGCCTCGAGCTCGTCCTCGTCGTGCTCCGCTCGCTCGTCGGGCTCGCGCTCGTCGTCCTCGCCCGGCCCGTCGGGATCATCCACGCTCACCCGCGCCGACGCCTCGACCTCCGGCAAGCGACACTCGTGCGGCTGCTTGTCGTCGCGCATGCGCAGGAACACCGGCAGCCGCAGCAGCTGCTCCTCGGTGCGGTTCTGAAAGCGCACCTCGCAGCACAGCCGCGGCTCCACCCACACGTCCGTGCGCCCGCTCGGCGAGGTGATCGTGCACGCCGGCTTGCGCCTCACCAGCGGATCGAGCCGCGCCCGCAGCTCGATCAGCTGCGCATCGGTGAGCCCGGTGCCCACGCGCCCGCAGTACACCAATTCATCTCCGCGATACGCGGCCAAGTGTAGCGATCCCAGCGCAGTGCGCGTGCCCTCGGGCTCGGTCAGTCCGATGATCACGAAGTCGTCCGTATTCTCGACCCGCACCCGCACCCACGCGGGTGAGCGACGCCCGGGATAGGGCGCGTCGGCTCGCTTGCCGACCATGCCCTCGAGGCCCAGCCGCTGCACGTGCTCGAACAAGGCCTCGCCGCGCTCGGGGATGTGATCGGCAAAGCGCAGCGCGCCGGCGGGGGGCAGGATCCGCCGGAGCAGCGCCTTGCGCTCGAGCAACGGCAGCGGGCGCAGATCGAAGCCCTCGAGCGCGAGCAGATCGAACGCGTAGTAGCACACGGGATGCTCGCGCATGGCCTGCGCGACGTCGTGCTGCCGCACCAGCATCCCGCGTCGCTGCATGCGCTGGAAGCTGGGGCGCGCGTCGTCTTCGAGCACCACCACCTCGCCATCGATCACGACGCCCTCGAACGGTAGCGCTGCCACCGCGCGGGCGATCTCGGGAAAGGCGTGGGTGGCGATGAGGCCGCTGCGATAGCGGAGCAAGGCGCCGGGCGTGCGGCTGTCGGAGCCGGGCGCGTCGGCGCCGGCGGACGTGCGGGCGGCGATCAGGCGATAACCGTCGTACTTGAGCTCGAACACCCAGCCCGCGCGCGAGAACGGGGCCTCGACGGTCTCGGTGAGCGTGAGCTCCACGCGCGCGGGGTCGACGACCCCACGCGGAGCGCCCAGCTCCACCAGCCGCGCGCGCAGCTCGGCCGCGTGATCGCTACCGCCGCGTAGCTCCTCGATCGTGAGCCCGGAGAGGATCGATCGATCCTCGAGCGTCGGCCCCGGGTCGTTCGCACGGGCGAGCGCGTCGGGCTTCTTGATGAGCAACCACTCGTTGCCGTCGTCCGTGCCCGGCTTGCCCGGCTTGCCCGGCTTGCCCGGCTTGCCCGGCTTGCCTGCCTTGCCCGGCTTGCCGTGGCCCGCGGTGCCCTTGGTGCGCACCAGGGTCCACACCCCCCGCAGCTTGTGGCCGCGCAGCTCGAACAGCAGCTTGCCCTTGGCGAAGCCCTCGGCGATCGGCTCGAGCGCGACCCACACCCCGCGGTCCCACACGAGCATGGCGCCGGCGCCGTAGTTGCCGTCGGGGATGATGCCCTCGAAGTCCACGTACTCGAGCGGGTGGTCCTCGGTCAGCACGGCCAGGCGCTTGACGGCTGGATCGAACGAGGGCCCCCGCGGCACCGCCCACGAGCGCAGCACGCCGTCGATCTCGAGCCGCACGTCCCAGTGCAGCCGCCGCGCGGCGTGCATCTGCACCACGAACAGGCGCGGCGCCGCCTCCGGCACCGTCGCGGGCGGGGGCACGGCCTGCCCCAGAGGCTCTGCCGTGCGGTCCCCGGAGCGCTTGGCGCGATATGTGGACAGCGGCGAGCGATCGTCGGGATCCGACATTCGAACAGGGACGATACTATCCCCCTCATGCCGGCCCGCGCCATCGCCTCGGCCACCATCGCCTTCGGACTGGTGTCGATCCCGGTCAAGCTGTTTCCCTCGGCCTCGCCCTCGGATGCGCTGCGCTTCAACAACCTGCACCGCGAGTGCGGCAGCCGGGTGAAGTATCAGTTCTGGTGCCCCAAGGACGAGAAGGTGCTGGGGCGCGAAGAGATGATCAAGGGCTACGAGTTCGCGAAGGGGCAGTACGTCACCTTCGATCGCGAGGAGCTCGAGGCCGTCGCCGAGCGCACGAGCGGCGGGATCGACATCACCGAGTTCCTGCCGCAGGCGGCGGTCGATCCGATCTACTACGCCAAGGCCTACTACCTCGCGCCCGATGGCGGCGCGGCGCGGGCCTACCACCTGCTGGCGGCGGCGCTGCGCACCACCGGGCTCAGCGCGCTCGCGCGACACTCGGCGCGCGGCAAGCAGTACCTCGTGCTCGTGCGCCCCGTGCCGCAGGGGCTGATCATGCAGCAGCTGCACTACCCGGCCGAGATCCGCCCCATCGCCGAGGTGGGGATCGAGGGCTGCGAGGTCAAGGAGGCCGAGCTCGAGCTCGCGGTGCAGCTCATTCGCCAGGGGGCGGTCAAGACCTTTGCCCCCGCAAAATATAGCGACGAGGTGCGCGAGCGCGTCGAGGCGCTCATCGCCAAGAAGGTCGAGGGCGAGGACATCACGGCCCCGGTCCCCTCCGCGCGCGCACAGGTCATCGATCTCATGGCCGCGCTCAAGGAGAGCCTGGGAGTCGGCGACGGGGCCCCCGCGGAGCCGGCAAAGGCTGCGCCCGATGAGGCCGGCGTAGGCTAGGGGGCCGAGATCTGCGGCCAGGGGGCCGATCGCGTGCCATGGCGCCCGGCCGCGCGCGACCGCGCCGGAGGCCAGGCCGTTGGGGAGACGGGCGTCTGGCCAGGCCCGTTGGGTAGGCCCGAGCCCGCCGGGTCGAATTCGGCTCGGCCCGTTGCGGCTCGCCGCGGGGCCGGTCACGCGCGTTGCCCCACCGCGCGTGCACCGATCGTTTCGGGGTAGTATTACCGCTCGAACGATGGTCGCCGAAGCCCGGGCAGACACTTCCATCCGCACCCTGCTGGTGGAGGACGATCCTCTTCAGCGTGACGCGCTGCAAAATGGCCTGCGTCGCCTTGGCTTGGCCGTGACCTCGGTGCCCGACGCCAACGCGGGTCTGGTGGCGCACCTTCGCCAGCCCTTCGAGCTGCTGGTGATCGACATGGTCCTGCCGGGCATGGACGGTCTCAAGCTGTGCGCGAAGGTCCGCTCGATCCGTGGCGGCGACCACCCGTACATCCTCATGATCACCGGGCGCGGGGGCACGCGCGACCTGACGAAGGTGCTCGACGCGGGCGCCGACGACTTCCTCATCAAGCCGATCGACGCGAGCCTGCTGCTCACCCGCGTTCGCATCGCCGAGCGCCACCTCGCCAACAGCGCTCGCCACCGCCAGGCCCGCGAGGCGCTGGCCCGCTCCGAGGTCGACTTTCGCCGCGTCATCGAGCGCGCGCCGCTCGGGATCATCGCCTACTGCGACGACCGCATCGTCTACGTCAACGCCGCCGCGGTGCGGGCGCTGGGCCACGAGCGCGGCACGCTCTTGGGCCAGCCGCTGCTCGAGCTGGTCCCGCGCCGCCATCGCGAGGCCACCCGCAAGCGGATGGAGCGGTTCGAACGCACCGACGTTCCGCCGCCGCCGATCGAGTCCGAGTTCCTGCGCCGCGACGGCAGTCGCATGACCGCCTGGGTGATCCCCATGACGCGGGCCATGTTCGACGGCGCGCGCGCCAGCTTCCTCATGTTCGAGGACATCACCGATCGCAAGGCGGCCGAGCGCGAGCTGCGGCTCACCCAGTTCGCGATCGATCACGCCGCCGATCCGGCGTTCTGGATCAATCGCGCGGGGCGGGTCTGCTACGTCAACCATGCCGCCTGCGCGGCGCTCGGCTATCCGCGGGCGCGGCTGCTGACGATGGAGGTCACCGACATCGACCCCGCGCTCGAGAAGCACCAGCTCGGCTGGGCGGCCATCGGAGCCTCGGGCACGCGCAAGGTCGAGTCGCACTTCAAGGCCAGCGACGGGCGCATGTTCCCGGTGGAGATCTCCACCAACGTGCTGCGCTTCGATGGCGAGGAGTACCTCGTGGCGTTCGCGCGCGACCTCACCGAGCGCAAGCGCATGCAGGCCAGCCTACAGAAGGCCGACCGCCTGGCCTCGGTGGGCAGCCTCGCCGCGGGCGTGGCCCACGAGATCAACAACCCGCTCGCCTACGTGCTCGCCAACCTCGAGCTGCTCGGCGAGGACCTCGGACAGCTGCAGCTGCCCGATGGCCAAGGCTTCGATCAGTCGATCCAGCAGACGCTGCAAGAGGCCGCCGAGGGGGCCAACCGCGTGCGTCGCATCGTTCGCGACCTGCGAAGCTTCGCGCGGGCCGATGAAGAGGCGCTGCAGGCCGTCGACATCCACGAGGTGATCGACGCGGCCATCGACATCGCCGACAACGAGATCCGCCACCGCGCGCGCCTCGACCGTGACTACGGCGAGGCCCCGGCGGTTCGCGGCGCGCCCGGCCGCCTCACCCAGGTGTTCCTCAACCTGCTGGTCAACGCCGCCCACGCGATCCCCGAGGAGGCCTACGGCGATCAGTTCATCCGCGTGTCCACCCGCGCCGAGGGCGGCAAGGTGTTCGTCGAGATCTCGGACACCGGGGCGGGCATCACCGACGAGGTGCTCGAGCGCATCTTCGATCCGTTCTTCACCACCAAGGCGCAGGGCATGGGCACCGGCCTGGGGCTGTCGATCTGCCACGGCATCATCACGGGCCTGGGCGGCGAGATCAAAGTGGAGAGCCGCGTGGGGGAGGGGACCACCTTCACGGTGATGCTCCCCGCGTCCGACGTGCCCGTGATGCGCCGTCGCGAGACCTCGCGGCCCCACGACGTGGCCCTGTCGCAGCCCATGCGCATCCTCGTGGTCGACGACGAGCCCTCGATCGGCGCGGGCATCAAGCGCGCGCTCGGCGGTCACACCGTCGAGGTCGCGGCCAGCGGTCGCGAGGCGATCGACGCCTGCGAGAACAACGAGTTCGACCTCGTGCTGTGCGACGTGATGATGCCCGACGTCTCGGGGATGGACGTGTTCGCGTACGTGAGCGAGAAGCGCCCCGACTACGGCCAGCGCTTCGTGTTCATGACCGGCGGGGCGTTCACCCCCAAGGCGCGCGAGTTCCTCGAGTCCATCGCCAACGAGCACATCGAGAAGCCGTTCAGCATTCGCGAGCTGCGGAACCTGGTCGGCAAGCGCTCCGTGCCCACCGCCACGTAGCGCTCGCTTGGGCTTGGCTCGGGTTGCGCTCGGGTTGCGCCTGCGCGGCCAAGGGGCGGGACCCGCCCGGATGGGCGGGATGCGCGGAGGGCCGTGAAGCCTTAAACATGGTCGGTGGCCAAGGCTGACCGAGATCCCGCGCGCCTGCGCCAGTTCTTCGAGGTGTTCCGCTACGGACGGCACGCGCTCGAGCTGGTGTGGGCCACGAGCCATGGTCTCACCGTGGCGCTGGCCGGCCTCACGCTGCTGGGCGGGCTGTTGCCGGCGGCGGTGGCGTGGGTCGGCAAGCTCATCGTCGACGCCGTCGTCGCAGGCATCGCGATCCACGGGGCGACCGGCGCGGTCATCAGCGGCGAGGTGCTCCAGTGGGTGGCCGTCGAGGCGGGGATCGTGGTCGCGATGGGTGCCGTGCAGCGTGGGCTGTCCGCGTGTCAGTCGTTGCTGCGCGCGCAGCTCGGTCACCGCGTGAACGTGATGATCCTGGAGAAGGCGCTCACCCTCGATCTGCGCCACTTCGAGGACTCCGAGTTCTACGACAAGCTCACGCGGGCGCGCCGCGAGGCCTCGAGCCGCCCGCTCAGCCTGGTCACCCGCACGTTCGGCGTGGTGCAGAACGGAATCTCGCTGACCAGCTACGCGGCGCTGCTGTGGGCGCTGTCGCCGTGGGCCGTGCTGCTGCTGGTCAGCGCGGGGCTGCCGGCGTTCGTCGCCGAGGCCAAGTTCTCCGGCGACGCCTTCCGCCTGTTTCGCTGGCGCTCGCCCGAGACCCGCAAGCAGATGTACCTCGAGGCGGTGATCGCCAACGACGAGCACGCCAAGGAGGTCAAGCTGTTCGGCCTGGGTCCGCGGCTGCTCGAGCGCTACCGCGAGATCTTCCATACGCTCTACGCCGAGGACCGCCGCCTCACCGTGCGGCGCACGCTGTGGGGGTTTGGCCTGGGTCTGCTGGGCACCGCCGCCTTCTACGGCGCCTACGCGTGGATCGGGATCGAGGCCGTGGCCGGGGCGATCACGCTCGGTCAGATGACGATGTACCTGCTGCTGTTCAAGCAGGGGCAGTCCGCGGTCTCGGCCAGCCTCTCGTCGATCGGCGGGATGTACGAAGACAATCTGTACCTCTCCAACCTCTACGAGTACCTCGAGCAAGAGGTCCCCCACGCGGCCGGCCACACGACGGTGGGCCCGAGCCCGGGCGACGGCGTGCGCTTCGAAGACGTGAGCTTCTCGTATCCGGGCTCCGAGGTGCCCGCCGTGGATGGGGTGCGCTTCCACTTGAAGCCCGGGCAGGCGATGGCGCTGGTGGGCGAGAATGGCTCGGGCAAGACCACGCTCATCAAGCTGCTCACGCGGCTCTACCTACCCACTTCGGGTCGCATCTCGATCGACGGTCTCGACATTCGCGAGTGGGACGAGACCACGCTGCGTCGTCGCATCGGGGTGATCTTCCAGGACTTCGCGCGCTATCAGCTCCCGGTCGGCGAGAACGTGGGGGCCGGCGACGTCGAGGCCTTCGACGACGAGGAGCGCTGGGCCGAGGCCGCAGAGCAGGGCATGGCCGCGCCGTTCATCGAAGAGTTCCCCGATCGCTACCACACGCAGCTGGGGCGCTGGTTCGCCAACGGGCGCGAGCTGTCCGGCGGCCAGTGGCAGAAGATCGCGCTGTCACGGGCGTTCATGCGCAGCGGCGCCGACGTGCTCGTGCTCGATGAGCCCACCGCGGCCATGGATGCCGAGGCCGAGGCGCAGGTGTTCGAGCACGTGCGCGGGCTGTCGCGCGACAAGATGGCGGTGCTGATCTCGCATCGCTTCTCCACCGTGCGGATGGCCGATCACATCGTGGTGCTCGATCACGGGCGCGTGGTCGAGCAGGGCTCGCACCACGAGCTCGTGGCCCGCGGCGGTCGCTACGCGCGGCTGTTCGAGCTGCAGGCGGCCGGCTACCGCTGAGCGCTCGCCGCGGCCAGCTCGCCCACCACCGCGCGCGTCACCGCCTCGGCGCGACCGTTCTCGACCAGCGTGTTGCGGTGCATGGCGAAGAGATCGGTGGCGGGGATCACGTCGAGCGGCAGGCGGTACAGGCGGTCGCGATGGAGCGCCGCGCCGCCGACCACGTCGGGGAGCACCGCGAGCAGCTCGCCGGAGGCGCACACGTCGAGCCCGTTGGCGAGCTGCGAGACCACCAGGCTCACGCGGCGGTCGAGGGCGGCGGGCCAGCTCTCGAGCGTGAGCCCGCGGTCATCCGGAGCGAGCCCCACGAACGGGTGCTCGAGCATCTGCGCCACCGTGACGGCGGGCGCCCCGAACAGGGGGTGGCCGGGGCCGCAGTAGATCCCGCTCGGCGCGGACCCGAGGTGCAGCTTGGTGAGCTGCTCGTGCTCGATGGGGCGGGTCACGAAGGCCACGTCGACCGCGCCGCGCAGCAACAGCCCGCCGACCTCGCGGTCGTCGTGATCGAGCACGTGGGGCACGAGCTCGGGGTGCTCGGCTCGTAGGCGTCGCAGCCCGGCCAGCACGTAGGCGGTGGTCACCATCGCCGCGGTCGAGACATAGACCGGCCCGGAGAGCTCGGTGCCCTCGATGGCCATCAGGCCCTCGTGGATCATCCGCATCGCGTTGCGAACCGCGGCGAGCAAGCGCTGCCCGGGCTCGTTGAGCTCGATCCTGCGGCCGTTGCGGAGGAACAGCCGC
This sequence comes from Nannocystaceae bacterium, assembly GCA_041600735.1. Classification (GTDB taxonomy): domain Bacteria; phylum Myxococcota_A; class Polyangia; order Nannocystales; family Nannocystaceae; genus Paraliomyxa. The sequence continues at coordinate 12,773 of JBFIJN010000071.1, forward strand.
TGACCGACGTCATCCTCGAGCAGGCGAATGGTGCGCGAGAGCGCCGACGCACTGACGAACAGCTGCGACGACGCGGTGGGAAGATGCTGCGTCTCCGCCACCGCTCGAAAAGCGGGGAGCCAGCTCCACAGACTGGAGACGCGACGAAGTCTTTCCATGGGGCGGTCCCCGCAACTCTAACACCACCGCGAGGGTCGTCAGCCCGCGCGCGCGGGTGGGGTACGTCGACCGGCGATCACTCGGCGTGGGCCCAGCACCCACGACTCGCCCGCCTCCGCCTCGCGGGTGCCGTGGAGCTCCACCTGGGACAGCGTCATCGAGGTGGGCTGCTCGGTGGAGAGCTCGAGCTGACCGAGGTCGCCGGAGACCTCCACGATGCATGGAGCGTGGTCGAGGCAGGCGTCTGCGAGGGCCTGCCGCTCGGGTCCCTCGAGCTCGAGGCGCGGCAGCCACCCCTGCCGGATCGGGTGCTCGGGGTCGTGGTGGTGATCGAACGGCATCACCACGCACGGCCCGGTCTCGCCGCAGAGCGCAGGCACGAACGCGAGCTCCCAGCGGTAGCGCCGGCCGATCCACGCCGAGCGGGTGCGAGCCAGGGCCGTCTCGAGCTGTTCCCGGCTCGCGCGCGCCTGTATGATCTCTTGCGCGAGCGCGTACTGATCGCGCGGGTCGACCGGAGCGACGGTCGTCGCGGTCGCGGTCGCGTTCGCGGTCGCGGGCGCCGGGTCGGCCGCGCCGTCGCCTCCGTGGCACGCCGACGCGGCGACGATCGTCATCCCGAGCAGGACGAGCCTGGTGAGCCTCGCGCCGAGCATCAGGCGGCCCCCAGTCGGCGGTCGAGCTCCGCGAGCAGGCGCGGATCGGCCTGTGCATCGATCTCTCGCGCGCGCGCGAGCGAGGTGCGGGCCGCTTCGCTGCGGCCGGCGAGCGCGTGGACCAGCGCGGCATGCAGGTGCAGGTTGGCGTCGGCGGTACCCAGGGCCAGGGCGGCCTGCAGCTCGGCGCCGGCCTCCTCGTGCTGCCCGGCGCGGGCTAGCGCGACGGCGAGGGCGTCATGGGCCGCGAGGTTGCGGCGGGCCGCCAGCTCCTTGCGGGCGAGCTTCACCGCGCGCTCGGGCTCGAGGTCGCGCAAGGCGAGGTCGAGCGCCAGCGGTCGCGGGTCGTCATCGCCGAGTCGCTCGGCCTGGGCGCGCGGCTCGGCGGCGGCGGCCTCGTCTCCCCGTTGCTCGTGCCACCGCGCGAGCCGCAGCAGGTCTTCCACGCTCGGGCGCCGCTCCATCGCCTGCTGCAGCGCGGCGATCGCCTCGGGCACGTGGCCGTCGCGGGCGAGCGCGCGGGCTCGCAGGGTCTGCGCGGGCACGTAGTCGGGTACGAGCCCCAGCGCGCGCTCGGCCGCGGCCAGCGCTCGTGCCCCGTCGCCGCGGTGCAGGAACATCACGCCCAGATCGACGAAGCACCAGGCGCTCGCCTCCGGATCGCGCGCGCTACCCGAGTCGAGGGCCAGCTCCATGATCGCGAGCGCGCTGTCGAAGTCGCCGACCAGCCAGCGCAGGTGGGCAGCGCGATTGTAGCTGCGCAGATCGGGGTGGAGATTGAGCGCGGCCTGAACGGAGTCCATGGCCGCTTCGTACTCGCCGAGCTCGAGCTGGGCATCGCCGAGCACCAGGTGCGCGGTGGCGTTGGCGGGGTCATCGGCGATCACCTGCTTGGCCAGCGCGGCCGCAGCACGAAAGCGGTGCGCGTCTTGGAGGGTCATCGCGGTCATCAGCGCGACCTCGGGATCCTCGGGGGCGAGCGCGCGCGCCGAGGCGAGCACGTCTTCGGCGTAGCGCATCAGCACGGCATCCGAGGTCTCTCGCTGGCGCCGCATGAGCAAGGTCGCGAGCTGCAGGTGGCGATCGACCGCGTCTGGGCGCTCGCGCAGCGCCAGCTGAGCGGCGGCGATCTGGCGTCCGGTGGGGGAGTCGTCGGGCGCGTAGGCCAGCGCCGCGGCCGGTTCGGCCGCGGTGATCGTGACGGGGGGGGCGGCGAGGGGCGAGGCGCTCGGCGCCGCGGCCTCACCGCAGGCCACGGCCAGGAGCGCGCCGACGAGCACGCCGGCGGGCACGAGAGTGGAGCGTGAGATGCGGGGCTTCATGGCTCGGCGGGGGTACGAGCCAGGCCCACCGAGGGATCGAGGCGGGTGCGTCTTCAGTCGGCGGAGGCCGCGGGGGATCTTGCCTCCACGAGCGCCCCCAGCCGCGCGAGCGCCGGCTGGGCGCGCTCGAGCGCGGCTTGCTGCGCTTGTCCAATCTTGGCCTCGATCGGCTCGAGCGCGCAGGCCAGCGTCTGCAGCCCGCGGGCGGCCAGCGCCTCTCGCCGCTCGCGCAGCCGGTCTCCGAGCTGCACCGCATCGCGGTGATCGCCCAGCGCCGACTGGATCCGCTTGAGCGGCCGTCGCAGCGCGCGGTCGCTCTCGCCCAAGCTCGGCTCGAGCAGCTCGAGCGCGTAGCGCAGTCGCTTGGCGCGGATGCGAAGCTCGTGCAGCGCCTCGATGTCGAGCTCGGGGTGCGGCGTGGGCATGCCGTCGAAGGCTCGCGCGAGCTCGGGCTCGAGCAGCGTCGCGGCTTGCTCGGGGAGCTCTGCGTCGAGTCGCAGCATGCGCCCGCACACGCGGTCGAGCTCGCCGTCGAGCGCCTGGGCGAGGCCCTCGAGGTCGACCCCGGCGAGCGCCTTGCGGGCGGCGCGAGCCGCCTTGCGCCGCGGGGCTTCCGCCCACTCGATCACGTGCTCGAGTGCGGCGCGGGGCAGCGGCTCGGCCACGCGGTGCTCGGCTCGCAGCGCCTCCAGCAGCACGTCCCACTCGCGCAGCTCACCGATGCCGCGCGTGATCGAGCGCAGCCGCGTGCGCAGCCGCTCGGCGCGCTTGCGGGCGAGCATCGGCCCGCACAGGCGAACGAACGCGCGCAGCCGTCGAGTGGCGACCCTCAGCCGATGGATCGCCTCGATCGGATCCTCGGCCTGCTCCCACGCCGCGCCCGCGCGCAGGTTCGTGAGCTGCGGCTCGAGGCGTGCGCGCAGCCGGGTCACCTGCGCAATCCCGGGAGTGAGCGGGGTAGCGCTCGGCGACGAAGGATCTTCGTTGGCGGCGGTCGTGGCCAACGTGAGTGCGATCGGCTCGACGGGCACGGGCTCGGGTGGGGGCACGGGCTCGGGTGCGGGCTCGGGTGCGGGCGTGCGGGCGGGTCGATCCGCGGCCATCGGCTCGGCGCTCGCTCGCGCGACCTGGCGCTCGACGACGATCTCCCGCCACGGCTCGCGGTCCCGCAGCGGGAGTGCGGCGCGGACGGGCTCGAGGGCGACCGAGAGCCGATCGACCTCACGCGCCAGGCGCAGCAGCGCCTCGGCCGCCAAGCGGCGAGCAAGGCCGATCGCCCTGGCTCTGGTGGACCCGCGCGCCAACCTGCGGATGGTACACGAGAGGTCCTGCCGCTACGGGGTCAAGTACAGCAAGTCGAGCTCCAGGAGGTCCTCGTCGACGTAGAGACCATCGTGGTCCATGTCGAAGTTGTTCTCGATCGCCCAGCGCAGCCGGAACTGGAGCCGGTTGTCGAAGGTCCCGGGGTCGTCGAGGACCGACTGGAGCTCCGAGGACACGTCGACCGTCACGAAGTTGTTCTGGTTGGCGAACAGGGCGTAGTTGCTGGTGTGGGTCGGGCCGTCGAACGTGGCGGGACCGATGGTGTCGTAGCTGACCTGGCGGTAGAGCACCCCGCCCATGCTGATCCAGGGGTCCCCGAGGACCGAGGTCCAGGCCGCGTGCAGGTCGGCCTCCTCGAGGGTGTCGATGTCCGGGACGCTCGAGAGATCGAAGCTCAGCAGGTAGCGCCGCGTGCCTTCGTCGAGGGTGAAGTCACCGATATACGGCTGTATCCCCTGGAATCCGTCATTGCGCATCTGGGTGCTGAGCGCCTCGTCGCGCTCGAGGTGGTGCGCGATGCGGCGCAGCGTGGTGAACGACACGTCGACGGGGCTCTCGAGCGAGACGCCGTCGGCGGACTCGGCCACGCTGGTGATCGTGTACGCGAACACGCTCGCGGCCACGGTGTTCGGGTCGTCGCCTTGGGCGTAGGGCAGCGGCTCGTTGGGGGTCACGGTCAGCTCGTCCCCGGCTGCGTTCCACTCGAACGTGACCGCGGCGGCGGGAATGGCGGCCGACTGATACGCCTGCTGCACCGAGGCCATGTCCATCGGCTCGCTGAAGCGCAGCACGATCACGGCGTCGCTCCCGACCCCGGTCGCGCCGTCGGCGGGGGTCACCTCGACGAGGGTCGGTCCGATCGCGCTCCCAGTGTCCGTGGGCGCGCCGGTGACGTCACCGCTGGCTTCATCGGCGCCGCTGCTCGAGCCCGTCGAGGAGCCCGAGGTCTCGACCCCGGGATCGGTGGTGGTCGAGTCATCTTGCGCGCCGGTCGAGGTGTCACCGCCGCTGCTGTCGCTGCCTTGGGCGTCGGGGTCGTCTGAGGCGCCCCCACAGCCGCCGGCAACGGCCAGGTGGAGCACGGCGACGGCGAGGAGGCAGGGTCGAGGGGTCGTGGGTCTCACGGGCGTGTCCTTACGTCTAGGTCGAGCTCGACACGAGCTCGATCGTTCAGTGCCCGACGGCCGCCGCCCGGATCACGAGAATCGAGAATCTCCGCTCTGCTTGCCCTACGAAGCCGGCAGCAGCAGCGTCACGCCCACGCCGTAGTGATCCGAGAGCTCGTAGCCCTCCGCGAGCGGCTCGCGGTAGACGATCGCGCTGTCGCGGACGCGCACGCGCTCCATCGAGTCGCGCACCAGCACATGGTCGATGCGCGCCGGATACTCGGTGGCCGCATATTGCTCGAAGTACAGCGAGTTGCAGTCGGTCGCCGTGAACGCGGCGGCGAGCTCCTCGCAGAGCGCCGCATCACCGAGGGGCTCGCGGAGGTAGGCGGGGCCGAACGGCGGGAGCCGATCCATGAACGCGACATCGTCGGCCTGCCCGGCCGCCGCGTGGGCGTCCCACAGCGCCCCGTAGTGCAGCAGCAGCGCATAGGCCTGTGCATTGCGCCACCAGCCCACCACGGGCTCGCCCGCGACCTCGCCGAAGCGATCGAGCGGGTAGTAGGCGCCCCCATTGATGTCGCCGGCCACCACCACCACCTCGTCGTACTGGACGGCATCGGCGCGCAGACCAAGCTGCCGCACCTGGGCCTCGCGAACCCACGCGAGCTCGGGAAACGCGGTGGTGTGCGTGTCGAACAGGTTGATCACCAGGCCCGTGGGGGCGTGGCGGAAGCGCCAGCTGAGCAGCCCCCGCTCGATCCCCGGACCGGGGAAGCTCTCGATGTCGCGCTGGAGCTCGAAGGTCTCCTCGGCCCGCTCATCGGGGCCGTCGGGATCCACCAGAGCCTCGCGAACGAGCATGAGCAGGCCGTGCTCTTCGTGGGCCGCCGCGCTCGAGCCCGAGTGCACCAGGTAGCCGCGGCGCGCGGCCTCTTGCGTGAACGCGTCGACGTCGCGCTGGTCCCACACCTCTTGCAGCAGCAGCACGTCCCAGCCGTCGCCCAGCAGCTCGGCCGGCGAGCGGGTGCGGCGGACATCGACCTGGGGCACCTTCACCACGGCAAACGGGTACCAGCGATCGAGCAGACCGGTGTTGTAGCTCAGCACCCGCAGCGGTGCGGCCACGGCCAGGGGCGGGAGCGCGATGTGATCGGCCCGCATCTGCTCGAGCAGCGCCGAGGGATCGGGGGCGCGTGCGTAGGCCGGATGCTCGCGAAGCAGATCCTCGACCGTCAGCCCCTCGGCGTCGGGCAGCGCCGCCGCGAGGTGCTCGAGCGCGGGCGAGTCCGCGAGCGCGGCGCGATCGAGTCGATGCTCGCCGAGATCGAGCGGGAGCATCGAGGGCGAGCAGCCGCAGAGCAGCGCACTGCCGAGCACGAGCCACCGCATCAGAACGAGCCTCCCACGGCGAGCCCGCGCCGCTGCGGCCCGAGCATGGGCACCACGGAGAAGCGCCGCGCCGCGCGACGCTCACCCGCGGCCAGGCCCACCAGCGCAACCCCCGTGACGGTCGTGCCCAGGCTCAGCCAGAACGTGGACTCGAGGTAGCCGTAGGCACAGCCGTTGGTGGTGCACCCGTGCAGCACCGGGATCGCCAGCGCGCGGGTCACCGCCCACAGCGAGAGCCCGCCGCCGAGCAGACCCCAGCCGAGCGCGCGGGTGCGGCGGGTTCGTGCGAGATCATCGGACCGTCTCCCGCTCGCCACCCGCCACGCCCCATGTCGCCGCGCACCGAGCCCGGTCACCACCAAGCCCGGCACCACGAACAGGTTGGAGAACCCGGTGAAGAGCGCGATGTTGGGGATGCTCCACTGCCCGAAGGGCTCGCTCGCCTCGAGCTTGGCGGGGCCGACCCAAAAGCCCTCGGTCGCGAGGCGCCCCGCGGCGCCCAGCCCCAGCAGCACTCCGCCGACCGCGAGCAGCCCACGCCCGGAGCGCGACGGATCGACGGGCTCGCGCGGCACGGGGATCACCTCGGCCTGCACGGGCGGGGAGCTCACCGCGGGCTCGGGCTCGACCGCGCGGGCGGGGAGCTCCATGAGCATCACCGCACCGAGGGCGATGACCGACGATCGCCGCGGTCCGAGCACGCAGCGATGTTAACGCGTGCGAGGGTCGAGCACCACGCCCTGCGCGAGTCACCGTGCGGGGCTACTCGCCCGCTGGGGCACCACGCTCGGCGAGCCAGCGCACGATGAGCTCCCGCTGCTCGCCCTGCACGTGCCCCGTGTCGGCGTCGGCCAGCGCGGCCTGGGCCAGCGCCTTGGCCCGGGCCGGCTCGCGACCGCGGGCGTCGAGGGCTCGCGCCAGGTTGAACCCCACCGCCATGCGCAGCTGGGCCTGCTCGGGAGCGTCGCCGAGCAGCGGCTGCGCGCGCTCCATCGCCGCTTGCGCCTGCGCGGGTCGGCCCTCGAGCAGCGCGACGTCGGCCAGCCCCACCAGCGAGTAGACCTGGGACTCCTCATCCTCGGGCCGATGCGCTTGGATCAAGCGCAGGTGCTCTGCGAATGCCTCTCGCGCGGCGCCGGGGTGGCCGGCCTGCTTCTCCACGTAGCCGAGCTGATACATGCTGTCGATCGTGCGTGCGTGCGCGGGGCCGAGCCCGTCGCGCCGCAGCTTCAGGGCGCGCCGCACGAGCGCGAGCGCCTGCTCGGGCCGCTCGAGGTGGAGGTGGACGAGGGCCAGGTTGTGCAGCGGACCGGCCAGCTCGGGGCTGCTCTCGCCCAGGCTGCGCTCCATCAGCACGAGCGAGCGCTCGAGGTAGGCCAGGCTCTCGGCGAAGCGGCCGCCTCGCTGCGCCAGCGCGCCCAGGTTGGACAGCGTGGGCGCGAGACTGTCGTGATCCACACCGAGCGTCTGCTCGCGGATCTCGAGCGAGCGCAGCAGCTCACGCGCCGCGTCGTCGTCGCGGTCCAAGCGCAGGTACATCGACCCGAGGTTGGAGTGGATCGAAGCCACCTCGGGGTGGTCGGGTCCCATCTGCGCGGTCCACGTGGCGAGCCCCCGCTGGAGCAGCGGCAGGGCCTCGCGCGCCCGGCCGGCCTGGGTCATCACCGCGCCCATGTCCACGATCGCATCGGCATAGAACATCTGCACCACCGGATCGGGATCGCCCTCGGCCAGCGCCATCGCTCGCGCGAAGCGCTCGAGCGCGGCGTCGTAGTGCCCGGCGCTCCACTCGATGTGCCCCCACATCGACTCCACGCGCACCGCGGCGCCCGCGGGGGGGTGGGCCAGCCGACCGTAGAGCGCCTCGGCGACGGTGGCCACGCGGCGCGCCTCGTCGAGCTGCGCGGTGTCGGAGAGCCGCCGGACCAGGCCGTGCAGGGCGAGCACGCGGGTGCGATCGGAGCGCCCGCGCTCGGCCTGGGCGACCGCCCGCGCCAGCACGTCGACGGCCTCGTGGGGGCGGCGATTCTCCGCCAGCGCGCCGCCGAGCTCCCACAGCGCCCGCGCCGACGTAGGTGCGTGATCGACGATCGCAGCCTGCAAGACCAGCGTGTTGGCGTCGGCCAGCGCGGTCGGGTACTTGCCGGCCTGCCGCAGGCTGAAGACCACCGCGATGCGATCCTGGAGCGCATGCACGGCCTCGCGCACGTCGGGGTCGGGCGGCGGAGGGTCGCCTTCGTCGAGCACGCCCATCGCTCCGCACTCGTCCACGAGCTCGCGGCCGGGCACGAGCTCGGTCGCGCGGGCCACGGTCTGCCGGTCTGCGTGCTCGAGACGATCGACCGCCGCGCGCAGCACCGCGTGGGCGCGATCGAGGCACAGCACGCGACGATCGAGCAGATCCGCGGACTGCTCGCGTCGCACCTCGGTGGCCTCGCACGCGTCGCGACGGGCGCTCACCCACGCGCTCGCATACTCGTCGAGCCGCGGCTCGACCCGCTCCCAGATCGCGGCGCCGTTCGGGTGTCCGCTGGCGACCATCCCGGCCGCGATCGTCGTGCGTCGCGCCTCGTCCCAGACCCCGTCGAGCTGGCCCTGCAGCCCCGAGCACGGCGCCGCGGCAGCGAGCTCGGGTCGATCGGCCGCCACCCACGTGAGGCCCACGACCGCGAGCAATCCTCCGGCGACGAGCCCCCGGCGACGCCAGTGCGCGCCGGGGTCGTGGCGCAGCGCCTTCAGCAGCGCGTGCATGTCGGGATGGCGATCACTCGGCCGGGGTCGCAGGCCCACCAGCAGCGCCCGGCGAATCCACGCGGGCACGGAGCGACCGGGCGGGGCGGGCCTCACGGTGCCCTGCTGCGTGGCCTCGGCGAGCGCGTGCAGGGTCTCGCCCGCGAACGGCCGCTCGCCATGGAGCGCCTCATGGAGCGCCACGCAGAACGCGAACTGATCGCTGAGCGCATCGGCGGGGCGCCCCGCGAGCTGCTCCGGGGCCATGTACGCGGGCGTGCCGAGGACGGCCCCGGTCTGGGTGAGCTGGGTGTTGAGCTCCACGGGCAGCCGCTCGGCGGTGACCACGAGCTCGACCATGCTGCGGCTCGGGTGGCCCTCGTCGCGCGCCAGCCCGAAGTCCACCACGCGCACCTGGCCGCGCGCGTCGAGCAGCGCGTTGTCGGGCTTGAAGTCGCGGTGCACCAGGCCCGCTGCATGCGCGGCCGCGAGGCCCTCCCCGGCCTGGAGGTAGACCGCCATCACCTCGGCGAGGGGACGGGGCTCGGCCTCCACGAACTGCCGCAGCGTGCCCCCCGGGAGCAGCTCCATCGCGATGAACACTCGGCCGTCCACGTCGCCCACGTCGTGCACCGCGACCACGTGCGGGTGCGCGAGCTTGGCCAGCGCCTGGGCCTCGCGCTGCAGCCGGGCATGCGCCTCGTCGCCGAGCTCGACGTCGTTGCGCAGCAGCTTGAGGGCGACCTTGCGGTCGAGCTGGGGATCGTACGCGGCATAGACCACGCCCGAGGCCCCTGCGCCCAGCCGCTCGATCACCACGAAACGCCCGATCCGCAGCGATTCCTCGGCCGCGGCGAACAAGCCCCGCTGGACTCGCGCCAGCGCGGCGCGGCGGTCGAGCGGATCTGCGGTCTCGCGGAGCGCGGCCAGCGGGTGGGCGACGCCGGTCTCCGCGGTCGCAGCCTCCAGCGCCTCGTCCACCCTCGTCTCGGAGATCGCCACGGCCGCCCCGATCCTAGCAGTCACGGCCGAGCGGAGGCATCGGGGGTTCACCCAGGATCCCCGGCGAGCGCGATGAAGTGATAAGAAGGAGCCCTATGTCCCCGCTCGAGCCGCGACGGCCGATCTTTCCGCGATGGATGGTGGCCACGGCGGCCATCTTCGCCCTTGGTTGGCTGCTGTACTTGCTGCGCGGCGCGCTGACGCCGGTGTTCTTCGCGTTCCTCATCGCGTACATGCTCGACCCGGTCGTCGATCGCTTCGAGGCCCGTGGGTTCTCGCGCGCGGTGGGCATTGGCGTGATGCTCACGGTCGTGCTCGGCGGCCTCGCCCTGTTCCTGGCGCTGGCGCTGCCGGGGGCGATCCGCGACCTCGTCGAGTTCGTGGGCGATCTGCCGTCCAAGGCGATGCAGCTGGTGCAGCTGGCCGAGCCGTGGCTGGCCGAGCTCGGCGTCCCGGTGCCGGGGTCGGTCGAGCAGGCGCTCGCGCAGCTGCACGTCGACATGGGAGAGCTCGCCAAGAGCGCGGCGCTGCCGGTGGGCACCGTGCTCAAGTCGCTGCTCGGCGGCACGCTCTCGCTGCTGGCCGCGCTCGCCGGCCTCTTGCTCGTGCCCGTGTTCGCCGCCTATCTCCTCTACGACTTCGATCGCATCACCGCCGGCGTGCGCGACCTCGTGCCGCTGCGCTACCGCGACTTCGTGGTCGAGGTCGCCCGCGACGTCGACGTCGTGCTCGGCGAGTTCGTGCGCGGCCAGCTCATCGTGATGCTGATCCTCGCCGTGCTCTACTCGCTCGCCTACGCGATCCTCGGCGTGCGCTTGGCCCTCCTCATCGGGGTCGTGGCGGGACTGCTGTCGTTCATCCCCTACGTGGGCGGCGGCGTGGCCGTGGGTCTCGCCGTGCTGATGTCGCTGATCTACTGGACGGGCTGGGGTCAGCTCATCGGGGTGGTGGTGGCCTACTCGATCATCCAGGTGCTCGAGGGCTTCTTCATCACGCCGCGCGTGGTGGGCGACAAGGTCGGCCTCTCGGCGGTCTGGGTGCTGTTCGCCCTGTTGGTGGGCGGCGAGGTCTTCGGCTTCATGGGCGTGCTCCTGGCCTTGCCCGCGGCCGCCGTGATCAAGATCTTCGTGAAGCGCGCGCTCACCTGGTACCGCGCCTCCGAGATGTTCCTCGGGTATGACACGACGGAGCCGGTCGCAGA
>JBFIJN010000072.1:0-23591 GCA_041600735.1 Nannocystaceae bacterium
CTTCTCGGAGAGCAGGGAGATCAGCGCATCTTGGATCTCGGCCGGCGTGCGGGTGATCTCCTCGAAGCGCGCGAAGCGGCCCGTCTCCATCGCGCGCAGGATCGGCGAGGCCACCAGCGCCTTCTCCGAGGGGCCCTCCGCCAGCAGCAGCGCGTAATTCCAGCTGTACTTGATGTGATCCTCGGAGGTGCCCGCGGTGCCCTGCACGATGAGCGACGAGTCCCCGCTGATCGCCGCACACAGGTGCTCGCTGAGCCAGCTCTTGGCCGTGCCCGGCTCGCCCACCAGCATCAGCGCGCGATCGGACACGAGCGTCGCGATCGCGATCTCCACGATCGCGGGGTCGCCGATGAACTTTGGCGTGATCGCGACCCCGTCGACGGGCTTCTTGGCCCCCATGATGTAGCTGGCCACCGCGCGCGGCGAGAGCCGCCAGCCCGGCGGGCGGCTGCCCTCGTCGGTGCGGGCGAGCGCGGACAGCTCGTCTTGATACTTGTGCTCGGCGGACTGGCGAATGGCAGACATGGGCGGGAGCAGGAGGGTTGACTATAGAGGACGGAGCGGCGAGCGGTCGGTTGCGCCGCGGAGAGATCGAAGATCTCACGTGGTACGCTGGGTTCTCGGTACGCGATCATGACCGACCATCCGCTCGACCACATCGTCATTCGCGCGCACGACCACGAGGCCAGCCTGCGCTTCTACGAGGTCGTGCTGGGCGCGCTGGGGTTCGTGCGCGAGCGCGGGCACGTGTTCGCGCGCGGCGGCCTGTTCTTCGACGTGCGGCCGGCCACGGTCGCTCGCGAGGCCCGAGCCCGTGGCGAGCCTGGAGTCGACCACATCGGGTTCGTGGCCGCCTCGCGCCAAGAGGTCGACCAGCTGGCCGCGCTCGGCCGCAGCCTGGGCGAAGGCGTGGCGCGCATCATCGACTTCGACGACGGTGACTATGCCGTGTTCCTGCGCGACCCCGATGGGCTGCGGATCGAGCTGACCTGCTACGCGGGGTCGTGAGCGAGGCGCTCACTCCACGCGCCCGCGGTACTCGACGTACCCCTCCATCAGCGCGAGGTACAGCATCTGTCCGATCACCTTCTGCCCGGCGAAGGTCAGGTGCGCCAGGTCCCCGGAGAGCAGCGCGGGGTTCGATCGCCGCCAGCGTGCGGCGGAGCCCTCGCCGCCCATCGCGGCCACGGTATCGAAGAACGCACACCCCTCGGCCAGCGCGGCGCTGCGCTGCGCCTCCACCACCTTGGGCACGTTGGGCCGGCTGATCACGCGCTGACCGTCGCGCTGCCCGTGATCCACGGGCGCCATCACCAGGCACGCGGGCGGGTTGGCGCCGCTGCGAAAGCGCCGCAGCACGGCGGCGAAGTCCTGCTGGTACTGGTCCATCTGGCTCGCGGCGATCAGCAGATCGTTGCCGCCGAACATGAACACCAGGAGGCCGGGATCGCGGTGCTCCACCTGCGTGCGCAGGTGCTCCTCGTCGAAGTAGAGCATGCGGCTCGCGAACGCCCCCAGCTGCTCCATGCCGTCCCACACCACGCCAGGCACGTCGCGCTCGAGCACCACTCCGTAGAGCCGCACCTGGCCGCCCCCGGCCGCGCGCAGCTGGATGTCGTGGGGGCCGTCGGGCACCTCGATCGTGTGCCAGGCATCCGCAGCAACCTCGGCCATGGTCGAGACGAGCTGCGGCTCGTCGTCGTCGATCTTCACGCGCAGGTTGCCGCCCTTGGGCGTGGCTCGGTACCACAGCTCGATCCGCGCGACCTTCTGGCCGAACGCGAGCGCGTCTTCGGTACGCCAGCGCGACTCGGCCCCGCCGGCCGACCACACGGTGGTGCCGCCGAGGCCATAGAGCCCGTCGTTGGCCTTGCACTTGTTGATGATGTAGCAGCGCGACCAGTCTTCGCCGCCGGAGAAGCGCACGCCGCGGTGGCGGTAGCTGGCGTTGGGCTTGGCCACGAGGTGGAAGCCGTGGCCCGCGTCGCCAAAGCGGCGCTGGAGGGCAAAGCGTACGGCCGAGCTCACGTTGTCGTTGGCCACGACCGAGTCGCCCCACTGCGAGACGCGGGTGATCGCGCCCGCATAGCGAGCATCGGTGCGGGCGAGGCGGGCATAGAACGAGTCGAGCACGGTCGGCGAGGGCAGCTCGAGCGAGCGCGGCACGGTCTCGGCATCGTCGGGGTGGGGCTCGTAGGGGGGCAGGCCGCTGCCCTTGGGCGGCGGCTCGACGACGGGCTCGTCGACGAGCGGGGTCGCGGTCTCGTCCTCGGCGGTCACGATCGCGGCGAGCTGCTCGGCCTGCGCGAGCATCTCCGCGCCGGCTTCGGTCGCCGCGCCCTCGCCCATCAGCTCGCGACCCAGCAGGTTCCAGAACAGCATCGGATCGCTCTCGGGCACCCACGGGCGCGCCCAGTCGAGCGCGGGCACCAAGTACGTGAGCGCGATCGCCACGACCATCGTCGCGATCCCCGAGCCGATCTGGCGGAAGGTCTTGGGTGGGTAGGGGCCGCGATCATCTTCGGCCGACCCGAGCCGGATCTTCTCGAACTGCTCGTCCGCGTCGAGCAGGCCGCCTTCTTCATGGATCTCGGTCGAGGTGGTGCTGGCCATGACGGTGCGCTTCAGAAGTTGAAGTAGATGAACGTCCGCGGCGCCCCGGCCATGAGCTTCATGAGGCCCAGGCCGAGCAGCGCGAACGAGAGCCCCAGCACCGGCCCGGGGAGCCGGCGGAACAGACGGTAGGCATGCACGTCGACCCAGGCCTTGGGGGTGAGGTGATAGACCGTGCCGAACGCGAGCGCGATCCACAGCCACTCGGTGAGCAGCCCGGGGCGCACGAGATCGCCATCGAAGCGCAGCAGGCCCGCGATCATCGCCTTGGAGGTCGCGAAGTCGGAGGCGCGGAAGAACACGCGCGAGAGCACGGTGAAGTGGTAGGTGATGAGGATGTGGAGCGCGGTCAGGGCCGGCCCGCCGCGCAGCGGCAGCAGCGTCACCACCAAGAACATCACGGCGCCGAAGCCGACGCAGAAGCCAGCCGCGGGGAGCGGCAGCTGGAGCACCTGCAGGCCGAAGCCACCGCAGGCCAAGCCCACCGCGAGCGCGGCCACGACGATGATCACCCCGCGGCGCAGCGCTGACCCGCTGCGCGAGCGCTCGCGATTCCAGCGCCCGTAGAGCATCGCCAGCCCGTGAAGGTTGGCGTAGATCACGAAGTTCCAGCTGGTGCCCGGCGAGTAGTGCCACATGCCCACCAAGAACATGGTGAGCCACAGGTTGAAGTAGGTGCGCGCCTTGGAGCCGCGGCTACCCCCGAGCGGGAAGAACAGGTAGTCGCGCAGCCACGTCGACAGCGTCATGTGCCAGCGCCGCCAGAACTCGCCGAGGGTCTTGGACTGGTACGGGCGGTCGAAGTTCTCGGGGATCTCGTAGCCGAGCAGGCGCGCCGCCCCGATCGCGATGTCGCTGTAGCCCGAGAAGTCGGCGTAGAGCTGCACCGTGAAGGCGTAGAGCGCGAGCAGGATCTCGGCCGAGGTATAGGCCTCGGGGGTGGCGAACACCGCGTCGGTGAACTGCGAGGCGATCCAGTCGCCGAGCACCACCTTCTTGACCAGCCCCTTGAAGATGCGAAACAGCCCCTCCTGCATCGCGCCGGGGCTGAGCTGCGGGCGGCGGTAGAGCTGCGGCAGCAGCTCGTTGGCGCGCACGATCGGGCCGGCCACGAGCTGCGGGAAGAACGTGACGAACAGCGCGAACCTGAGGAACGAGCGCTCGGGGGTCAGGCGCCGGCGCCACACGTCGATCGTGTAGCTGAGGCTCTGGAACGTATAGAAGGAGACCCCGATCGGGAGGATGATCTCGAGGTGCGGGGCCACGAACGGCACGCCCGCGGCGTGGACGATGTCGGTGAAGACGTCGACGAAGAAGTCGGTGTACTTGAAGTAGCCGAGCAGTCCGAGGTTGCCGACGAGGCTGGCCAGGAGGATCGCGTTGCGACGGCGACGGGCGCTGGCGACGACGCGCGCGTCGGGGTCGTCGAGCGCGCTGGCGAACTGCTGCAGCGCCAGGCCGCACGCGTAGTCGAGCACGGTCGAGAACACGAGCAGCCCCGCGAAGTACCAGGGCAGCGGCGGCGGCTCCGTCTTCGGGCTCGCCATGTAGAAGAAGTAGCTGGCGACCAGCAGCAGCAGGATCCGCGCCTTCGATCGATGCCCGAGCGCCCACGTTGCGAGGAGCACGGGGACGAAGAACACCAAGAAGTCGAAGGTGGGAAACAGCATGGGCGGGCTGGCCCTGGTCGCCGAAAGCTACCCGCAGGTGACGATCGGTGCGAGTTCCTGACGTGCGATCGGGGTTGCGGCATTCCCGCCAACGCATCGAGCGCACGGTTCGGCTTGCACCGCGTGATGTGGGTGCGGGACGATGCTCGCATGAAGAAGCAGGGAGCCGCGCGAGTGCTTCGTTTTGCCGTGACCGGTGCGCTGCTCGGCGGCGGCGTGGGGATCGGCTGTGCAGGCAAGGATCGCCCCAACGACGATCTGCACGTGAACCCGGGGCCCGAAGAGCGGCCCGCGGATGCGCCGTCCGATGTCCATGTGAACACCGCGGAGGAGGCCGAGCCCGACGCCGCGCCGGAGCCCGCCGACAACGTGATCGTCAACACGGTGAAGGAGCCGGAGCCCGGGGCCGAGGAGCCCCGCAGCGTCAACACGGCCAAGGAGCCCGACACCGGCAAGAAGGCGGGGCCCAAGGCGGTCAAGACCAACCCTGGACCGCAGTAGGCCGTGACCGACCTCACCGGTGCCGAGCGCATGCTGGCTCCTGCCAGCGAGCGGCTGGGTCGCATGCATCGCGCGCAGGTGCATCGCGACCCGTGGCCCAGCTTCGCCGCGTTCGAGGTGGAGCGCTACGACGCGGGGCTGCGGCGCTCGGCGGCGGTGCAGTGGGCCGGGCGCGCGCGGGCCGAGCATGGCTCGGTGCAGCAGTTCACCATCCTCGCGCACACGCTGTGCAACGCGCGGATCGAGCTGCCCGTGCTGGGCGCGCTCGGGCGGCTCGTGACCGACGAGGTGCGCCACGCCGAGCTCTGCGCCGAGATGGCGCTGGCCTGCTGGCCCGAGGGGAGGGTGAGCGAGCCGGCGGTATTTCGCTGGGAGCGGCCGCGCTTGCCGTGGGTCGAGCCGCCCGCGGGCGAGGAGGTCGGGCTCGCCTTCGCGTGGGCCGCCGAGGCGATCCTCGTCTCGTGCTGCATCGGGGAGACGCTCTCGCGGCCGATGCTCGAGGCGATCGCCGTGGTGGCGACCGAGCCGCTGGCCCACGCGGTGGCGCGCCAGATCCTCCGCGACGAGCACCTCCACGCCACGTTCGGCTGGGAGACGCTCGGGTTGCTGCTCCCGCGGCTCGACGATGCCCAGCGAGCCGCGCTCGAGCAGCGCATGACTCGCTCGTTCGGCGCGGTCGAGAAGACGACCGCGTGCGGGATTCCGATCGAGGCGGTCGCGGGCAAGAGCCTCGAGATCGGTGAAGGCACGGCGCCCAACCTCGGCACGCTCACCGATGAGCAGTACGCGATGATCTTCTTCGCGACGATGGAGACCGAGGTGCTGCCGCAGCTGCAGGGGCTGGGGCTCGATGCGATGGGGGCGTGGCAGCGGCGCCCGCGGCCGCCCGCGGCGCCGAAGCACGCATGAACCAATGCATGAATCAGGGCCTGGGGTTGCGCCCGCTTCGCTCGGCCTTAGGCTTCGTCGGTGAGTAGCTCGATGTCGAGCGACGTGCCCGCGGTCCGCGGCGATGTCGTGGCCGAGGCCGAGGCGATGGCCGACGCGCACCTCGCCCGTGAGCAAGAGGTGCAGCGGGTGGCCAACGTGGTGCGCTGGCTGGACGACCTCGTGCGCGTGCCGGGCACTCGCTTTGGCTTCGGGCTCGACGCGATCGTGGGTCTGGTGGTGCCCGGCGTTGGTGATCTGGTGACTGGCGCGGTCGCGGTGACGGTGATCACCGCCGCTCAGCGACGCGGCGTGCCCCGGGTGGTGGTGGCGCGCATGCTGCTCAACCTCGGCATCGACGTCGTCGGCGGCATGGTGCCCGTGGCCGGCGATGCGTTCGATCTCGTGTGGCGCGCCAACGTGCGCAACCTGGAGCTGCTCGAGCGCCACCAGACCGAGCTCGAGCCACGTGCACGAAGGGGCGACTACGCGATCGTGGCCGCCGCGGTGGCGTTGGTCGCGATCGGCGTGGCCGCGCCGATCTTCTTGATGGTGTGGCTGGTCGGCATGCTCGTCGGGTGACCGCCCCGCTCCGATCGGGTCAGCGCAGCTCGAGCTCGACGAACAGCATGCGGTGATCCGAGCCGAACGCCGGCTCGATCGTGCGGGCCACCGGATGCAGCGAGCCGGAGTAGAGCGCGTGATCGATCGGCAGCGCCAGCCCGCCGAGGCTCGCCGGCCAGGTGCCCTGGAGGCCAAACGACTGGGTGGAGCGCAGCGGGCCCTCGTCGAGGATCTCGGCGAGCGCGGACGACCACGGGGTCGCGTTGAGATCGCCCATCACCAGCGTGGGCCCCTCGTGCGCGGCGGCCCAGCGCGAGACGTGGCGCAGCAGCTCGTCGCGAGTGCGGGTGTTGGCTGCGCTCACGGGCGGGGGCGGGTGGACGGCCATGAGCGCGACGGGGCGGCCGCCGAGCTCGAGCTCGAGCTCGATCGCGGGCATCCACGCGGGCCCCGGCTCGATCACCGTCGCGCGGATCGGAGCCTCGCGCGTGAGCACGGCAATCCCGAACGGATCGGCGCGAGGCCTCGAGACCGCATGCCAGCCGGGCAGCGCGGCGGTGAAGATCTCGAGCTGCGCCGCCGAGGTCTCGAGCAGCACCACCACGTCGGGCTCGAGCGCGAGGATGTGGCGCGCGGCGCTCGCGAGCTGCGGGTTGCCGTAGAGCATGTTGTACGAGACCACGCGCAGGCGCGGCCGCGAGGGATCGGGCGTCGTGGTGCTAAACGAGTAGAGCGGCAGCACCAGCGCCGCCTGCCAGACCACGAGTCCCACCGCCCACAGCGCCAGCCTCCGCCAGCGCAGCGCGGCCAGCCCGATCGCGACCAGCATCGCGAGCAGCAGGTAGATCGCGTGAAAGTGGGCCAGTAGATCGAGCACCCACCACCACGCGCCCGCATGCGAGAGCGCGAGCGCGAGCGTGAGCGCGCCCAGCCCGACGATGGCCACGCGGCGCCCGCGTGGGTCGCGGCTACTCCGCGCCGGCGCCGAGGAAGATGCCCGCGACCTTTCCATCCTTCATCTCGAACACCACGCGAGACCGAGCACGCCCAACCCGAGGATCCCGACTCGTCGCCCACGCATCTGCGGAATGTCCGCCGGGGCGCGGCGACTGTCAACGCCCTCGATCACGGGCGTTCACCGCGGGTTCTCGAGCTTCAGCCCCTCGCGCGTGAGGAAGTAGCTCAGTGCGGCCGCCGTCTCGCGATCCTCTTGCTGCCCGGCCATGCGCTTGATCTCCTCGCGAAACGCAACCAGCGCGTCGCGCTGCCCCGCCTGCTTGATCGCGCCGGTCACCAGCCTCAGCATCCGCTCGCGCCGCTCGCCTTCTTCGGCCGCCGCCTTGCGCCCGCGCTCGGCCTGCACCCGCTCTGCGCGCTCTCGAACCCAGCGGAACACGACGACCACCAGCACCACGATCGCGAGCAGCAGCGCGAGCAGCAGCCCGCGCGCCAGCCAGGCGTCCACCGCTTCCTTCGCCGCGCCGGCCGACTCCTTGGCCCCGGCCACGCGCTGGTCGATCACGATCCCCAGGCGGCCGTCCGAAGCGAGGGCCTCGGCCATCCCCGCCGAGAAGCCCAGCGCGGTCTTCTTGCCCACGTCTTCGGCGAGCGCGGGCACTCCCAGCTCGTCGATCGCGGGCTTGATGTTCTCGCGCACGCGGTCCTTGAGGCCCGGGCCCACGGCATCACCGAGCGCCTCGCGCACCACGCCTACGATGTCGTCTTCGATCAGCCGATGGATCTCGGGGCGCAGGCCCTTCACGCCCACGCGCGCCTCGGACAAGGCGCCGCGCATGACCTTGCGGGCGGTCTGCTCCGGGTCGAGCCCCAGCTCCCGGCGCAGTCCCTCGACCAGCTCGACCAGCACGGGCCGCATGTCGGGCAGCTTGCCGTTCACCCCGTCCATGAGGCCGGCGCCGGCCGCCTTGGCGGTCGAGCCCACGCGGACCTGGAGGTCGTCGCCGAGCTGCTGGAGCTGCTCGCGTCGCCCGGGATCCTTGGCGGCATCCAGCGCGCCATCGACCAGCCCATCGGCGGCGTCGTAGGTGGCCGTGTGCACCACGGCGCGCCACGGAGATCGGCCCTTGCGCTTGCGGGAGTCGCTACCCGTGGCCTTGGGCTCGCTTCCGTTCTGCTGGCGGCGCAGCTCGTCCGCGCTACGTCGCAGCACCAGCGTGCAGCTCGTGCCCAAGCCCAGCGTGGCCAGCAGCGCGGCCGCCGCGATCTTCGAGGCATGCATGGGGGCTAGCGTCCAACCACGCTCATTGCACGAGCCACGGGGCTCGCCAAGAAATCGCAGCAACCGCCGGCCCGCGGCGGGGCTACACGGCGAGCTGCGCCCGCACGGCCTTCACCACTGCGGCGTCGTCGTCGAGCCCCTCGGGGGAGGCGAGGTCGTCGTCGCCATCGCGACACAGCAGGAAGTACTCGACGCCCGCTCGCGCCAGCCGCTGTCCCGCCTCGTCGAGCTGCTCCCAGGCGTCGAGCAGCGCGTCGCAGTCGGCTGCGATCGCGCGGCCCACTGCGATCGGCGGCCCCCCGTGCGCGGCCGCGCGCTCGAGTGCCCGCAAATATAGCGGCAGCTGCTCGCGCAGGCCCGCCGGTGAGCGGATCGCGGTCTCGAGGATTCGCGCAAAGCTTGCTCGCGACTCCGGCGGAAGTGCGGCCATGATGGGGTGCTCGGCGGGGCCGGCCATCGACAGAGGATACGCCAGTCACCCGCTTGCCGTTGCAGGAATTGGGCTGGATGTCGCGCGACGCGAGCTTGCATCCGACACCCTCGCGCACGGATGATCATCATCCGGGGCACGACGCCACCGGTATGAGCGATGGAGAGCGATCAACAGGGGCCGGAGCCGGAAGAGCCCACGGCTTCGCTCAGATTGCCTCGTGACCAGACGTGCCCCGATCCCGACTTGGTCGAGGAGGGGTCCGACGAGCTCACGGCGCTGCCGCGCATGATCGGTCGCTTCCTGGTGCTGCGGAAGCTCGGTCGCGGCGGCATGGGCGACGTGATCTCGGCCTTCGACGAGGAGCTCGGGCGCCGCATCGCGATCAAGCTGCTCAAGAAGCGCCCGCGTGCTCGCGAGTCGCGACGCGCCCGCATGCGTCGCGAGGCCCAGGCGATGGCCCAGGTCTCGCACCCCAACGTGATCCAGATCTTCGAGGCCGGCGAGCACGCGGGCCGCACCTTCATCGCCATGGAGTACGTCGAGGGCCAGACCCTCGAGCACTGGCAGGCGGGCACGCCAGGCAATCCGCGCTCGCGCGAGGAGATCCTCGACGTCTACTGCCAGGCGGGTCACGGGCTGGCCGCAGCGCATCGCGCGGGGGTGCTGCACCGCGACTTCAAGCCCAGCAACGTGCTCGTCGACGCCGACGGGCGCGTGCGCGTGACGGACTTCGGGCTCGCGGCCTGGCTGCGCCGCGCCGATGTCACGCTGACCGACGCCATCCGCTTCGATCCTGCCACCGCTCGGCTCGAGCCGAACGCGGAGCCTGGTCAGCCTCGCCTGACCCGCGCAGGGGCGCTCGTTGGGACCCCCGCATTCATGTCGCCCGAGCAGTACCGCGCCCAGCCCCTCGACGCGCGCTGCGATCAGTTCGCGTTCTGTGTGGCGCTCTACGAGGCGCTCGTCGGCAGGCATCCGTTCGGCGGGAGCACGCTCGAGAAGCTGCGCATCGCAATCCTCGAGGGCGAGGTGCGCGACGGACCGGCCGCACGCGCCTTGCCCTCGCGGCTGCGCCGCGCGCTGTGGCGAGGGCTGGCCAAGAAGCCGTCCGATCGCTGGCCCGACATGGAAGCGCTGCTCGAGGCCCTGCAGCCGCAGCCGCGGCGTGTCCGCTGGCCCTGGGTGGCCGCGGTGATCGGACTGATGACCTTCGGCGGCATGAGCTGGGCGCTGTTCGCAGGCGGCAGCGGCCTGTGCGACGGCGCCGAGGAGCCGCTGGAGCGCGTGTGGAACGACGAGCGCCGCGACGCGGCGCAGGCCGGCCTGTTCGCGACCGGCGTGCCGTTCGCGGATTCCACGTGGCGGCGGGCCGAGCCCGAGCTCGATGCCTACGCCGCCGAGTGGATCGCGACCCGCGAGCGCGTGTGCGAGGCGACCCAGGTGCATGGCGAGCAATCCGCCGCGCTGATGGATCGCCGCATGGCCTGCCTCGATCTGCGGCTCGAAGCCATGTCGAGCCTGGTGGCCACGTTCGAGGGCGCCGACGTCGAGACGGTGCTGCGCGCGGTGGATGCGAGCGCCCGCTTGCCCACGCCCGCCTCGTGCGAGCGGGTGACCGCCGGGGACGTCGACGTCGACGAAGAGCACCCCGAGGCCACCGCGCTGCGCCACCGGCTCGTGGCCGCGCGCACCGAGGCCGAGGTGGGGCATCTGGACCAGGCGCGCTTGGAGATCGACGAGGTCCTGGAGGCGGCCCGTATGCGTGGGCTGGCCCGCCTCGCCGCCGAGGCGCTGGTCGAGCGCGGACGGGTCGAGGTCGCGCGCGGGCTGCTGAAGGACGCCGATGCCACGCTCGAGGCGGGCCTGTGGGAGGCCCTCGCGCAGCACCACGACGAGGCTGCATTCGAGGCCGCAGTGGAGCACATGGAGCTGGTGGGGGTGACGCTCGGCGACGCCGATCGCGGGCGCTCCGGCATTGCGCGTAGCGAGGCGCTGTTGCTGCGGCTGGGCGATCCCGATGCGTTGCGGCTGGAGTACCTCATGGGCTCGGGCGCGGTGCTCGGTCGCCTGGGTGACTTTCGTGGGGGCCAGGCCCGGCTCGACGCGGCGCTCGTCCTGGCACGTCGGCTCTACGGCCCCCGACACGTGCTCTACGCGGCCGCGCTCAATGGTGCGGGCATGCTGGCGCTGGTCGGCAGCGACCTCGACGAGGCGGGCCGCATCTTCGGCGAGCTGGTGGCGCTCCATCGCGAGATCTATGCGCCCGAGCACATCGCGGTGGCCTCGGCGCTCAGCAACATCGGGGTCGTGATGGCGCGCAAGGGCGACTGGGCCGCGGCGCAGGAGCGCTTCCAAGAGGTGCTCGAGGTGCGGCGCCGGGCCCTGGGCGAGCAGCATCCGCTGGTCGCCGACTCGCTGATGAACGTGAGCGGCGTGATGCTCAATCGTGGTGATGCCGAGGGCGCGCTGCCGTTGCTCGACCGTGCGCGGGCGATCTACGCCGCGAGCGCGGGCGAAGATGCGGCCAAGACCAACGACGCCGACGTGGCGCGCAGCATGGTGCTGATCGGGCTGCGCCGGGGTGACGAAGCCGAGCCGATCCTCCGCGCGGTGCTCGTCCGCCAGCGCAGGCTGATGGGCGACCGCCATCCCGATCTGGCGCGGACGCTCGGCGCGCTCGGACGGCTGCTCACGCGCCCGGCCGATGCCGCCGAGGCGGTCACGCTGCTGCGCGAGGCGGTGGAGATCCAGCGCGCCATGGTGGAGGCGTCTGGGAACCCGCTCGAGGAGGACGCGGACCTAGGGGGCCTCGAGAGCAGCCTGGCCGACGCCCAGCGACTCATCGACGCCGAGCCCGAGCCACACTAGCGATCTCGTGGTCGCTACGACTGGCGCGAAATCGCCCGATTGCAAGGGTGTGGCCTTGGTCTAGCATTGGCCGATGGCTCACCTGAAGCTCAGCTACTTCGACATGCCCGGTGGTCGCGGCGAAGACTGCCGGATCGCAATGTTCATGGGCGGCGTCGACTTCGAAGACGATCGCATCAAGTTCGCCGACTGGCCGCAGCGCAAGTCGGAGACCCCGCTCGGAGCAATTCCCGTGCTGAGCGTCGAGGGCAAGGGCACGCTCACGCAGTCCAACGCGATCCTCACCTACCTCGGTCGCACGCTCGAGCTGCACCCCACCGATGCGTGGGAGGCCGCGCGCCACGAGGCGCTGATGAGCGCATCGGAGGACCTGCGCGTCGCGATCGTGCCGACCTTCTCGATGAAGGACGAGGCCGAGAAGAAGCAGGCTCGCGAGGAGCTCGTGCAGACCAAGCTGCGGCCGTGGGCGGCGCTGAACGAGCGCGAGATCGAGGGGCCGTTCGTCTCGGGCGCCAAGCTCAACGTGATCGACCTGCGCATCTTCGTGGTGGTGAAGTGGTTCATCGGTGGCGGCGTGGACTACGTGCCCACCAGCGTGTTCGACGACTTCCCCAAGCTGCTGGCGCTGACCAAGGCGGTCGGCGAGCACGAGAAGGTGGCCGCCTGGTACGCGAAGTAGCGGTGCAGCTCAGGCGCGCAGCGAGGCGCCCGTAGTCTCATCGAACAGGTGGAGGTCGAGCGGCTCGAGCGCGACCGTCTCGCCACGCGCCACCGGTCGCGACCCCGGCAGGCACACGATGAACGGCTTGCCGGCCACGACCCCGTGCACGTGGGCATCGGGCCCGAGCGTCTCCACCAGCTCGACCGCCATGGACAGGGCACCCGCGTGCGGCTCGGCACCGCGGGGGCGAAGATCGTGGGGCCGGATGCCCACGGTCACGACGCGGCCCTCGTCGAGGCCCGCGAATCCGCCCGCCTCGGGCACGCGCAGCGCGATCGCGGCCTCGCCGTCATCGAGCTCGCCCCCCAGCCGGACGGTCGCGTGGGCGCCGTCGCGACCGAGGGTGCCGCGAAGGAAGTTCATGGCCGGGCTGCCCACGAACCCGGCGACGAAGCGATTGTTGGGGCGCTGGTAGATCTCGAGCGGCGCGCCCGATTGCTGCACCAAGCCGCCCTCGAGCACGAACAGACGGTCGGCGAGGGTCATCGCTTCGACCTGGTCGTGGGTCACGTACACGCTGGTGGCGCCCAGCTGGTCGTGCAGGCGGCGGATGTCCACGCGCACTTGGTTGCGCAGCGCGGGGTCGAGATTCGAGAGCGGCTCGTCGAACAAGAACAGCTTGCTGCGCCGCACGATCGCGCGTCCCATGGCCACGCGCTGGCGCTGCCCGCCCGACAGCGCCCGCGGGTGACGGTCGAGGAGCTTGCCGAGGCCGAGGATCTTGGCGGCCTCCTCCACGCGCTCGGCGATCACCGCGGGGCTCTCCTTGCGCAGCTGGAGCCCGAACGCGAGGTTGTCGCGGACGGTCATGTGCGGATAGAGGGCGTACGACTGGAACACCATCGCGATGTCGCGGTCGCGCGGGGCCAGCGAGGTCACGTCGCGCTCGCCGAAGCGGATCGTGCCGGTGGTGACCTCCTCGAGCCCGGCGACCAGGCGCAGCAGCGTGGACTTGCCGCAGCCGCTGGGGCCCACCAGCACCGCGAACGACCCCGAGGGGATCTCGGCGTCGATCTCGTGCAGGACCTTGGTCTCGCCGAAGCTCTTGCTGACGCCGCGTAGGGTGACCCCGACCATGGGCAAGCTTCGCTCCGGCGACTAGAGGCCGGCCTCGTACTCGCCCTCGGGCACGAGCAAGGCCGCCTTCATGGGCTCGACCGTGATGTCGAGCGAGCCGTCGTCGGCGATCACGTAGGTCGCCCCGTCGCCGAGCGCGTCGACGAGCACGGTCCCGGGAGGCGCGCTGAGCTTCATGCTCTCGCCGTCGAAGTTGGTGGTGCTCGCATGACCCTGGTGCGTGTTGAACACCATCACCACGTAGGAGCCGCCCGAGTCGGGGCCGAAGCGCTCGAACGCGAAGATGCCCGCGTCGGACTCGTCGGCCGTGTGCGCGGTGGACCAGATCACCCGCGTGCCGCCGCGGCGAAGCGCAGGGTAGGCCGCCCGCAGCGCCAGCACCCGCTTGGTCCACTGGAACGTGGCGCCGCTGGTGTCGAAGCCGGTGTCCCACAGGCGCTCGCGGTTGGCCGGGTCGTTGCCCCCGGCGAAGTCTTGCTCGGTGCCGTAGTAGATGCACGGCACGCCCTGCGCGGCGCTCACGAACAGCAGCACGTTGTGCAGCAGCGCGCGCTGCTCGTCCTGCGGGCGCTCGCGCACGTTGAACAAGAAGCGCGAGACATCGTGATTGTCGATGAAGTTGATCGGCATGTCGGCCGGCGACACGCCGATGCCGCGCGCGTTGGGCTCGGTGCCCCAGGTGTTCACCCGGTTCTCCCACAGCGTCTGGATCCGATCGGTGCTCTGCCCGCTGGTGAACACGTCGCGCACCGCCTGGAAGTGCTGCGAGAAGTAGAACACGCTGTCGATCTGATCGCCGGTGAGCGGCTCGCCCTCGGGTGAGCAGGCCTGCTCGTCGGCGAGCTGCTCGGCATCGGTCGGGCCCTCGCCCGCGGCGCGGCCCAGCAAGCGCACGAGGTCGACATCGCCCAGGATCTCGTGCTTGGTGAACGAGCCCAGCAGATCGTCGCGGCCGTCGAACACCTCGCCGAACATCAAGAAGTTGCGCTTGCCGCCCTCGCCCAGGCGCTGGCGCAGGCGCTGGGTGAACAAGCGCCAGAAGTCGTACTCGACGTGCTTGATGGTGTCGATGCGGTAGCCATCGGCGTCGGTCTTCTCGATCCACTGCGCGTAGATCTCGACCATCTCCTGCTTGACGTCGCAGCGGCGGGTGTCGAGGTCCTTGAGCCCGCCGGGGAAGTCGCCGTGGAGCAGCTGATCGGGGTCGTCGAAGTCGAACGTGCGACCCTTGCGGTTGTAGACCGCAGGGTCCTCGAACAGCGCGGGCTGGGGCGGCAGGTGGTTGGTGGCCGGGTCGTACTGGAAGATCACCGGGGCCGGCCCCGCCTCGCCGAGCGAGGTGAACGCCTGCACGCCGCGCGGATCGAAGTCGGGGTCGTACTCGGTGTAGTGCCGCACCGGCATCGCCCCTCCGTTGTTCTGGAAGTTGATGTCGGCGACCCCGTTGAGGTTCATGTCGTAATAGAAGGCCTGCCCGACATGGTTGGTGACGATGTCGATGATCACCTTCATGTCGCGGCCGTGGGCCTCGCGAACGAGCTCTTGGAGGGTGGCCAGCGTGCCGAAGTGCGGGTTCACGTCGCCGAAGTCCTGCGCCCAGTAGCCGTGGTAGCCGTCGACGTTGGCGTCGGTGTCCACGTTGCGCACGACCGGAGAGATCCACAGGGTCGTCACGCCGAGCTCCTGTAGGTAGCCCATGCGGTCGATGATTCCCTGCCAGTCGCCGCCCTGGTAGCGCGCCAGGTTGCCGCTGTCGACGCCCTGGTCGTTGCCGCGGTCGCCGTTGTCGAACCGATCCACGAGGATCTGGTAGATGACCTCGTCGCGCCAGTCGTCCACGTGGGTGGACATCTGCACGTCGGTCTCTTCGTCGAGCGCGCGAAAGTCGGCGCACCCGCTCGCGAGGCCCACCACTGGAGCCGTGAGCGGACCGGTGAGCAGTGCGGCGATCAGGCCCAGACGTTTCGGAGTGGCGTTGGTGCGTGCCATGGTGGTCCTGCTAGTCGCGGAAGTAGCTGGTGGATCCGAACCACCACTCGGCGCCCAGGGCGATGAAGTGGTCGACCTTGCGCAGGCCGAACACGTCGTGCTCGGGGTAGAGCGACCTGGCCGCGGCATCGCGCATGGTCAGCAAGTAGGTGAACGTGATGTACGGACGCGTGAAGTTGCCGCGGCCGGCCGGGGTGATGAACGGGATCAGGCCCACGCGACCTTGCTGGGCGAACAGCGGCTCTTGCCCGCCGATCTGGTCCGGGACCAGCGTGCCGCGGCGCTGCGCCTCGTAGGTGCCCTCGAGCGAGACGCCGGCGATCTCGCCCAGCCACACGGTGGGGCGCACGACGACGGCGCCCTCGGTGAGGTCCCAGTAGTCGAGGTTGGGGCTGGCGTTGCGAAAGCTGCGCCAGTAGCTGCCGAGCTGCACGCCGAAGGGCCCCACCTCGTAGTTGCCGCTGGCCGCCAGCAAATACTCGCGGGCGCCGCGGCTGCTGCGATCGGGCGCGAGCTGGGTGGGTGCATTGAACTCGCCATAGGCGGCGAGGCCACCCGCGGCGCGGAACACCAGGTTGAGGAACGAGCTGCGCTTGCCGGTGAACAGGCCGAGCTGCGTGCCCACGACCCATCCCGCCTCGCGCGGCAGCGTCTCGAACTGGCGGGGCTCGACCTCGCGCTGGCCCTCGTTGGCGTAGTGGGTCTCGCCGTACACGACCGGCTTGATCCCCGCGCCCGAGCTGCCCAGCCAGAAGATGTGGCTGAAGCGGCCGCTGCTGATCACCTTCTGTCGATCGAGCACGGCCACCTGGGCGGCGCCGGGCTGGGCGTAGGGCAGCGGGCGCGGCACGGCCTGGAAGAACAGCGGGTTCTGGGGCTGGTTGATCCCGGTGTGGAGCCGCAGCTCGGTGTGCTCGGCGAAGTTGTAGATCGCCCCGCCGCCCACGGTGTTGAGGTTGTCGAGCGGCCAGAAGTTGAGCAGGTAGATGTCATCGCCGCGGTACATCCGCGAGCCGGCCCACACCCGCAGGTTCTTCAGCCCCAGCCCCGACTCCTCGAGATAGAGGTTGCGCACCCCCATGTTGGTGGAGAAGTTGCCGGTCTGGTGGAACAGCGGGGCGGCGATGGCAACGGTGGCCACCACGCGGGTGAAGCTCTTGGTGACCTCGTGGTAGTCCTCGCGGCGCAGCTCGAGCTCGGCGTAGGTGGACTCGTCGAGGCGGGAGCCGTGGGCCACGATGTCGCCCTCGCGCGCGGCCCGGCCGCGGTGATCGCCGCCGATCACCACGCGCCCATAGGAGCCGAAGTGGAAGCCATCGGCGTAGTCGGGCTGGCGGTTGTAGGAGACATCGGCCGGCGCGCTGGGAGCGGTGACCGGCTCGTCGCTGGGCTGCACGATCACCGGTGGCGCCTTGCCGAGCTCCTGCGCGACCTCGGCCTGCGACTCTCGCAGCACCTCGACCTGGCGCTCGAGCGTGTCGATGCGCCGCTGCAGCGCCTGGAGCTCCGCGGCCGAGGGGCCCGCGGGGGGCTTGGGCTCGGGCTCGGGCTCGGGCTCGGGCTCGGGCTCGAGGTCGGCCTCGACCCGGGGCTCGGGCGCGAGCGCATGCGCGGGGATGGGTACGGCGATCGAGCCGGCCGCCGTCAGCAGAGGGGCGAGGGCCCACCGCCGACGCGAGCAACGAAGGGGAATTGCGCGGCCTGACACGGATGCGGCGGGACTGTAGCCGAAGCGGCCGCGCCGTGGGAGACCTACGCGCGCCTTGCTCGCGTGCCGCCGTGGAGGGCCGCTGGGGCATCGGGGATGGAGCCCACGCGCGTCGGGCCGGGGCGGCCGAGGCCGCTCGGGGGCCGTCGGTTCGCGCATCGACCACGCAGTCCCAGGCAACACCAAGGGTACAGCGGCCGTTTGGCAATGAGCGCAGCGGCCTCGTCGTTCGCTTCCTCGAATTGGGCAAGTTGCCCAAATCGAGGAGATAAGTGCTTGTAGGAGGCGTTTTGGCTTCTCATGCGCGGCGTGATCGGCTAGGGTGTGATCGATAGCGAGGTACGCGGTGGCACGATCCCCGGTTGCGGTCTTCGAAGCGAGGCGCAAGTTGGTCGACGACGAGCTCTCGTCGCTCACCGACGAGCACGAGAACATCGAGCGGCTGATCCAGCAGCTCCAGCGGCGGCGCGAGATCCTCGACGGGCGCTGGGAGCTGCTCATCGCCGAGCGTGACCTGCTCGACGAGCGGCTGTGGAGTCACCGCGGGCCAACCTCGCTGGTCCTCCAGCCGCCCGTGGTTCGCGGCGTCCCCAAGCCGCGACCGCGAGACCTCGCGCCCGAGCCGTGGGACTTCGCCGGGCTCGAGCTCGCCAGCTGAGCTGCCCAGGCGGCCGCTCGCGTGCTACCTCTAGTCCCTCGATGAGCGACGCCTCGCAAGCGACCCCCATGACCGGTGCGCAAGACGTGCGCTGGGAGCTCGGCGACCTGTACGCCGACCTCGACGACCCCCGCCTCGATACCGATCTCGACCAGCTCGTGGCCGAGGCCGCCGCGTTCGACACGGCCCATCGCGGCGTGCTCGCCAAGAGCTTGGGCGCGGCGCTCACGGCTCGCGCCCGCATGGACGAGCGCGTCATGAAGCTGATGCTGTACTTGCATCTGCGACGCAGCACCGATGCGACCAACGCCCGCGTGCAGCAGCGCCTGGGGATCCTGTTCGAGCGCTGGAGCGTGGCCGAGGCCGACCACCTCAACTTCTTCGATCACGAGCTGGTGGCGATCGACGAGGAGACCTACGCCGCGATCCTCGAGCGCGACGACGAGGCGCGGCGCCATCGCAGCCTGCTCGACCACATGCGGGCCAACCGGCGCTACCTGCTCGAGGAGAACGTGGAGCGCGCGCTCACGCTGCGCTCGCCGTTCGGGCCGTCGGAGTGGGGCGACTACGTCGAGGAGCTCGAGTCGGAGCTTCGCTTCGAGCTCGACGGCAAGGCGCACACGCTGCCCGAGATCCTCCACGTGATCAGCAACGATCCCGACGGCGAGCGCCGCGCGGCCGCGCTCGCCACGTTCAGCCGCGGCTTGACCGAGCAGCGCTTCGACCGGCTGATGGCGCGCACGCTCAACGTGGTGCTCGGCGCCAAGGGGCTCGAGGACAAGGAGCGCGGCTACGCCTCGCCGATGACCGCGCGCAACATCGGCAACCGGGTCGATGATGCGACGGTCGAGGCCCTGCACGAGGCCGTTGCCGACCTCGGCGCGGCGCAGGGGCGTCGCTACTATCGACTGTTGTCGGCGCACCTGGGGCGCCGCCCGCTGCGTTGGTCCGATCGCAACGCGCCGCTGCCGTTCGCCGACAACCGCGTGGTGCCGTGGTCCGAGTGCATCGACACCGTGCTGGCCGCCTACGGCTCGTTCTCGTCCACGCTGCGCGACCTGGTGCAGAAGATGATCGACCGGCGCTGGGTCGATGCACCGCCCTACGCGGGCAAGACCGGCGGTGCGTTCAACTTCTCGGTGCTGCTGCCGGGGGGCGAGGCGCGCTCGTACAACTTCCTCAACTATCTCGGCTCGACCCGCGACGTGATGACGGTCGCCCACGAGGTTGGGCACGGCGTGCACGGCATGCTCGCCGCCGAGGCCCAGGGCGCGCTGATGTACCAGGCGCCGATGGCCTACGCCGAGACCGCCTCGATCTTCGGTGAGATGACCACGTTCCGCTATCTGCTCGATCGCGCCCAGACCGATGAGCAGCGCTTGGCGCTACTGATGGACAAGTGCTCGGATCACGTGAACACGGTGGTCCGACAGATTTCGTTCTCCAACTTCGAGCGCGAGATCCACGCGCAGCGTCGCCACGGCAAGCTGACCAACGAGGAGTACGAGGCCGCGTGGATGAAGGTCACGCGGGCGTTCTACGGGGAGGACGGCGACCTGTTCACCTACGAGAGCGCGCACAACCTGTGGGCCTACGTCACCCACTTCCTGCGGCCGTTCTATGTCTATGCGTATGCGTTCGGCGAGCTGTTCACGCAGTCGCTCTATGCCGTGCAGGATGACCTCGGCGAGCGCTTCGAGGGCATGTACCTCGATCTGCTGCGCGCGGGCGGGAGCAAGAGCGCGGTGGAGCTGATGGCTCCGTTCGGGCTCGACCCGCGGGACCCCGAGTTCTGGCGACGCGGGATCACGGGGAGCGTGGCGGCGTGGCTCGACGAAGCGGAGGCGATCTCGGCCCGGCTGGGCGTGGTAGTCGAAGAGTGACCGAGAGCGGCCGGGCTCTGCTATGGTGCGCCCGTGACGCCGCCGCCCGCGCGTGTGCTCGATGCGCTCCATGAGCTCGTCGATGTGAGCGAGGCCTTTTGCGTTCACTCGCCGACGCCGGCGGAGCAACACGAGCTGCGGGCCAAGGCGGCGCGAGTGCACGAGACGATGGCCGGCTCCGACGAGCACGCCCCCGCGCTGGCGCAGGTCGACGCGCTCCTCGCCCAGCTCGCCGAGGATCACGACCCGGCGCGCTGGAGGAGCTCCAGAGCCGCGCTGGTGGACACCTACCGGGCCTTGCGCGGGGCGGGGGACGGGACCGCGAGGGGCGGCCGAGCCGAGCCCGCGCGAGCCAAGCCGCTCAACTTGGCCCGCACCAGCTTTCATGTGCTCTCCGGGGTGATGTGGGCGCTGGTCTACGAGCACGTGCTCGAGCGCGGTCCGCTGCTGTGGGCGATCGGTGCGTGCTTGGTGTTCTTCTTGACCGACGATGCCATGCGGCGCTGGTTCCCCGACCGACGCAGCGGCTTTGCGGTGGTGGTGTTTCGCGTGCTCGCCCGCGCGAGCGAGGCCTCGAGGATCGCGACCTCCACTTGGTATGCGCTGGGCCTGATGGTGGGCGTTGCGCTCCTGCCCAAGGCTGCGTGCTTGATGGGCCTGCTCACGCTCACCTTCGCCGACCCGGCCGCGGGCCTCGTGGGGCGGCGCTGGGGCGGACGACGCATCTATCGCGACAAGACCCTGGGCGGCAGCTCGGCGTTCTTCGTGGTCGCGTTCGGGATCGCGGGGGCAACCCTGGCCGTGCAGCTGCCTGCGCTCTCGTTGGCGGCGCGGCTCGGCAGCGCGGCCCTGATCGCGATCGCCGGCACGATCGCGGAGCTGTTCGGCGACCACGTCGCCGACAACTTCTCGATCCTCGTGGTCACCGGTGCCGTGGCTGCGCTGCTGATGTGAGCGGCCGCGCCGGCCTCACGAGGAAGGCAGCGGGATGCGCTCATCCTCGTCGCCGGGCACCGTGCCGAAGCGATCCTCCGCCCAGTCGCGCTTGGCCTGCTCGATGCGCGCGGGGTCGCTCGAGACGAAATTCCAGAACATGTGGCGCGGCCCATCGAGCGGCTCGCCGCCGATGAGCATCACGTGGGCGTCGCTCAGCGCGTGCAGCTCGGGGGCTCCGCCGGCCTCGAACACCAGCATGTGCCGCGGTCCCAGCGGCTCGGGCTCGGCGTGTACGGTGCCCTCGACCACGTAGGCCGCGCGCTCCGCCGCGGGAGGGAGCGCGAGTCGGCTGCCGGCCGGCATGCGGGCCTCCACATAGAACTGCGAGGAGAACGTGGTGGCCGGCGAGCGCAGGCCGTAGGCGTCGCCGAGCAACACGCGCAGGCGTATGCCGTCGCGCTCGAGCGCGGGCAGGGTGTCGGCCGCGTGGTGCTCGAAGGCAGGGGCCACGCGCTCGTGCGCGGTGGGCAGGCCCAGCCACAGCTGCACCCCGTGCAGCGCCTCGTCGCGCGCGCGCGATGCCGGGCCGGAGCGCTCGGAGTGCACGATGCCGCGACCCGCGATCATCAGGTTGATCGCACCGGGGTGGATCGTCTGATGCACGCCGAGGCTGTCGCGATGATCGATCTCCCCCTCGAACAGATAGGTCACCGTGGCCAGCTCGATGTGGGGGTGCGGTCGCACGTCGATCCCCTGGCCGGGCGGCAGGCGGCTCGGGCCCATGTGATCGAAGAACACGAACGGACCGACCGAGCGCCGCAGCATCCACGGCAGCACGCGGCCGACGACGAAGCCTCCGATGTCCCGCGAGCGGGCCGCGATGATGAGAGGGGCCTGCGCCATGGGCTCCAGGCTAACCCGTGTCGGCGGCGCGAAGCCTTGCTAACCTCCACGCCGCCCGATGCCGAGTCGCGACCCCGCGTGCGTCCCTTGGTGGTGTCGAGGCCTCGGCGGCCTCGCGATCGCGCTGTGCCTGGCCGCATGCGGCGCAGCCGACCCGGAGCCCGCCGAGCCCCTGCCCGCGGCGCCGCCGTCGACCCGCATCGAGCCGGTCGAGCCAGCGCCGTCCCTGTCCGTCGCGGGCTCGAGCTCGGGTGCTGGCTCCGACGATGGCGACGTGGAGCTCGAGCTCGATCCGGAGCCCGAGCCGGAGCCGGGGCCCGACCCGCTGAGCGGCGAGGTGGGCCCCGGTGACAGCTTGAGCAAGATCCTCAACCGAGCGGGCCTGGGCGGGCCCGAGATCCAGCGCGTAGCCGATGCGCTGCGGCCGGTGATGGACCCCGCCACGATCCGCGTGGGTCAGCGCTACGCCATCGAGCTCGACGAGGGCGGTGAGCTGCGCTCGTTCGCGTTCCATCGCTCGGTCACCGAGGTGGCGCGGGTGGGGCGAGACGAGGACGGCGGGCTCACGGCCAAGCTCGAGGAGCTCCCCACCGAGCGCAGCGAGGAGGAGATCGGCGGCACCGTCGACAGCTCGCTGTGGGCCGCGCTCACCGAGCGCGGTCACTCGCCCGCGCTCGTCGACGTGATCGTCGACGTGTTCGCCTACGACATCGACTTCTTCACCTCCACGCGCGAGGGCGATCGCTTTCGCCTGGTCGTGGAGCGCCACGACCTCGACGGCAAGCTGGTGCGCTACGGCCGGGTGCTCGCGGCCCAGTACGAGGGCAAGGCGGCCGGCGCGGTGACGGTGGTGTGGTGGGAGCCGGGCCGAGGCGAGGGCCGCTACGTGGATGGCGAGGGGCGCGGGGTGGCACGCACCATGCTCAAGTCGCCGCTCAAGTACGCGAGGATCTCTTCGGGCTTCGATCCCAAGCGCATGCATCCCGTGCTGCACCGCGTGAAGAGCCACCAGGGGGTCGACTACGCGGCTCCCGAGGGCACTCCGGTGTGGGCGGCCGCCGACGGCAAGATCGTGTTCCGCGCCGAGAAGGGTGGCTCGGGCAATCTGGTGGTCTTGCAGCACCCCGGCGGGCTCAAGACCCTCTACATGCACTTGTCGCGCTTCGCCGCGGGCCAGGCGGTGGGCGACAGGGTGCAGGCCAAGACCGTGATCGGCTACGTCGGCCAGACGGGGCTCGCCACCGGGCCCCACCTGCACTTTGGCATGCAGAAGAGCGGGCGCTATGTCGATCCCACCACGATCGAGTCGGTGCGCGCGACGGGGGTTGCGGCGGGCGATCGGGCCCGCTTTGCCAAGGTGCTGGCCAAGTGGAAGGCGCGGATGGCTGCCGTGGAGGTCGGCGAGCCCTAGGGCTACTCGAGCTCGTTGTCGATGTAGAGCCCGGCTGCGGCGTTGACCCCGTTCTCGTCGGCCGCGCCCGCGCGCTCGTAGGTCGAGAACGTCGCGTCGGCGTCGAGGTCACCGAAGGCTTGCGCGGTGAACTGGCACTGGCCAAAACCATCGCCGCTGTTCTCCCAC
Organism: Nannocystaceae bacterium; assembly: GCA_041600735.1. Lineage (GTDB taxonomy): Bacteria > Myxococcota_A > Polyangia > Nannocystales > Nannocystaceae > Paraliomyxa. The sequence continues at coordinate 23,270 of JBFIJN010000072.1, forward strand.
TTGAAGTTGTAGTGGAAGTAGTGGCCGTCCTCCATCTGGAAGTTGAGCGCATTCCACACGGGGCTGTCCGTCCACAAGCGCATCGAGTACTCGCCCGGCCCGCTGGGCTCGCCAGACACGGGCTTGCAGCGCCCGCCGGGCCCCTTGCTGCAATCGACCGAGAGCGGCGGCGTGGGCCCAGTCTCGCCGGCGCGCTTGCCATCGTTGGGACACGCATGCGGAGCGGCGCCGAGTGATCCTCCGGCGCCGAGCACCGCGATCTCGCCGCGCGACACGTGCTCCTCGTTGAAGAACGCCGAGGTGGCATCGAACATCTTCGCGA
>JBFIJN010000073.1:0-23357 GCA_041600735.1 Nannocystaceae bacterium
CCGCTCGAGCCCCAGGAGTACTTCGTGCTCAGCCGGGTCGAGGGGCGCGCCACGGTGGCGGAGATCGCCGGGGCGAGCGGGCTGGGCGCGGCGGTGACCGAGCAGATCCTCGAGCGGCTCTTGGCGCTCGGGGCCTTGCGCGTGGACGACGGCGTCGACGCGAGCGCGGTGCGCGCGCGACACTCGACCCAGGAGCTGCGGGCGCAGGCGCACGATCGGCGGCGCCGCGTGCTGGCGCAGCAGCTCGGGGCAACGCGCTCGCCGACGCCGGCGCCCACCGTTCCGCGCGCCTCGCCGGCGCCTCCCGAGCCGGGTCCCGAGCTCGAGGGATCGAGCGAGCTCGGGCTCGAGGCCCCGCCCGCGGTGTACTCGGTGCCGTTCGACGATCCGCGGATCGATCCCTCGCTGGGCCTCGCGGTCGATGAGCAGCGCAAGCTGCTCGCGCTCGAGGATCGCCTCGAGGAGCTCGATCCGTTCGAGCTCTTGGGGCTGCACCCCACCCATGATCTCAAGGCCATCCGCGACGCGTTTCGCGACGCGAGCCGTCGCCTGCATCCCGATGCGCACCACGGGCGCGACCTGGGCCGCTATCGCGCGGTGCTGGCCACGCTGTTCGATCGCGCCCGAGCAGCCCATGCGGCGCTGCAGGACGAGGAGCTACGCACCCCGCTCGTCGAGGCGGTACGCGCCGAGAAGGCCGAGCGTGCGCGGCTGATCCAAGAACGACACGCGGAGCGCCAAGCGGCGCGCCGAGCCGCGCAAGAGCTCCGCGAGCGCCAGGAGCAGGAGGCCGCGGCCGAGCGGCGCGCGGTGAGGGCTGCGCAGCGAGCCGAGCGCGAGCGCGAGCGCTTGGCCTCGGCGGTGCAGATCAAGGTGGCCGAGTATCTCCAGGCCGCGTCCGATGCCGAGGCGATGGAGAACTACGCGCGCGCCGCCAACAACTACCGACTCGCGATGCAGGTCGATCCCAACGACGAGGAGCTGCGCACGCGCTGGGAGCACGCGCGATCGGTGGCCCGGCACCGCCGCGCCAAGGACGCGTTCGGCCGCGCCTGCGCGCTGGTCGAGGTCGGTCACGAGGCCGAGGCGGTCCCGTTGTTCGTCGAGGCGGCCGAGGCCGACCCCACGGTCGAGCACCTGGCCCGCGCGGCCGATGCGGTGCGCACCCAGGATCCCGCTCGCGCCCGCGACCTCGCGATGGCGGCCCTGCGGCTGCTGACCGAAGAGGCGAGCGCCGCCACGGGGCTGCGGCCGGGCGTCGTGGCCGATCTGCGCCTCATGATCGGCCGCGCCTTCCTGGCCGCTGGGCAGTCCGAGTCGGCGCGGGAGCAAGCCCGGCTCGTGCAGCGGGTGCGCCCGGATGACCCGCAGGCGCGCGCTCTTCTCAATTCGGCCAAGATGACCTAGCATCGACGTTCGGAGCACGAGCGCCGCAGCGAGCAGAGCATGGACAACGTCGTCGGCATCGACCTCGGCACCACCAACACCTGCGTCGCGATCGTGGAGGATGGCGTGCCTACGGTCATCCCCAACAAGGGTGGCTACAAGACCACGCCTTCGATGGTCGCGATCTCGGAGAGCAGCAAGCGGCTCGTCGGTCACATCGCCAAGCGGCAGGCGGTCACCAACGCGCAGAACACGGTCTATGCGGCCAAGCGCCTGATCGGTCGCCGCTGGGAGTCGCCCGCGGCCCATGCGGTGCAGCAGTCGTGCCCGTTCACGGTCGTCGAGGGCCCGCACGGCGACGTTCGCATTCGCCTGCGCGAGACGATCTACAGCATCCCCGAGATCAGCGCCTTCATCCTGCAAGAGATGAAGCTCGTGGCCGAGCAGTACCTCGGCGGTACGGTCGAGCGCGCGGTGATCACCGTGCCCGCGTACTTCAACGACAACCAGCGCCAGGCCACCAAGGACGCGGGGCGCATCGCCGGGCTCGAGGTGATCCGCATCATCAACGAGCCCACCGCGGCCGCGCTCGCGTACGGGTTTGGCAAGGACCTCGAGCGCAAGGTGGCGGTCTACGATCTCGGCGGCGGCACGTTCGACATCTCGATCCTCGACATCGGGCGCGGCGTGTTCGAGGTGATCTCGACCGCGGGCGACACCTTCCTGGGCGGCGAAGACTTCGACGTGCGGGTGATGGACGCGCTGATCCAGGCGTTCCAGGAGAAGACCGGCGTCGACGTGGCCGACGATCGCATGGCGCTGCAGCGCATCAAGGACGCGGCCGAGAAGGCCCGCTGCGAGCTCTCGGTCGCGCGCGAGTCGCTGGTCGACCTGCCGTTCCTCTACACCACGCCGACCGGCCAGACCTTCCACATGCAGGAGACGCTCACCCGCGAGATGCTCGAGGAGCTCACGCGCGACCTGGTCGAGCGCACCGTCACCATCTGCGACAAGACCCTGCGCGACGCGAGCATCGACAAGAGCGACCTCGACGACGTGATCCTGGTCGGCGGCATGACCCGCATGCCATTGATCCAGCAGCGGGTGGCCGAGTTCTTCGGGCTCGAGCCCTGCAAGGGGGTGCACCCCGACGAGGTCGTGGCGCTCGGGGCCTCGATCCAGGCCGCGGCGCTGGTCGACGAGAGCATCGACGTGCTGCTGCTCGACGTCACGCCGCACAGCCTCGGCATCATGATCGTGGGCGGGTACTTCCACCGCCTCATCGATCAGAACACCACGGTGCCCACCTCGGCCTCGCACATCTTCACCACGGTGCGCGACAACCAGACCTCGGTGAAGATCCTCGTGCTCCAAGGCGAGAGCGACAAGGCCACCGACAACGAGCTGCTGGGCGAGTTCATCCTGAGCGGGCTGCGCAAGGCCACCAAGGGCGAGGTCGAGGTCGAGGTCACGTTCTCGATCTCCGCCGACGGCCTGGTGAGCGTGGCGGCCAAGGACCTCGAGACCGGGCGCGAGCAGAGCATCACCGTCACCGCGACCTCGGGGCTCACCGAGGAGGAGCTGCACAAGCTCGTCGAGAGCAGCCAGCACTACATGGTGGAGGTGCGCGCCAGCGAGGAATTCGAGCGCCAGCGCCAGCAGGCCGAGCGCCTGATCTCCGACGTGCGCGAGCTGTTCCCGCAGGTCCAGGGCATCATGAGCGGCACCAGCTTTGGCCGCGATGCGATCGCCAAGGCCGAGGGCGTGCTCGAGCGCGCCGAGCGAGAGATCAAGAGCCAGGACGCCCGCAGCCTCGAAGAGGTGGTCGAGAGCCTGGAGCGCACGCTGAACATGTTCCGCGGCGTGGTGAGCAAGACCGGGCTGAGCTGAGCCGCCGCGCCTACGACGAGGACCTTCGGTCGGATGGCGATCGATAGCGAGTCCACCGGTGAGGCGCTGACGGTCCAGCAGCAGCAGCGGCTGGCCCGGGTGAGGGCGCAGTGGGACGCAGCCCGGCGCGCGTGGCCGGGGCAGGGCGTGCCGGCCTTCGCCCACCTTCGCGTGCAGACGGGCGGTCGCACGCGCGACGTGCTGTTGGCGGCGCGCGCGGCCAGCCGTGGCGAGCTGGTGCTCGTGGACTGGCGCAGCGCGCCGCTGTCCGAGGCGCTGCTCGGCTACGACGAGGGCGAGGACTACGAGATCACGCTCGAGGGACGCACGCTCGAGGGCACGGTGCTCGAGCAGCACCTGCTCGGCGGTCGCGAGGGCGCGCTGGTCGAGGTGCTCACGCCCCGAGAGCGCCTGTGGGAGGCCGCAGATGGCCGCTGGTACGCCGCGCCGCAGCAGGAGATCCGCGGCTTGCACCCGCGCGACGCCGCCACGCGCCGCCGCGCCGATGCGACCGTGGTGCTCGACGAGCACCAGCAGGCGGCGGTGGAGCACCCCGAGGATGCGACGCTGCTGGTGCTCGGTGAGGCCGGCTTCGGCAAGACGACCGTCGCGCTCCACCGCCTGGCCTGGCTGGCGGCGCGCCGCGACGAGGCCGCGCGCGCCAAGGGCTGGGCGCTGGTGGTCGTGCCCAGCGAGGGGCTGCGGCGCCTGTCCGCGCGGCTGCTCTCGCGGCTCTCGGTGCCCGGGGTCGAGGTCGTGACGTTCACCAGCTTCATCGTCGCGCAGGCGCGGGCGGTGTTCGCCGACGTGCCGCGGCGACTCTCGCGTGACGCGACCCCGGCGACGGTGCGGCTCAAGCGACACGCCGCGGTCGCGGAGGTCGTGCCGGACATCGCCGAGGGCACGCCGGCGATGCGGGCGGTGGAGCGCGGGCGCCTGCCGACCCACGCGATGTGGCGCCACCTGCTGCACCTGTGGGGCGATCGCCTGCTGCTGCGGCGCATCATGGAGGCCGCCGGTGACACGCTGCCCGCCCACGCGCCCGACGAGGTCATCCGCCACACGCGGGTGCAGTTCTCGCGCACCACCGAGCACGCGATGCGCCACGTCGACGCGGAGCGGCTGCGCACGCTCGATGGCCAGCCGATCGACGAGGGCACGCCCCGCCAAGACGCCGAGACCGTCGACGTCGAGGACCTCCCGGTCCTGTTCGCGATCAACCATGCGATGACCGGCACCGACGCGACCCCGGCCGGATCGCTGCGCACCTACGATCACGTGGTGATCGACGAGGCCCAGGAGCTCGCGCCGCTGGAGCTCGCGGTGCTGGGGCGCACCGTCGCGCCGGGCGGGGGGCTCACGGTGGCCGGCGACGAGCATCAGCAGGTCGACGAGTCGGCCTGCTTTCGCAGCTGGGAGCAGTCGATGGATCACCTCGGTCGCAGCGCGCACGAGCGCGTGGTGCTGCGCGAGAGCTACCGCTCACCCCCCGCGATCGAGGCGCTCGCGCGCGGGCTGTTCGATCCCCGCGCCACGCCCCCGCCGGCGCTCGACCCCGCGCTCACCTGGTCGCGCTTCGCCAGCCCGCTGCACCTCGCGGTCGCGCTCGCGCGGGCGCTCCGCGAGCTTCGCGATCGCGATCCCTCGGCCTCGGTCGCCGTGATCCTGCGCCACCCCGAGGCCGCGCGTCGCCTGCACGCCGCGCTCGCCCGCGCGGTCACGATCCGCCTGGTGCTCCACGGTGAGTTCACGCTGGCCCCCGGCGCGTGCGTGACCACGGTCGAGCAAGTCAAGGGCCTCGAGTTCTCCCACGTGGTGGTGCCCGATGCCTCCGCTGCGAGCTACCCCGACGATGATCGCTCGCGCCGTGCCCTCTACGTGTCGCTGACCCGCGCGATGAACCAAGCATGGCTGTGCAGTGAGGGGGCCTGGTCGCCGCTGCTGCGAACGACTGCGCCGAGCCCCGCGTAGCCTGCTACGCTTCGTTGCCAGTGCGGCTGCGGGTGCTCAGCTACAACATTCACAAGTGCATCGGCGGGATCGATCGCCGATACCAGCCCGATCGCATCGTCGCCACCATCGCGCACTACAACCCCGACATCGTGATGCTGCAAGAGGTCGACGCGGGGGCGCTGCGCTCCAGCGAGCATGATCAGACCGACATGCTGGGCGACGCGCTGGGGCTGCGGCACCGCGCGTGGTTCCCCAACGTGTCGCTGCGCAGCGGGGGTGCCTACGGCAACGCGGTCCTCAGCCGCTACCCATGCCGCCAGGCGCTCAACCTCGACCTCAGCCTCGAGCGTCGCAAGGCCCGCAGCGTGCTGCATGCGGTGGTGCGGGTGCGCGTGGGCGCGGCCGCCCGCACCGTGCACGTGTTCAACCTTCACCTCGGCCTGCGCCAAGAGGAGCGCCGCCGCCAGCTGGTGCGCTTCCTCGATAGCCATCCGTTTGCCCACATGCACGCGCGCACCCCGGTGATCGTGGGCGGCGACTTCAACGACGTCTACGGCACGCTCGGGGGGCGGATGCTGGTGCCCGCGGGGTTTCGCGCGATGCCGTCCTCGCCGCGCACGTTTCCCGCATTTGCCCCGCTGCGCCCGCTCGATGCGCTGTTCGTGCGTGGCGACGTACAGATCCGACGGGTCGCCCGCGGTGAGATCGCGATGGCGCGCCGGGCCTCCGACCACTTGCCGCTGATCGTCGACCTCGAGCTCGCCGGGGCGTGAGCGCGCCAAGGGCTCGTGGGCGGGCATAGCCGCTCGCGGGTGCACTCGGGTATGTTCGCCCCGGTGCCCGACGAGGTGAGTGACGAGGCGTTGATGGCCGCCCACGTGGCCGGAGACCCGTCGGCGTTCGCGAGCCTCTTTCGCCGCTATGCGCCGCGGCTGCAGCGACTGCTGCAGCGCGACCTCGGCCGTGGCGAGGATGCCCACGATCTCGTGCAGCAGACCTTCTTGCAGCTGCACCGCGCCCGCCACGACTTTCGCCCCGGCGCGCGCCTGCGGCCGTGGATGTACACCATCGCGCTCAACCTCAAGCGCCAGCACTTTCGCCGGCTGGGGCGGCGCCCCGAGGCCGCCTTGGCCGACGACGACCCCGCCCACGAGCCCGTCGCCCCTCATGGCAATCCCGAGTCGCCGATCCACGACGCGCAGGTGCGGGCCGTGCTCGAGCAGCTGCCCGATCCGCAGCGCGAGGTGATCGTGCTGCACTGGTTCGAAGGGCTGTCGTTTCGCGAGATCGCAGCCGTGGTCGGGGCCAGCCAGCCCGCGGTGAAAGTGCGGGCCCACCGCGGCTACAAGCGCCTGCGCGAGGTGCTAGAGGCGCAGGTGTAACCGGTGAGCCCGCGTGGTCATACCGACGGCAACCCCGTGAACGATCGCTGCCAACCAGCCCACGCGGCCCTGCGTCGTGGCGTCCGGCCCAGCGAGGACCCCGCCCTGGCCGGGCACCTCGCGGGTTGTCCCGCGTGTGCGACGCTCGCCGGCGGGCCCGCGCTGGTCGGGGCGCTCGACGCGGCCGCGCCTGCGACGGCGCCGGTGGGGGCGTGGCTCGCCGAGGCCGAGGCGATGCTGGCCCGCGAGCGCGGGCCGCGGGCGTGGCTGCACAGCCGCACGACGGCCCAGCGCACGGGGCTGGCCGCCGCCGGGGCCGGGCTCGTGCCGCTGCTGGTGTGGCTCGCGTGGCGGCGCATCGATGCCGGCGTGTACCCCACCGGCCGCCTGCTGCTCGACGTGGGCGTCGTGCTGCTGCCCGCGGCGTGGCTGCTCGTGGCCGCGATGCGACCGCTGCATCGGCCGGCGTGGCCGCGCGCGGTTGCCTGGCTCGGCCTCGGCCTCGCGGTGGCCGGCGTGCTCGCGGGCGCGTGGCTCGAGCCCGCCCACCATGCGCATCCCGCCTCGCTCGCGGGCACCGGGCCGCAGCTCGTGCCGCGTGCGCTCGCCTGCTTGGCGTTCGGCACCGGGCTCGGGCTACCGGCGCTGCTGTGGCTCGTGGCGCTGGCCCGAGGAGGAGAGCGACCGAGCTTGCTCGCAGTCGTCGCAGGCCTGGCGGGCGGCGTCGCGATCTTCCTGCACTGTCCGATCGTCGCGCCCGAGCACCTCGTGCTCGGGCACGCCCCGGTGATGCTGGTCGTGCTCGCGTTGATGACCGCTTGGGGCCTCGCCACGGGGCTCGCCACGCGCCGACGGGCCCGCGGGCCCCGGTAGCCGCGGCTCACAGCCCGATGCGCACGTCGTGCTTGCTCTTGCAGGTCGAGCGCACGCTGCCGCGACGCAGCAGGGGCACGGCTCGCAGCGCCGACTTGGCCTTGTCGGGATCGTTCATGAGGCACGCGGCGAGGGTCATCACCTCGGCCGCGTCGCCGGTCGCTTCCATGCGATTGCTCTTTGCGGCGAGGCTGTAGGCCCACGATCCCTTGCCCGCCGCGTAGGCGGATCGCGCCTGCTTGAGCAGCGATTTCGCGGTGGGCTCGTCGTTGCTCGCGGCCTTGGGCTCGCTGGCGGGCTCCTCCTTGCTGGAGCCGCCGTTGCTGCTGCTCTTGGAGCCGCGGCTCTTGCCCGACGACTTGCGCGCCGTCGTGGGCTCGGCGGCAGCCTCGACTTCGGCTCCGTCCTCGGCTTCGGGATCCGCCTGCGCATCGTCGGCTTCGAGCGCCGCGCCTGCGCCCGTCGAGCCTTCGGCCTCGTCGGGCTCCTCCTCGTCGGGCTCCTCCTCGTCGGGCTCTTCCTCGCCGACCGCCGGTACGACCGCGGCCAGCTCGGTGGGGGCCTTGGCTTCGACCGGCGCCTTGGCTGGCGCGGGCTCGGCAACGGGCGTGCTCGCGGCCGGGGCCGCAGCCACCTCGGGCGGCCCGCCGTCGCCGCGCATCGACAGCCACACGATCAGCACGATGCCCGCAGCGAGCCCGGCAACGGCAAGCCACGGCCCCCGGAGCTTGCTCTGCGTCTCGCCGGGGGCTTGTTGGGCGGAGGTGAACAGCTCGAGCGGAGGCAGCTTGGGCGGCGGCGCACCGACCTCGGTCACCACCTCCTCGCCGGCCAGCTCTGCGGTCGCCGGGGTCTGGCCGCTCTCGACCAGCTCGTCGGCGACCTGGGCCACGAACGAGGCGGTGTCGCTGGAGATGCGCGGGGCCTCGTCACGCTCGCGGAAGCTGGGCGGGACCATCCCAGGCAGGGGCGCCATCGCTCCCGCGGTGGGGGCTCGGGAAGCGCGGGGGCTCGCGCGAAAGTCTGCCGCGCGGGGTGCAGGCCCATCGCGCATCATGCCGGGCAGCGGCAAGCGGGGGACCGAGGAGCCGCCATCGACCTCTTCCACGATCGCCGTGCCCATCAGCCCGGCGGAGTCGAGCAGCGGCACGCCATCGGTACCGCCCTCGGCTTGCGGGGCGGCATCGAGCAGCGGCGGGGGATCCCACGCGGCGGCCGCAGCGACGGGCGCGGGCGCGGCTTGCAAGAGCTCGGCGACCTGCGCCAGCGCCTCTTGCTCGGGGGTTGCGGTGGGCTGGATCGGTGCGACGTCGAGCCAAGGCGAGGGCTCGCCCGGCGTGGTTGTCGCGGCAGGCGCTGCAGCGGCAGGCGTGGCGGCGGCAGGCGTGGCCGCGGCAGGCGTGGTCGCGGCCGGCGTGGCAGCGGCAGGCGAGGCGAGCTCGGGCTTCGCAACGCTCCCGGGCGGACGAGCAGGCGCAGGCGTGACCTTGGGCGCCTTCTCGACACTCGCGGGTGAGGGCAGGGGAGCGGGCGCCTCGTCCTCGTCGAGGTCCCAGCCGTCGGTCTTGGGCCACGAGCCCGCGCTGTCGGCGGGGTGGCTCACCGCCGCGGTCCCGAGCGATGGCGCCCGTAGACCGCTCGTGCTCGACGGGCCCAGCACGGGTGGCGCCCGCACGCCGCTCGTGCTCGACGGGCCTAGCACCGGCGGTGGCGGAACGAGTCCGCGCCTGGGCGCGCGAGGCAGTGAGAGCGAGCCCGGTGGGTCGTGCGATCCGTCGTCGTGCGTCGCCTTCTGCGTGGCCTCTTCCGCTTCGGTCGGCGGAGCGCTCTCACCGCGATTCGTGTCCTCGGTCCCCGCGTCCGTGGGACGGACCGAGCCGATCTTCGGCGGTGGTGGCATCGATCGAGAGGGTGGGCTCATCGAGACACCCCAAGGGTATCAGCCTAGGGCCGCAGGATCTCGGGCGGTTCGCGGCGGATCCCCAAGATCAGTGTTTGTTGCCCCCTCCGACGTCGATCCGGGTGATTCGAGCATCCGCGGCGAGAGCCTCGGCGGATGGCTCGTCGGCGTTCTTCGGGGCGCCGGTCTCGACGACGGTGGGTGGTCCGTGTAGGCCCAGGTCTTCCTCATCGGGCTCGAGCATGGGGATCGCAGCGTCGGGCGTGGCCGAGTCGGGGGGCGCGGTGACGGTGACCGGTGCGGCCACGGGCACGGCGGTGGGACGCCGGCTGGGCAGGGCTTCTTGATCGGCGTCTTCGAGCTCGCGAAACGGCGGCAGCGTGCTCCCCGTGATCCCGCTGGTTTCCGGCAGCGAGCCCCCGCGACGCCGCGCCGACGGGCTCAGCCGCAGGAACCGCGCCATCAAGAACTCGACCTCGCGGCGCAGCTCGTCGAGCGAGCCGTTGTTCTCCACGATGTAGTCGGCGCGTCGGCGCTTGGAATCCTCGTCCATCTGCGCTGCGATGCGAGCGCGCACCTCGGTCTCCGTGACGTCGTCGCGCGCACGCACGCGAGCGATTCGCACCGGCATCGGCGCGGTGACGAGGATGACCGCCTTCATCTCGCCCTCGAGGTTGCGCTCGAACAACAGCGGCACCTCGTACACCGCGACCTCGTGGCCCGCCTTCTCGAGTGCATCGAGCACCTGCTCGAAGCGATCGCGGATGCGCGGGTGCAAGATCGCCTCGAGCTCGCGGCGGCGCTCCGTGTCGCGGAACACCACGCTCGCCATGCGCCGGCGGTCGAGGCCGCCGTCCTCGCCGACGATCTCTGGGCCGAACTTTTCCGCCACCACGCGCAGGCCCTCGCTGCCCGGCGCCACCACCACCCGCGAGAGCTCGTCCGCGGACACCACCGGAACGCCGTATTCCTCGAGCAGCTCGGCGACGGTCGACTTGCCGCTGCCGATCCCTCCGGTGAGGCCGTACACATCCATGGTCCAGAGGTTACCAGCGTCTGCCTCGGACCGGGAGCGGGCCCACGAGGTTCGACCGGGGGCCGACCGGGCCCGTTCATGGTAGGGATGCCGTCGATGTCCGAGCCCGGCCCTGCGTCCTCGTCCTCGCCCTCGGCGGCGGGCTGGCGCGTCGTGGAGGCGGCCTTCGTCGTGAGCGCCCCTTCCGTCGACGAGTGCCCGCCCGGCGATCGCCCCGAGTTCGCGTTTTGCGGGCGCTCCAACGTGGGCAAGTCGAGCCTGCTCAACGCGCTCACCCTGCGTCGGGGTCTCGCTCGAGTCAGCCGCAGCCCCGGTCGCACCCAGCTGCTCAACGTGTTCGACGTGACGCTCGCCGGCCCGGGCGACGCTCGCCACCACGTGCGCTGCGTGGACCTGCCGGGCTACGGCTACGCGGCCGCGCGTCGCGAGGTGCGGGAGGGCTTTGGTCCCATGGTCGAGGCCTACCTCGCCCAGCGCACGGCCCTGCGCGCCCTGGTGCTCCTCGTCGATGCACGCCGCGGCGAGCTGGGCGAGCTCGACTTTGCGCTGCTCGAGCTGGCAACGGCCAACGGGCGCCCTGCCTTGCTGGTGGCCACCAAGATCGACAAGCTCGGCGCCTCCGAGCGCGGGCTGCTGAGCCGTCGCCTCGCCGAGACGGTGGGCGCGCGGCCTCGCGACGTGCTGCTCACCAGCGCCAGCACGCACCTGGGCATCAGCGGTCCCCATGGGCTCGCGGCCGAGCTGGCGGCGCTCAGTGAGGCGGCCCCGGAGCCGCAGTGAGCCCGCTGCGGCCGCGTGCGGCCGTGAGCGCCGACCTGCCCGCCATCGTCGCCCTCGACGCGGCCTGCTTCGGCAACCCCTGGTCGCTCGATGTCTACCGCGAAGAGCTCGAGCGTCCGCTTGGTCGCCTGCGCGTCACCGAAGACGAGCACGGCCTCGTGGGGCTCGCGTGCACCTGGATCGTGGCCGATGAGGCCCACCTGCTGCGCATCGTGACCGCCGCCCGTGCGCGCCGCCGCGGGCACGCGCGTACGCTGCTACAGGCGGTGATCGCCGAGGCCGCGGCGGCGGCCTGTCAGCAGCTCTTGCTGGAGGTGGCCGCCGGCAATGCCGCCGCGGTGGGCCTCTACACCGCGTTTGGGTTCCAGCCGATCGCCCGTCGCCGGGGCTACTACGCGCATCCGCCCGACGATGCGCTCGTCATGCGCTGCGTGCTCGCGGATTCGATCCCTCGTCCGGCCTCGTGACACGCGCCGTCGTCCGACGCGCTCGCGCCCGCGGCCGCCTCGATCCACCCCCGACGCCGCGGCTTCCTCGCATCGTGCACCAGGCCCCGCCGCTGCACTGCGGCTGGGGCGATCCGTCGAGGTGCGTTCGCGGAGATCGTGGGCGGTGGACGATCGCCGGCACCTGTCCTATCAACCCGCTTCGTGACGACCCCGTCGCAGTTCCAAGCCCGCGTCGTGGGCCACGAGCCGTTGCGGGGCGGCTACTTCCTGCTCGAGCTGCAGTCGCGGCCCGACGCGGCCGACCCCGCGCCGCTCGCCGGAGTCGTGCCCGGGCAGTTCGTGATGCTGCGCGGCGAGTGGGGTCGCGATCCGATCAACCCGCGCGCATTCTCGGTGCTCGACGCCGATGCCTCGGGTCGCTTTCGCGTGCTGCTCAAGGCCTACGGCCGCGGCACCGGGCGCCTGTGTGCGATGGACGAAGGCGAGCGCGTCACCGTCACCGGTCCGCTCGGGCGCGGCCACTTCGCCCCGCCCACCCCCGCGGGCCCCGTGCAGCTGCTCGTCGCCGGCGGCGTGGGCCTGCCGCCCTTGCACCTGCAGGCCCGCCGCGCCGCTGCGGCCGGCCTCGCCCGCCGCGTCGAGCTGTTCTACGGCGGCCGCAATGCCGACGACCTCGTGCTGCTCTCCGACTTCGAGGGCTGGGGCGTGTCGATGGCGCTGTCCACCGAAGATGGCAGCGTGGGCGACACCGGCTTCGTCACCGTGCCGCTCGCCCGTCGCCTCGCCCGCGCCGAGGCCGAGGGCGCCCCCGTCGAGATCCTCGCCTGCGGCCCCACGCCCATGCTGAAGGCCGTGCGGCACCTCGGCCTCGCCCACCGCGTGCCCACGTTCTTGTGCCTCGAAGAGGAGATGGCCTGCGGCTTTGGCGTGTGCCTCGGCTGCGCCGTGCCCGTCTATGGCGAGCGGCCCTACGCCTACTGCTGCAGCGACGGCCCCGTGTTCGACGCCCGAGAGGTGCGCTGGCCATGACCGCGCCCGTCCGCGCCACGGCCTCGCTGGCCCCCGAGCAGGTCGACCTCGGCTGCCGCTTCGGCCCGCTCACGCTGCCGCACCCGGTGATGACCGCCTCGGGCTGCTTCGCCTACGGCCGCAGCTTCGCCCCGTTCTTCGATGTCCGCGAGCTCGCCGGTCTCTCGACCAAGGGCATCTCCCCCAAGCCGCGCCCGGGCAACCCGCTGCCGCGGATCTGCGAGACCGCGGCGGGCATGCTCAACTCCATCGGCCTCGAGAACGTCGGCGCCGAGGCCTTCCTCGGTGAGAAGCTGCCCTGGCTCGCCTCGCTCGGCATCAGCCTGTGGGTCAACTTCTTCGGCGAGGACAAGGACAGCTACGTCGAGTGTGCGCGGCTGCTCGATGCCGGCCACGGTCGCGGCATCGACGTGCTCGAGATGAACATCTCGTGCCCCAACATCAAGAAGGGCGGGATCGAGTTCGGCACCGTCCCCGAGGTGGCCCACGAGCTCACCCGTCGCTGCGTCGAAGCCACGCGGATCCCGATCGTCGTCAAGCTCAGCCCCAACGCCGCCGATCTGCCCGCCATGGCCCAAGCCGTGGCCGAGGCCGGCGCCATCGGGGTCTCGCTCATCAACACGATCACGGGCATGGCCATCGACGTCCGCACTCGGCGGCCGCGCCTGGCCACCACCTACGGCGGGCTCTCGGGTCCCGCGATCAAGCCCATCGCGCTGCGCATGATCCATCAGGTGCACCGCGCCCTGCCCAAGCTGCCGATCTGCGGCATGGGCGGCATCGCCAGCGGCGAGGACGTGCTCGAGTTCCTCATGGCCGGGGCCAGCTGCGTGCAGGTGGGCACCGCCAACTTCGCCCAGCCCGACGCCGGCCCCTCCGTGCGCGACCAGCTGCGCACGCTGATGGCCGAGCTCGGCATCGCACGACCCGCCGACATCTTGGGCTGCATCGAGCCCCTGCCCGCGGAGCCCCCCTGGTCCTCGGTTCCTCCTTCCCCCCCGCCGCTCGTTCGGTCCTGACGTCGCCTCTTCTAAGGAGTCCCATGGACGTGTCCACCGAGATGCTCAAGGTCGAGGCCATCATCCGCCCGTTCGCGCTCGACGACGTCAAGGAGCGCCTCACCGAGCTCGGCGTGGGCGGCATGACGGTCACCGAGGTGCGCGGCTTCGGCCGCACCGGGGGCAAGCGCGAGGTCCACCGCGGCTCCGCCTACGTCATCGACTTCGTCCCCAAGATCAAGATCGAGGTGGTGGTACCCACCCGCTTGGTCGAGGAGGTCGTCCAGGCCGTCCGCGAGGTCGCGGCCTCCGACCGCATCGGCGACGGCAAGATCTTCGTTCTGCCCGTGCTCGACGCCATCCGCGTGCGGACCGGCGAGCGCGGCGAATCGGCCCTCTGAGCCCCACTCCCAACCGCACGATTTCACGACGAGTCCACCGTGAGCAACGACAACTTTCCGCAAACCACCGAAGAAGTCCTCGAGCTGCTGCGCGACCAGGACGTCCGCATGGTCGACGTGCGCTTCATCGATCTCTTGGGCGCCTGGCAGCACTTCACCGTGCCTTCGCACCAGCTCGATCGCGCCGCGCTCGAGGAGGGCTTCCCGTTCGACGGCTCGTCCATCCGCGGCTGGAGGGCGATCAACAACTCCGACATGCAGGTGATGCCCGAGGCCTCGACCGCCCGCATCGATCCGTTCATGGAGGTCCCCACGCTGGTGCTGTGCGGCGACATCCGCGATCCGATCACCGGCCAAGACTACGAGCGCGACCCGCGAACGCTGGCCAAGCGCGCCGAGACCTACCTGCGCTCCACCGGCCTCGCCGACACGGCCTACTTCGGTCCCGAGGCCGAGTTCTTCATCTTCGACGACGTGCGCTTCGGCGGCGACGTTCGCTCGGCGCACTACTCGGTCGACTCGGTCGAGGGCCACTGGAATTCCGGCCGCGAGGAGTTCCCCAACCTCGGCTACAAGGTGCGCCCCAAGGCTGGCTACGTGCCGCTGCCGCCCACCGACGTGCTCCACGACCTTCGCACCGAGATGGTGCTCGCGCTCGAAGACGTGGGCATCACCGTCGAGCGCCAGCACCACGAGGTCGCGACCGCCGGCCAGGCCGAGATCGACATCCGCTACGACTCCCTGGTCGCGCAGGCCGACAAGATGTGCTGGTTCAAGTACGTCATCAAGAACGTCGCACGGCGAGCCGGTCGCACCGTGACGTTCATGCCCAAGCCGCTCTACGGCGACAACGGCAACGGCATGCACACCCACATCAGCCTGTGGCGCGACGGCCAGCCGCTGTTCTCCGGTGAGGAGTACGCGGGCATGAGCGAGATGGCGATGCAGTTCATCGCCGGCATCCTCCACCATGCGCCGGCGCTGTGCGCCTTCACCAACCCCAGCACCAACAGCTACAAGCGCCTGGTGCCCGGCTACGAGGCTCCGGTCAACCTGGCCTACAGCGCCAGCAATCGCTCCGCTGCGATCCGCATCCCCGCCGCGGCGCGCTCGCCCAAGGCCGCGCGGCTCGAGTTCCGCACCCCGGACCCCACCGCCAATCCCTACCTCGCGTTCTCGGCCCTGCTGATGGCCGGGCTCGATGGCATCGAGCGCAAGCTCGATCCGGGCGAGCCGCTCGACAAGGACATCTACAGCCTCTCGCCCGAGGAGCTCAAGGACGTGCCGTCGGTGCCGGGCAGCCTCGAGGGATCCCTCGACGCACTCGAGCGCGATCACGACTTCCTGCTCAAGGGCGATGTGTTCAGCACCGACATCATCGGCGCGTGGATCCAGTGGAAGCGGACCCAAGAGGTCGCGCCCGTCGCGATGCGCCCGCATCCCCACGAGTTCGAGCTCTACTTCGACGTCTGAGGCCCCGCGGAGGTCGCTCGCACGGGCGTGATGGGCCGCCGTGGCCCCTCACGCCCCCCGTGCGAGCGTTCCCACCGAGAGTCCTTGCGTGCGGTGCCGGCGCTCGGCTAGGCTACCCGAGCCGATGAGGGACCGCGGAACTCCCCTGCGCGCCCGTCTGGCCGCGGCCCTCGTTCATGCCACTCCCGACTGGTCGGCCATGGTCGCCAGTCGCTTGATGGGGGCCGCAGCGCGGATTCGCCTGCCGGCCCCGGTGGGGCGAGCCGCAGTCGGGGCCTACGCGCGCTACTTCGACGTCAACCTCCACGACGTCGACCCCCTGATGCTCGAGGACGGCTTCGCCAGCTTCGACGAGTTCTTCACTCGGCCGCTGCGCCGAGGGGCGCGCTCGATCGATCGAAGCGCCGACACCGTAGTGTCGCCCTGTGATGGCGAGCTTCGCGACGTGGCCGAGATCAGCGGCGGCACCGAGGTCACGGCCAAGGGCCACGTGTTCTCGGTGGGCGAGCTGGTCGCCGACGAGGCCCTCGCGCGCGACTTCATCGGCGGCGCGGCGCTCACCATCTATCTGCACCCTCGCGACTATCACCGGGTGCACTCGCCGTGCGATGCCCTCGCGCATCGCGTCGTGCACGTGCCCGGCCGGCTGCTGCCCGTCACCGAGGCCTCGGCCGTGCGTGAGCCTCGGTTGTTCGCGCTCAACGAGCGCATGGTCCACGTGCTCGAGACCGGCCATGGTCCCGTGGCCGTCGTCATGGTGGCCGCGTTCGGGGTGGGCCACATGACCTGCAGCTACCAGCGATTCGACCCGCACCCCCGCGAGCTACAGGTCCGCGACTGTGATCCGCCCGCGCGCATGAGCAAGGGTGACGAGCTCGGCGTGTTCCACCTCGGCAGCACCGTCATCGTGCTCGTGGCCGCTGGTCTGCGAAGCATCGAGCCCGCGCTGCCGGCGACGGTGTTGCTCGGCCAGCCGCTGCTCGAGGAGCGGCGCGCGGGAGGTCGACGATCGTGAGCGCGTGGAGGGTCCCGCGGGAGCAATGGGTCGCGTGGATCCAGGCTGGGCCCGCGGCATCGGCCGGCCCCCCCGCGGGCACGATCGATGCGATCGACGCGGCGATCCTCGGTCGCCTTGCCCGGCTTCCGGTCCCCACGGGGGTGGTCGAGGTCCCCGATCGGTTCGAGAGCATGACCACTCTCGTCCGCAATGCGGTCGACGACGAAGACGAGGACGAGGACGAGGGCGAGGGGCAGGCGACCCGCGTGCGCCGCGATCCCGAGGTGCTCGAGGTGGGTCTGCGCGCGCCGGAACAGGGGCTCGAGGTCTCGCTCTACCCGGCCGGACCGTCGGCCGCACCCGCCGCCGACGACGAGACCGTCCTCATGGAGGCACGGCCGGAGGCGGGCGTCGACGACGAGACGCACGGCGGCGCCAGCGAGTCCTTGCCCGAGGACCCCGCTGACGATGGGCTCTTCATACCCGCGCTCACCCGCACGGTGATCGCCTCGCCCGCCCCCGATCTCGGCCCGCCGCCGCCCCGCGAAGCGTCCTCGCGCGAGGAGCTGGGCCCCGTCGTCTCGGGTCACACCGTCATCGGCCCGCCACCCGGGCCCCCTCCTGACCACGACGCCGGGATCTCCACGAGCTCCGGCCTCATCACCAGCGACCCCGAAGAAGCCGCGAAGACCCTCATCCGAGGCGAGATCCCGGCGCGCGAGGATCCCTCCGACGCCGCGGTGCCCCGCAAGTCCAAGGTCGTGGTCGATCCGGCGGCCAGCGGGGTGTTCAGTGCGGTCTACGACGACGACGAGGACGAAGAGCCGGAGTACGCCCCCGTCGAGGTCGACGAGCTCGACGCCGACGACCTCGTCGAGGAGGAGCCCCCCGACCTCGAGACCGCCCCGCCGCCCGCGCCCGGCCGGCCACCTCGGGCCCGCGAGACCGAGGGCGGCCCGCCCCGACGGGCCCTCGACCTGGGTCCGCCCCCTCCGCCGCTGGCCAGCGCCAGCCTCGACGCGGCCCTGGCCGCGCTTCCGGCCGCCCCCGCGCTGGATGAAGGCTGGCAGATCGATGCCTTTGGCGAGCACTTCGCAGCGCTGGTGTCCCCGCTGCGGGCCGCGACCTCCGCGGCCGAGGCCGATTTCATCGTGCACTGCGCGGGCCTGCACCCCGGCGCCGCCGTCCTCGACGTGGGGTGCGGCGATGGGTCGCACTGCCTGGCTCTGGCGGCGCGAGGCCTGTCCGTCACCGGCCTCGACCTCTCGCCGGTTCAGCTCATGCGGGCCAGCCAGGCGGCCCAGGCCACTGGCGCCCCGGTGCACCTCGTGGCCGGCGACATGCGCCAGCCCCCGGTCGACGGCCCCTTCGAAGCGATCGTGTGTCTCGGCGGCACCCTCGGCATGTACACCGACGAGGACGATCGGATCTCGCTCCAGCACATGCGCGACCGCCTCGTACCCGGGGGCCGCATCATGCTGCACGTGCTCAATCGCGACTACATCGTGGCGCGGCTGCCGGCCCGGTCGTGGTGGCAGGGCCAGGGCTGCCTGGTGCTCGACGAGGCCCAGATGTTCGCGCCCACCAGCCGCGTGCACGTGCACCGCACGGTGGTGTTCGAAACCGGAAAGCAGTTCGAGCACAACCTCGGGGTGCGGATCTATGCGCTGACCGAGCTCGTACAAATGTGCGCGCAGGTGGGCTTGCGCGTGCTCGAGTACTCCGGTAGCCGCCACACGCGGGGGCGCTTCTATGGCGCCACCTCGTCCGAGATCTGGCTGCTCGCGCAGCGCGGCGACTAGATGTGGTTCGGGCTCGGGCTCGCGCTCGGCTCCGCGGTGTGACGCGGATGTCGTGGGTATGACGGCCGCGCCGGGATTCCGTGCGCGAATGTGACCCGACCGGCCGCGCGTTGCGGAGTTCCCCGACCCTCACGTGCGATGGAGATCACGAGATTGGGCTCTCACCGGGCCGATGAAGCACCGTCGCGCCTCCGACCATGAAACCGAACGGGGGCCAACCCGTTCATTTGCATGAAGTCCGGGACGGCTGGTCCCGCGTTCGGTGTTCAACTTGCATGGTCTGAGAGAAGTCGCCCTCGGCAGTGTCACCTGGACCCGCTAGGTGACGTTCTGGCCCTCGCGGAAACTTTCCCGCCCGCTCGCGTGTTCCTACTGAACGGGCTCCAGTCCGCGACCTCATCAGACCCAATCGACGTTTCACGAAAGTACAACATGGCACGGCGCAAGGTCACTCGCGGAGCTCCTCCTCGTCTCGCTCGCTCCCGCAGCCGCACGTGGTCCGCCTCACGCCCTCGGCGCGAGGGAAGCGCCCCGGCGCCGAGTCGGCCCAGCGGCGGCTCGGCCGACGACGACGCAGAGAGCACGCTCGGAGCTTACTTCAAGGAGATGTCGGGTCTCGACGTCATGAGCCCCGAGGAAGAGCTCGCGGCCGCCACTCGCATCGCGCAGCTGCGTGCGGAGTATTGGTGGCGGCTGCTCGCCTATCCGCCGTTCATCGACGGCATCGTGGCGCTCATCGAAGAGTCGCTCGATCCTGAGGAGGTTCCCACGGCGGAGCTGCGATCGATCCGCAAGTTTGCGCGATCCCTCCGCGATCGTGAGACGCGGTCCAACAAGGACCAATTCGAGAGCAGCCGCACCGTGCTGGCGCAGGCGCTCTCGTGCATCGACACCGACGGCCTGCTCTCCGATCGCTTGCTCGCCGAGCTGCAGGCGCTCGACGATGGCCAGCGAGGCGCGGCGTCGCTAGCCGTGCGTCCGCCACGGCGCGGCAGCCTGCCCTACCGCGAGTACGTCGACGGGGCGGCCCGAGCTCAGTTCGCGCTGCGCACCGCCAAGCATCGCTTCGTGAAGTCCAACCTCCGCTTGGTCGTGTCGATCGCCCGCCGCTTCAACCACGGCCGCATGCCCCTCCAAGACCTGATCCAGGAGGGCAACATCGGTCTGATGAAGGCGGTCGATCGCTTCGATCATCGCAAGGGCTTTCGCTTCTCCACCTACGGAAGCTGGTGGATCCGTCACGCGATCAGCCGTGCCATCGCCGACAAGGGTCGCGCCGTGCGACTCCCGGTCCACATGATCGACGCTCACCACAAGGTGTCTCGGGCCAAGCGCGAGCTCGAGCTCTTGCATGGGCGTGATCCCACGCCCGAGGAGCTGGCGGTGCACACCGGCCTCGCGGCGGCGAAGATCGAGAAGATGCAGACGCTGCTGCTCGAGCAGCCGGTGAGCCTCGACCGCCCGATATCGGAGGCCGACGGCCGCAAGGTCGTCGATCTGTTGGAGGACGAGGGCACCGAGCAGCCGGGCGAGAGCCTCGAAGCCGACGCGCTCAACGAGCAGGTCCGACAGGTCATCACCGGGCTGCGCCCGATCGAGGCCGACATCCTGCGCAAGCGCTTCGGCCTCGAGCGGGACGAGGAGCTGACCCTCAAGGAGATCGGCGAGCAGTACTCGCTGTCTCGTGAGCGCATCCGTCAGCTGCAAGAGCAGGCGCTCGGCAAGATCCGTCGCGAGCTCCGTCGCCGCGAGATGCTGTAGTCGCGGGTTTGCCCGGATCCCTGGGGGCGAAGTATCGTCCCCAGGTGCTCCGCTCCGGCTGTCGAACGCGTCGCGATGCTCGCCGGTGGGTGCTCGGGCTCATGCTCCTCGCGAGCTGTGGCTCCGACCACCCGCTGACCCTCGCGCCCGCCAAGGGCGGCCAGGTCGGCGGCCAGGCCGTACGCATCGAAGGTGCGGGGTTCGGCGGCCACGGCCCGGTCTCGGTCTACTTCGGCGTGCGTGCGGCGAAGGCCGTGGTGATCGAGAGTCCGTGGCTCATTACCGTGCTCACGCCGCAGCTCGAGGATCCGGGGCCCGTCGACGTGACCCTGCGCTTTGGCGACGGTACCGAGCTGCAGCTGCCGCAGGCCTACGTCTACGACGAGCAGCCCGGCATCGTGCTGCGGCCCGAGATCGGAGGCTGAGCCGCGCACGAAGAGGCCCCCGGCGCCGGGCGGCGAGGGGTCACGCGGGCTCGAGCTGGAACAGCTTCTGGCCGATCAGCACGAGGCTGCCGTACGGCAGGATCGCGCCCGATCGAACGCGCATGTACGTGCCGTTGGAGCTGCCCAGGTCCTCGACGTAGACGCCGGTGTCATCGCCGACGATGCGGCAGTGCGAGCCCGACACGTAGCCGTCGTGGGGAAAGGTGATGTCCCCGGTCTCGCGGCCGATGGTGATGCCCTCGCCCTCGATGGCAAACGCCTGGGAGGCCACGGTCGGCTCCACCATGAGGCTGAGTCGCCCCCAATAGCCCGGGTTGGGGCTGCCCATGCGCTCGGTGCCGTCTTCGGTGGGCGTGGGCTCGGGGAGATCTTCGTAGCGCAGGAGCTCTTGGCCCACGCGAAACTGGTCGCCGCTCTGGATCTCCGAGCGCCCGATGAGCTTCACGTAGACCCCGTTGAGCGAGCCGTAGTCCTCGGCCCGGATGCCCTCGACCAAGGGGGTGAGCGCGCCGTGCTCGGCGTCGAGATAGGCGTCCTCGTCCCAGGGGGCGCCCGCGGATCGACCGATGGCCAGCGTCTCGCCCGGGGCCAGCAGCCGCTCTCCGATGGGGGAGCCATCGGGGCCGAGCATGATGAGTCGCGCCGCGGGGCCGACGGTGCCCGCTGCGGGCGCGGGCGTCGGGGCCGGGGTGCTCACCGGCGGCGCTGGGGCGATCACCGGCGGCGGCGTCTCGACCAGGCCGGCGCTTCGCGCTTGGTCCCGGAGCTGGCGGAATTCCTCGGGCGCCTGCTCGACGAACATCGTCTGGGCGGAGCCCACGTCGGCCTCGGGCGGCGCCGCGTCGACGGCGAGCTTGTGTCCGCAGCGACCGCAGAAGGCAAAGCCGGGCGGATTGGCGAACGCGCAAGCGGGGCAGGCCGAGTAGCCCGCGGGCAGCGCGGGCGCGGGCGCGGGGGTAGGCGCAGGCGGTCGAGCGGGAGCGGGCGCGGGCGCAGGAGCGGCCTCGGGTCGGGTTGGGGCGCTCCCTACTTGGGGCGCGGGCCCCGGGGGGTCGCTCGGCCGTCCGTAGCCGCCGGTGCGGGGCGGCGCGGGGGGAGGGCCCGAAGGCGGCGCCGGAGGACCACTGCGCACCCCGGTGGGCGGGGGCGGGGGCGGGCTCCCGGGGAGGGCCCCGCCGGTCATCGCTCGGGGTGGTGGCGGGGGCCTCGAAGCGTTGCTGCGCGGCGGAGGCGGAGGCGGCGGTGCGGCGGCGCTGATGCCCGGGGGAGGGGCGCCCCAGCCCGGAGCTTGGTCGGTGCTCCCCGGCTGCGTGCCACTGGAGCCCTGGCGCGGGGGCGCGGGTGGGGTCACCGGCCCAGCCGCCGCCGCGGGCAAGCGTGCGCCGCAGCCAAGGCAGAACTTGTGGCGATCCTCGTTTTGTTTGGCGCAGTTGGGACAGATGATCACGCCGCCACCCGTCGTCAGGCGATCTCGACGCGGAGGAGCTGCTGCCCGACGAACAAGTAGTCGCCGTGAAAGAGCTCCTGCGCCCCGGTGAGTCGGATGAATGTGCCGTTGCGCGACCCCGTGTCGGTGAGGATCACGTGGTCGCCATCGGACGATGCGTCGATTCGGGCGTGATGGCCCGAGATGAAGCGATCGTCGGGAAAGTTCATGGTGTTGGCCTCACGCCCGAGCGAGAGCGAGGCCCCGTCGGCCGTGACCGTGCGACCCTCGCCCCCACCCGCGAGCAGCTGGATGACCTGGAACTCGCCAGGCGGTCGAGGGCTGCCGTAGAAATACGTGCCCGCCTCGTTGGGGGATCCATCGCCAAATGGATGATGGACGAGCCGCAGCAGCTGCTCGCCGACCAAGAGGTGCGCGCCGTCTTCGAGGGGAGTCGGCTTCTTGATGCGCAAGAACACCCCGTTGGCGCTGCCGAGATCCTGCACGAACAGG
Source organism: Nannocystaceae bacterium (assembly GCA_041600735.1). GTDB lineage: Bacteria > Myxococcota_A > Polyangia > Nannocystales > Nannocystaceae > Paraliomyxa. The sequence continues at coordinate 22,496 of JBFIJN010000073.1, forward strand.
CGGCCGTTCTGCGAGGAGAACTTGGCGTGCTCGGGGCTGAGGAACGGATCCTCGGAGAAGGTGATCTCGGCGGCGTTGCGACCGATGGTGGTCGTGGTGCCGCGCAAGTGATAGGTGGCGCCGTCGCCTCCCTCGCCCTTGATCACCACCAGCCGCGGGACCACGGGCTGCTGCTGGAGCGCGCCGAAGAACATGGTCTTGGCGGCGGGAGTCGGGGGCTGATCGGCGGTGCCTGGGATCGGCTGACCGGTCGCGGGGTCGAAGCGCTGCTGGGGGAGGGTCTCGAGATCTTCGAGCCCTGCGGGCGGGGTGCCGCCCCCCGGGGGTGCGCCGGGAACGGAGGGAACGCGCGCGGTGCCGCCCGACGGAGCCGCGCCCAGGCTCGGCATGGTGTGGGGCGTCGTGCTTGGATAGCCCCGAGCGGCGGTGTTCGGCTGGCCTGGCACGTATCCACTGGGGTCCGGCGCCATGTAGCCCCCCGCGGTCGGCGAGGATGGCGGATAGCCCACCGCGCCCGGCGCGGGCGGGTATCCCACCGGGCCCGGCGCGGGCGGATAGCCCACGGGACCCGGCGCGGGCGGGTAGCCCATCGGCGCGGGGGCCTGCGGGTAGCCCGGCGCGGGCGACGGCGCACTATGGGTGGGGGGGTAGCCAGTCACGGCCGGCTCTCCGCCGGATGCAGGGGCGAGCACGGTGCCACACCGTGTGCATGCCTGGGCCGAGAGGGCGTTGAGCTGACCACAAACGTGGCAGGCGAGGCCCAGCTGCATGGCCCCCGCATCCTGCGTCCACGGGCACTAGCTTGTCAATCGCGCGCGGGGAGGGGAATTGGGCCTTCGATCAGCGGTCCGAGGCAAACTCG
>JBFIJN010000074.1:0-23285 GCA_041600735.1 Nannocystaceae bacterium
GGGCAAGTACGACGCCGCCGGGCAGGCGTTCGAGGCCCTCGCCGAGCAGCACCCCAAGCACAGCTATGCCGACGATGCACTGGTGCTGGCGGGTGAGTCGTGGGAGTCGCACGGCGACGCCAAGCGAGCCGAGCGTGCCTATCTGCGCGCGATCGAGGAGCACCCCGGCGACATGCTGCACGAGGCCCGGCGTCGCCTGCTGGTCATGCGGCTGAGCACCGGGGCCAACGACGAGGCGCTCGCGCTCATCGATGCGGCGCTGGCCCGCCCCATCGACATCCCGGTCGAGCACGCCAAGCTGCTCTACTTTCGCGGGCGCGTGCTCGACCGGCTCGGCCGCGCCGAGGAAGCCACGACGGCCTGGGTCGCAGTGCTCGGCGTCGCCCCGCTCGACTATCCCGCCCTGCAGGCGCTCTCACGATTGCGCGAGCGAGGAGCCGACGCCCTCGCGCTCGGTCTCGAGCGGCTCGGCCGCGGTGGCCCTGCTTCCGGCCCCGCGCCGCGCGAGCCCCGAGTCGAGAGCGAGACCCTGCGTCGCGCCGAGGTGCTCGCCCGCCTGGGGCTCGGCCTCGAGGCTCGCGACGAGCTGCGCCACGGGAAGATCAGCGGCTGGCCCTCGATCGAGGTGCTCAATCAGGCCGGCCTTCATCCCGCGGCCCAGGTCGAGCTCGCCAATCTCGGCACCCGCTGGCGCTCGACCCCGCCCGACGCCGAGCATCGCTCGCGCTGGGAGGCTGCACACCCGCGGCCGTTCTCCGAGATCATCGGGCCTGGCGAGCCCGAGCACCGGGTCCCCGAGCTCCTCACCTACGCCATCATGCAGACGGAGAGTCGCTTCGATCCCGGGGTCACCTCGTTCGCGGGGGCGCGGGGGCTGGTGCAGCTCATGCCGGCCACGGCGCGGGGCCTGGCCAAGGGTGCGGGCGTGTCACTCGATTCCGACGGCGCGCTGTTCGACCCCGCGCTCAACCTCGATCTGGGCATGCGCTATCTCGGGCGTCTCACCGCGCGCTACGAAGGCGAAGGCGATGGGCCGGTCGCGCTGGCGATCCCCAGCTACAACGCGGGCGCCGGCTCGGTCGATCGTTGGCTCGGCGAGCGCGGCAAGTGGGACCTCGACATCTTCATCGAGTCGATCCCCTACGACGAGACCCGCAAGTACACGCAATCGGTGCTCGGGCGCTGGCTCGCCTACCGCTGGCTCTACGGGCACGGCGAGCCGACCGAGCGGATCCCGTATCTCCCGCTCACCACGCCGCACAAGGGCTAGACCGAGATCTAGGACGATCTAGGATCTAGAGCCGGCGTCAGGGCGACGACGGCTTTGGCGGCAGCTGCCCGGCCACCGTTGGCGTGGTGCTCCCTGGCCCCAGCGCGGCTCCCAGTGCGGCCTCCTTGGCCAGCTTGCGCTCCATGCTGCGGATCTTGGCGGTGAAGAACGCCTCGGCGCCGGCGTAGAGGCACACGAACGTCCACACGGGTGAGAGCTGGGTGATCCACGCGAGGCTCCACACCGCGAACACCAGCGAGGCACGGCCCACATCGCCGTTGAGCAGCTGGCCCGTGCCGGGCAAGAACATGCTCAGCAGACCGGCGGTGACGGGGAGCCGTGGCTCTTCGGCTTCGTCGTCGAGGGTCGCCAGCGCGTCTTCGGGCATGGCTTGCGCCAGCACGCCGTGCTCGCCGAGCTCGTGGGCGGTCTCGCGGAACAGCAACTCGAGGCGAGCCTTGTCTTCGAGCGAAATCTGATAGCGCTTGGGCACGCCGCCCGCACGCGAGAGCTCGCCCGCCTGGACCATCGCGTCGAGGGTCGTCTCGACATCGGCCTGCGGCAGCGCGAGCGCAGCTGCGGCGGAGGCCGCGGTGATCGAAGCGATGCGGGGATCGGCCAGCAAGCTCAGCAGCTGGGCGCGCAGCTCATCGGTGCTCAGCGTGACTAGCGGTCGAGCCGGCCCGGTCCCCCGCACCGTGTGATCCCAGCCGACGCCGGCGGGGACGTGCTCGGGCGGTGGGCCGTGCTCGTCGAGGCCAAAGGGCTGCGCACCCGGGTCGGGGGTACGCTCGCGGGCCCCCCACCGGTTGCGGCGCGCTCGGTCGAGCAGCCGACGACCTCGCGAGCGCGGGCTCAACTCGCAGTCCTCCCGCAGGGGGTGTCGATGGGCGTTGGGCTCATGCGCGGCTCGACAACCATCTTAGCAGACATAGCAGAGGGGACGCGTGTCAGCCCGCGTCGTTGCGGCACGCCGCGAGCGCGGTCATACCGGCACGTCGAACGTCCGCAGCGCCTCATTGAGGCTGGTGCGCTGATCGGTGCTCTCCTTGCGACGCCCAATGATGAGCGCACAGGACAGCTGGTACTCGCCGGCAGAAAAGCGCTTGGTCCGGGTGCCGGGCACGACAACACTGCGCGCGGGGACCCGGCCCTTCAACGTCACCGGCTCGGGTCCCGTGACATCGATGATCGGGGTCGAGGCGGTGAGCACGACGTTGGCGCCGAGCACGACCTCGGGCTCGAGCCGCACGCCTTCCACCACGATGGAGCGCGAGCCCAAGAAGCATCCGTCTTCGATGATCACCGGCGTTGCACCGGGGGGCTCGAGCACGCCGCCGATGCCGACGCCGCCCGAGAGATGCACATTGCGACCGATCTGCGCGCAGCTGCCCACCGTGGCCCACGTATCCACCATCGTGCCGCGGGCTACGTACGCACCGAGGTTCACGTAGCACGGCATGAGCACGCAGCCCGCCTCGATGAACGCGCCATAGCGAGCCGTCGCCGGCGGCACCACCCGCACGCCGGCCTGGGCCCAGTCGCGCTTGAGCGGGATCTTGTCGTGGTACTCGAACGGCCCCACGTGATCGGTGCGCAGCTCTTGGGTGAGGAAGTACAGGACGATGGCTTGCTTGATCCACGCGTGGACGGTCCAGTCGCCCCCCGCGTCGGCCGGGGGGGAGGCCACGCGGATTCGACCTTGGTCGAGCAGCTCGATCGTGCGTCGCACGGCCCGGCGCGGCTCGTCATCCCCGAGCCGGCTCCGGTCTTCCCACGCGGCTTCCACGCGACTGCGCAAATCACCCAGCTCGGTCACATCGGGCTCGGACATCCTTCGCCGTTTCGCACAGCCCACTCGGACCCCGCAAGACGCTTTGGGCTCCGCTGCGGCTCAGTGAGATCCCGGGGGAGATCCCCCGAGCCCGAGCCGGCGTCAAAGGCGGCGAGTGAGGAACGTGAGTCTAGCGCCAATGGCGTGACGTTCTGGTGGCCGGAATTGGTCCTTTGCTGAGCTTGAGCGTCCCATACCGCCATCCCGATGACGGCACACACGCCGTTTAGATCGTCCTGTTCTGGGCCCGAGGCGGGACAATCTCCGCAAGTTACTGGAATTGCTTTTGTTGTCCGACGAATCCGCAACGCGCATGACCGCTGCAACGGAGCGGAACAAGAAAGGAGGACGCCAGATGCAGGTTGCAGATCATTTTGCTCCATCGTTCGCCGACACCATCGCGAATGCCCGTCTCCGCTCCTCGCCCCCCAGCTTCCTCGGCCACTCCGCCGCGGCCCGCCGCGTTCAGGCCCTCGTCCACCGCGCCGTCCGCACCAACTTGCCCGTCCTTCTGGTCGGTCCCACCGGCACCGGCCGCGAGACCATTGCACGCGTGCTTCACCACTTCGGTGGCGGTGAGGCGCCGGCCCTCGAGATCGTGCGGGCGCGAGAGCAACGCGATCGGCTGGTCAGCTTCGGAGCGTTCACCTACGTCGCCGATCTCGAAGACTTGCCGCTCGAGGAGCAGGCGCGGCTACCGGCCCTCACCGGTCTCGGACGCATCGTCATCGCAACCCAGCTCCGCCCCGAGAGCGATGAGGGGCGCGCTCGGCTGCACCCCCAGATCGTGCGTTGGGCCAGCGGCGTGCGCATCGACGTACCCAGCCTCGCCGAGCGCATCGAGGATCTCGACATCGTCGTGATGGACGTGCTGCGCCGCCTGCCCACGCGCCGACCGATCGGTGGCATCGCAGACAACGCCCTCGATTGCATGCGCACCTATCCCTGGCCGGGCAACATCGACGAGGTCGAGAAGTCGCTGGCCGAGGCGATCGAGGCCGGCTCCTCCGAGCAGATCGAGCTCCGCGACCTCCCGGCCAAGCTGCGCGTCCGCGACGTGCACAACGCCCGTACCGAGTCGCCCGAGCGCCAGCTGTGCCTCGAGGAGGCCGAGAAGGCCGCCATTCGCCGCGCGCTCAACTACGCGCGGGGCAACAAGCGCAAGGCGGCCCGGCTGCTTCACATCGGCAAGACCACCCTCTACCGCAAGCTCAAGCAGTACGACCTCGAGTAGCCGGTCTCGGGCCCTGGTCTCGCGCGGGCGGGCGCTTGCGCGGGTTCGCGGCGGGCGCTAGGTCTGCACCGCGTGTCGGTGCCCGAAAAGACTCCGCTGTCCCAGTTCGTCTCCGCGGGGGTCGACGCCGACGCCATCCTCGAGGCCTTTCTCGCGTGGGTGGAGGAGCAGGGGCTCGAGCTCTACCCGGCGCAAGAAGAGGCGGTGCTCGAGCTGATGGCGGGTCGGCACCTCGTGCTCGCCACGCCCACCGGCTCGGGCAAGTCACTGGTCGCGCTCGCGCTTCACTTCAAGGCGCTGTGCGAGGGCAAGCGCAGCGTCTACACCAGCCCGATCAAGGCGCTGGTCAGCGAGAAGTTCTTCGATCTCTGCCGTCAGCTCGGCGCCGCCAACGTCGGCATGATGACCGGCGACGCGTCGATCAACCCGCGCGCCCCGGTGCTGTGCTGCACCGCAGAGATCTTGGCCAACTTCGCGCTTCGCGAGGGCACCTACACCCCGGCCGACGTGGTGGTGATGGACGAGTTCCACTACTACAGCGATGCCGACCGGGGCATGGCCTGGCAGCTGCCGCTGCTCACGCTGCCCCGCGCCACCTTCTTGCTGATGTCGGCCACGCTCGGCGACGTGTCCGAATTCCAGCGGCAGATCGAGGCCTTCACCGGCCGTGATGTCGCCGTGGTCCGCTCGCGCGAGCGCCCGGTGCCGCTGCACTTCGAGTACCGCGAGAGCCCGCTCCACGAGACCATCTACGATCTCGCGATGAGCGGGCGGGCCCCGGTCTACGTGGTCAACTTCACCCAGCGCGAGGCCGCCGATCAGGCGCAAGGCCTGACCAGCATCAACCTTTGCACCAAGGAAGAGAAGCGCGCGATCTCGGCCGCGATCGGCGACTTTCGCTTCGACACCGCCTACGGCAAGGACATCAAGCGCTACCTGCAGCACGGGATCGGTCTGCACCACGCCGGTCTCTTGCCCAAGTACCGGACCCTCGTCGAGCGGCTCTCGCAGCAGGGCCTGCTCAAGATCATCTCTGGCACCGACACGCTGGGCGTGGGGGTCAACGTCCCGATCCGCTGCGTGCTGTTCACGAAGCTCTGCAAGTTCGACGGCCAGAAGGTGCGGATCCTGGCGGTGCGCGACTTCAAGCAGATCGCCGGCCGGGCGGGGCGCAAGGGCTTCGACGAGAACGGCTGGGTCGTGGCGCAAGCCCCCGAGCACGTGATCGAGAACAAGCGGCTCGAGGCCAAGGCGGCCGACGGCAAGGGCAACAAGAAGAAGTTCGTGCGCAAGAAGCCCCCCGAGCGCGGCTACGTGCCCTGGGATCAGAGCACGTTCGAGCGGCTCATCGAGTCCGAGCCCGAGCCGCTCGAGTCTCGCTTCGACGTCACCCACGGAATGCTGCTCACGCTGCTCGATCGCGAGTTCAATGTCGACGCGCCGCACGGCGGCTACCGGCGCCTGGTCGAGATCATCGCGCGCTCCTACGAGCGCGCGGGGGCCAAGACCCGGCACCGGCGCCAGGCCGCGCTGCTGTTTCGTCACCTGCGGCAGGCTGGGATCATCGAGTTCGATTTCCCCCGCGGCTGGCCGCGCCGCTGCGTGCGGGTGAGCCCGGACCTGCAGCGCGACTTCTCGCTGCACCACACGCTCTCGATCTACCTGCTCAGTGCGCTGCGCCAGCTCGATCTCGAGGCGCCCGGCTTCGCGTTCGACGTGCTGAGCCTGGTGGAGTCGATCCTCGAGAACCCGCGCGCCGTGCTGCTGCGGCAGCTCGACCACGTGAAGGGCGAGCTCGTCGCCCGGCTCAAGTCCGAGGGCGTGGAGTACGAGCAGCGCATGGCGGAGCTCGAGCGGGTCGACTACCCGCGGCCGTGCGCCGACTTCATCTATCGCACGTTCGACGTGTTTCGCGTGACGCACCCCTGGGTGCGCAACGAGAACGTGAGCCCCAAGTCGATCGCCCGCGACATGGTGGAGCGGTGGCAGACCTTCAACGAGTACGTCAAGGAATACGGGCTCGCGCGCAGCGAGGGAGTGCTGCTGCGCTACCTCAGCCAGGCCTACAAGACGCTGCTGCAGAACGTACCCGTCGACTACCGCAACGAAGACATGGACGACGTGATCGCGTTCCTGCGCGCCACGCTGGCCCGCGTCGACTCGAGCCTCGTGCGCGACTGGGAGCGGCTCGTCGCGGGCGGGGGCACGGCGGCGCTCCTGGAGGTCGCTGCCGACGAGCCCGAGCCCGAGTCCCGCGAGCTGGGGGCCGACCCCCGGGTGTTCGGCGCGCGCGTGCGCGCGGAGCTGCACGGCGTGATCAAGGCGATCGCCCACTCCGATCTCGAGGAGGCGCTCGGCGGGCTCGCCCACGATCCGGCCGATCCGTGGACCGTCGAGCGGCTCGAGCAGGCGCTCGCGCCGGTGCTCGAAGAAGAGGGCGAGCTACTGTTCGGCGCCGAGGCGCGCGCCCCCACGCTCACGCGCGTGCAGCCCGCGGAGGAGCGACGCTGGCGGGTCGAGCACACGTTCCTGGGCCCGCAGGGCCCGTCACCGTGGCGGCTCGAGGGCGAGATCGATCTGCGCGATCCCGAGGCGGCGGACGGCCCGCTGATCCGGCTGCGAGCGATCTCCTGCTGACCAGGCTCAGCCAGGATCGCGCGGCCGGGCGCCGTAGGCGACCGCGACGATCGTGAAGCTCGCGTCGCCGCGAGGCCGTCGCACCTCGACCTCGTCATCGACGCGCTTGCCGAGCAGCGCGCTGCCCATCGGCGAGTCGACGCTGACGTGGCCGTTGTCGGGATCGGGCTCGTCGGGGCCCACGAGGCGATAGCTGGTGCGCACGCCGTCTTCGTCCTCGACGGTCACCCAGGCTCCGAAGCCCGCTCTCTCCCCCGCGGCGGCCTGCGCGGGGGGGTGCAGCACTTGGACCAGCTCGAGGCGGCGGGAGAGGAAGCCCAGGCGGCGATCGATCTCGCGCAGGCGCTTCTTGCCGTAGATGTACTCGGCGTTCTCGGAGCGGTCGCCGAGCGCGGCGGCGGCCTCGACCTCGGCGGTGACCCGCGGCCGCTCCTCCCTCCACAGGTACTCGACCTCGGACCTGAGCTTGGCGTGGCCTTCGGGGGTGATGAAGACGGGGAGCTGTGCCTTGGCCATCGGAGTGCCTGGCCGAATTGGACGCGGCAGACACAGTATCGCGCATGCACGCAGCGCGTGCGAGCGAAGCGCGCGTTGCCGGCGCGGGGCCGCTAGCGACCCTTGGGGCGGGGTTTTCGCTCGTGCTCGCGCATGGCTGGGCCGGCGTGGGCGTCGTGCTCGTCGTCGTCGTCGTCGTCCCACGCCCAGGCAGTCCCGAGCAGCGCATCGATGTGTCGATTGGAGGGCATGGAGGCAGCCTGCCCATGGCTGCCGTTGTGGGGCCAGTTTTCGGCGATTTCTATGCCTCGCCTCGCTGTGCCATACTCCGGCCTCCGAAGAGGGCCCATGGCTCAGCACTGGGGAACTGGACTCATCGAGACTCGAGGCGAGCTGCGCTTGCCCAAGCTGGAGAAGGCCCTCGACAAGGCCTTCTCGAACCTGGGCTATCAGCCGATCTACAAAGGGAAGGACCCGCCCGAGGAGGAGCCGGAGGAGAACCTCACGCCGGTCGACCTGCTCGAGAACGCCGAGGGCGTGCTCGGGGTCCGCGTGGGCGACGAGCAGATCGTGCGCGATCTGGCGCGGCTCTTGTCCGAGGACGTGGCCGTGCCCCTGCGCGTGCTGCTCACCGCCGCATCGCTGTTCCACCGCCGCACCGTGCGGGTGGAGTGCCGCAAGTTCGACGTGGACGCCGGGCAGCTCGACGAGCAGCCGGTGATGGGCCACCACGACGCGGACATCGGCGATCTAGAGCACAACGAGCTGCGCCAGCTCGAGAACGCCATGCGCTCGCGCTTGGCCGACGTCGTGCACTCGTTCACCACCGCCGAGGGGACCTCGGGGTTCAAGGTGAAGAAGGTCTGCCGCTACAAGCGCGAGGTCAAGAAGGCCAAGTTCACCAGTCCTCGCATGGCACGGCTCATGACCCAGCTCGAGCGCTGCGAGTCGTTCGAGGTCGTGTTCGAAGGCGAGCAGCAGATCGTGAAGCTGGTGCTGGCGGGCGGGGCCACGAGCATGAGCTACGTGAAGGCCGAAGACGTGACGGAGCTCGAGAAGGCGCTCGCGGAGCGACCCGAGCTGCTGCGTCGTCGCAACGGCGAGTGAGTCGAACCCGGACGCTCGCGCACCCGCGGGAGGGGAACCCCTGGGGGGATCGGCCGTGCGCGTGGCGGGCGAACCCGATGGATCCCTCGTCTACGGGACCATTTCGTGATTTCATCCTTGCGGATCGGGGGGCGCTTTGCATCCTGAACCAAGTCCCGCCGTCGTAGAGCGGACGTGCCAGCCATGACCATCTCCACTAATTCCCTTGGATTCCTCCTCGGCGCACTCGGGCTCGGCCTGCTATCGAGCGCTTGCATCATCAACACCAGCGAGGACGGAGACGGCGGTCCCGGCACCGACGACGGCGACCCGCCGGTGACGAGCGGGCAGCCCTCCGACTCGACGGGGCCCGTGGCCGACGACACGGCGGGCTCCGACACCAACGACGACACGACCGGTGGTCCCGCGGGCGATTGCTCCGACAACCTCGTGCTCGACCCGGGTTTCGAAGCGGGCTCACCCAGTGAGGCCTGGACCGAGGCCTCCGACATGTTCGGCTCGCCGATCTGCGACGCGAGCTGCACCGAGGAAGCAGGCGCCGCACCCTATGCCGGCGACTGGTGGGCCTGGTTCGGTGGGGTCGAGGATGCGACCGAGACCGCGAGCCTCTCGCAGACCATCACCATCGAGCCCGAGATGGCCTACCTGCGCTTCCGCTTCCAGGTGCGCAGCGGGGCGGGTACGGGCGACGACGTGTTCACGGCGACCCTCGGCGGCGACACGGTGTTCATGGTCAACGACCTCGACATGCCCGACTACGACACGTATCGGCAGGTCGACCTAGACGTGAGCGCCTGGGCCGACGGCGGCTCCTACGAGCTGCGCTTTGCCAGCGAGCACACGGGGGTTGGGCTGACCAGCTTCTTCCTCGACGAGGTGAGCTTGGTGTCCTGCACCGAGGGAGGCACCTCGACCGGCCCGGATACCGACGGCCAAGACGACACGGGCAGCAGCTCGGGCGGCAGCGAGGGCACCACGGGCACGGGCACGGGCACGGGCACGGGCACGGGCACCACGAGTGGCACCGGCACCGGCTGATCGCCCGCGACGGGGATCATGAAAGGAAGAGGGCTCGCGGCGCTCGCGCTTGCGAGCCCTCTTGCGTGGTGCTATCACCGAATCCGCGTGGCTCGTGGCCTCCTCGCACTGCTGTGCTTGATGGTGTGCCTGCTCCCGGTGAGGAGCTGGGCCTCGGTCTGCGCGAGCCCCGACGAGGTCTGCTCCTGCTGCGAGGAGGAGGGCGCGGTGGCGACTTCCACCGTTCGGCGTCCTTCGTGCTGCACGGATGACGCCGCGGCCAATCCTGCTCCCGCGGGCGTGCTCGGGGCGGCAGGGCTCGATCTTCACGTCGACCAGACGTGGCTCGAGCCGCTCGCGGTCGGAAGCGCGATGGCGTGCCCCCGCCTCGATGCACACACGCGGGCCCGCGCACCACCGCCCTCGACTCGCGCTCGACTCGCTCGCCTCTCCCAGTGGTTGCTGTGAGGATGGATCGCGGACGCGCCCTCGCGCTCGCGTGATCCTCTGCGCAACTCACCTCGACCCTCCGCTCCATCGCGACCGTAGCTCGGCTCGCGATCCTCGGGAGGCACGAGGGCGCATGGATGACGCACTGCCACGTCCTCGAGCACGCGGACGTCGGCATCATGACGATAGTCGATGTTGTTGCTGGGAGAATTCGAATGAAGATCAAGAATGAGCTCGTCCTCTTGTTACTGCTTGCCGCTCCAGGAGCGCTCGCCTGCGCACCTACCGGCCAAGCAACGGTGGTCCCGGAGTCGGCGTCGGCGGTCGTGCTCTCGCTGCAAGGCATCGACTGCCAGAGCTGCGGAGACCGGGTGGTGGGGTCGCTGACCAAGCGGCCCGGGGTCTACGCGGCGTCGTTCGACAAGGCGCTCGCCGAGGTCTCGGTGCAGTACGACCCGGCCCAGATCGCGCCCACGGACATGCTGGCGGTGATCGAGGGGCTCGGCTACCAAGCGAGCGAGGGCGCGGGGAAGGGGGCGTACATCCCCGAGATCGAGTTCGACGAGGCGCTCGACGTGAAGAAGGTGTCGAAGGACGGGCAGTCGGTGGTGCTGCAAGATCACCTCGCGCCGGGCAAGGTCACGGTGGTCGACTTCTATGCGGTGTGGTGCAAGCCGTGCCGCGAGGTCGACCACCACATGAAGCAGGTCCTGGCCGCGCACGGCGACGTGGCGCTGCGCAAGGTCGATGTGGTGGACTGGGACAGCGAGGCCGCCAAGGAGCACCTGCGTGGCGTGCCCGACCTCCCCTACGTGATCGTGTTCGGCCCTAGCGGCAAGCAGGTTGCGGCGATCTCTGGCTTGCGACTCGATGAGCTCGACGCGGCGATCGACAAGGCGAGGACTCGATGAAGTTCAAGCGACTCGTGCTCTCGTTGGGCCTGGGCTCGGCCTTCGCCCTCGGCTCGTCGAGCTTGGCACTGGCGGCCCCGTGAGCGGGGTGAAGCAACCCCAACCTCCCGGGTGGAGGTACGACCGCCTATCAACGACCGATGGACCGAGGACGCTTCCGCGTGGGCTTCTCCATGCTGGGATCGTTCCTGAACGCCTCGCACGAGGTCGACCCCAATCAGCGCGAGCCCGGGGTCCCGCTCGCGCAGCAGCCCACTACGCACGTGCTCGACATCGGCGTGCTCGAGTGGGACTTCGACGCGCAGGTGGGCCTGCATCGACGCTTTGCGTTCGAGCTGATGCTGCCGGTGCGCACCACCGCGATCGACGCAACATTCTTGGACCGCAACGGGGCCGAGCTCGTGGGGGCCACCAGCATCCACCATCGCGACGAGACCATCGCGGGGATCGGAGACTTCATCGCGGGGGGCCGCATCGGGTTGGTGCTGCCCGAGGACGTGCCGCGCTGGACGCTGGCGCTGCGCACGGGCCTCTCGTTTCCCGTGGGCCACACGGAGCCGGATCCGTTCGAGCTGGGCGACCACGGGCTGCCTCATCAGCACATGTTCTTCGGCTCGGGGACGTTCGATCCGATGGTGGGTCTCGACACCAACGTGGCGTTCGATCGCTGGTCGCTCGTGGGCTGGACGGTGGCGAAGGGCTCGCTCTACTCCAACCAGTATGGCTATCGCGGGAGCACGGTGGTGGTCGGCGGGGTCGGGGCGCAATCGAGCTTTGGGCTCGAGCGCTGGTCGTTCCTGGTGCAGCCCGAGGCCTACTTCGAAACCCCCGCGAAGTGGGGGGACATGCCCGCCCGCAACAGCGGCCGGTCGAGCCTGCTCGCGACCGCGGGCGTGTTCTTGATGCCCGCGCCGGGCTGGCAGGTGCACCTGCTCGCGAAGGTGCCCTATTACACGTGGTCGCAGGGCGGGCAGCTACGCTGGCCGTTCGTGGCGGTGCTCGGCTTCAGCTACGTGTTCGACGTGGGAGGCCCCGCAGCCACCAGCCCAGGTACCCCGCGCCGACGAGGCCGACGGCGATGAGCCCGAGGTAGATCCACAGCGGGCCGGGGTGCCCGTGCTCGGCGAGCCGCCACGCTTGCCACACGAGCACATCGGGGGGCAGCGAGAAGAAGCCCACCAGCGGGCTCGCACTGGGGATCCAGTGCGAGCGCGTGAGGTAGTCCAGCTGTGGGGTGCCCGTGCTGATGAGCGAGAGCATCCACTCGAAGATGCTGTGCAGCGACAGGTGCAGCTCTACGAGCACGCAGGTGACGAGCGCGGCGCTGACGGTGAGCCGACGACGCAAGGACGCGAGGGGCAGGTCCTCGAGCACCTCGGCCAGCGGCAGCAGCAAGAACGGCACCACGGGCAGCAGGTAGCGGGGGCCGATGCCCCAGCCGCCCCACCAGTCGCTGCGCGTCGACACGAACGCCCAGCGAAGCACGAACAAGCCGATCACCATGAGCGCGGCGGCGCGACGGCGGTCGAGGGCGCGACGCCAGCCCCACAGCGCCACGAGCAGCGCCGGCGAGTAGAGCAGGATGCTGCGACCAGGCCCTACGAGCTGGCCCACGAGTCCGGGGAGCGGATCGACGAGGTAGCCGTAGTGATCGTAGCGCCCGGTCTCCCACGGGCTGCCGAAGCGCAGGGCCTGGCTCACGCCTACGAGGATGGGGCCGATGCAGCCGAGCGCGACGGCACCGATCATGGCGGCTCGCTCGCGGCTCCACGCCCCGCGCTCGCGCCGCAGCGGGAGCGCGGCGTAGCCGAGCAGACACGGGATCGCGAGCAGGTTGAGCACGTGCACGGTGACCGAGAGCCCGGCGACGAGGCCCGCCATCCATAGCCAGCGTCGGGCGAGCGCACCGCCGGGCTCGCGCTCGCGGTGGCGATGGAACTGAGCCACGCCCCACGCCGAGGCCAGCAGCGCGACGGTCGAGAGCGGCTCGGACAAGAACGTGCGGCAGTAGGGCCACGCGCTGGTGCCGAACGCATACACGAGCCCGGTGAGCACGGCGACGCGATCGCGATGGCCGAGCGCGCGCAGCCACTCGACCAGCAGAAGCACCGCGAACGCGCCGATGAAGCAGTTGGTGAGGCTGACGGTGAGCCGAGGCCAGTCCGCCTGCGGGGAGCGGCGGTGCATGAAGTAGTGGTCCGAGCGGATCACATGCCGCCACGCGGGCGGGGCATGGTCGACCGCCGCGCGGCCGAGGCCATACAGAGGGAGCGCGACGACCGAGAGCGCCTGGCCGAAGAATCCGTAGCGCCGACCGTCGAGGCCCGGCGCCCAGCCGAACGTGCCGTCGGGTCGGCCTTCGGGCTCACCGGTGCGCTTGGGGATCCCCTCGATCGCCGTCTCGCCGCGCTCCCACAGCGAGCGCGTGGTCTGGAAGACGATCTCGTCGTCGGGGTAGAGGATCCGGCCGGGGGCGAAGCACAAGTAGACGACCGCGCAGCACAACCACAGGGCGAGGCGCGGTGAGCTACCCACGGAGGCTCATGAGGGCGAGGCCGCGGCGAAGGCAGACCGCGGCCGCCCCGCGCGATCAGCCGGAGGTGCCACCGGTGGTCGAGCTGCACATCGAGGTGTCGAAGGTGCACATCATGGGGTCGCACGCGAGCGTGCCCCCGTTGAGGCCGAGGCTCTGGCAATCGAAGCCCTGCAGCAACGCGCCGTCGCACTGCTCGCCAGCATCGATCAGGCCGTTGCCGCAGTTGCCGGTGTTGCCACCCTCGGCCACGGGCCCCGTAGAATCGGCCGCTCCGCCAGTGGTGCTCGTCGCCCCGTTACCGCCCTCGGCGATCTCGGTCGTCCCCTCGGTGGCCTCTCCGGAAGTGGAGGACGCGCCCGAGTTGCCCTGGGTGTTACCCGTAAAATTCGCCGGGTCGTCGACGGGCTGCGAACACGCCCCGACCACCAGGATGAGAGACGCCAATGCCCCCTGCCGCACCATGGGATCAATGTGGCCCGGTTCCGAGCACGGGGTCAAGCACCTACACGGGCGTACGCTCACGGAAGAGCCGGAGCATTCAGCTTCGGTTCTTCATCCCGCGGATCTGCCACAGCGCGATCGCCCCTCCGAACATCACGCCAAAGCACGCGCCTACGATCGGCCCCCAGGCGACCGAGCCCTGCTCCTGCGTGGCCGCGGTGGGCTCGGGCTCTGCGGCGTGGACCGGGCGAGCGGCGATCGAGCCGATCGCCAGCAGGAGGAGCCCCGCCAAGGGGGCGATGCGCGTGACTGCGGTGCGACCGGCCATCGGTCGCGAGGATAGCCGAATCCGCGCGACGTCGAGCGCAGGCCTTCCGCCACTGGCACTGTTTGTTAACCGGCGCTACGGGATAATCAATTCTGGCGCGGCTATTGCGCTTGATCGTCGGGCAAACCCCGGGCTAGAGTCTGGAAGTGCTGGGGGTAGCACACACTGATCCCGCCGCGGGGCTGGCTGGGATGGCGGTGCAGCTGGGCAAGTACCAGCTGCTGCGACGCATCGCGACCGGCGGAATGGCTGAGCTGTTCCTGGCCCGGGCCACGGCAATCCATGGGTTCGAGAAGCTCATGGTGCTCAAGCGGATCCTTCCGCAGCACGCCGAGAGCGACGATTTCATCCGCATGTTCCTGGCCGAGGCGCGGCTCGCCGCGACCCTGCATCACCCCAACATCGTGCAGGTCTACGACATCGGCGAGGATGCGGGCGCGTGCTTCTTCACGATGGAGTACGTGCAGGGGCAGGATCTGCGCAAGCTGGTGCGGGCGGCTCGCAAGGCCGAGCGGGCGCTGCCGCTCGAGCACATCCTCCATATCGTGATGGGGGTGGCCGCGGGGCTCCACCATGCACACGAGAAGCTAGGCGTGGATGGGCGTCCGTTGGGCATCGTGCACCGCGACGTGTCGCCCTCGAACGTGCTCGTGACCTACGAGGGCGGGGTCAAGCTCGTCGATTTCGGCATCGCCAAGGCAACGTCGAGCCAGACGGCCACGATCGCCGGCACGCTGAAGGGCAAGATCCCATACATGTCGCCCGAGCAGTGTCGCGGCGAGTCCGTCGATCGGCGCAGCGACATCTTCTCGATCGGCACGCTCTTGTGGGAGCTGACCACGGGGACGCGGCTGTTCACGGGCGACAACGAGTTCGCGACCATCAATCGCGTCGCGGCCGGCACGGTCCCGCTGCCCACCTCGGTTCGGCCCGACTACCCGCCCGAGCTCGAGGCGATCGTGATGCGGGCGCTCACCGCCGACCGGGATCAGCGCTACGCCTCCGCCCTCGATCTCCAGATCGACCTCGAAGACTTTGCCCGCGAGGCGCGGCTCCCCGTGTCTTCGGCGCGCATGGCCAAGTTCATGCGCGGTCTGTTCGGGGAAGAGATCCGCCAGGCCCAGCTGCTGCTGCAGGTCGATCGCCTCGACGAGCAGCAGACGATGCCGCGGCCCGCCCTCTCGCGGGAGCTGCTGATGGGAGCCGGCGTGCCGGGCTCGAGCGAGCCCGAGTCGACGGAGCTCACTCCCAGCGAGCTGCGCGTGGCCGGGGTCCCGGGGATGGCGAGCACGTCGAGCGTGGCGAGCCCGGCCTCACAGTCGACCAGCGCCGCCGCGTCGGCCACCGACATCCAGTATCGTGACGAGGTGGAGGCGCCTCCTCCCCGCCGTCGCCTCGCCGTGGGCCTGGCCGTGCTCGGGGGGATGGTGGGCGTGCTCGGGATCTCCGCGATGATCTGGGCGTTCATGCCCCCCACGAGCCGGCCGAAGCCGAGACCCGACCTGACCCCGGCGGTCATCGTGGAGACCCCGGTGCCGCCCGAGCTCCCGCCCGCGAAGAAGATCCCGGTGGTCGTCGAGCATGTGGACGAGGCCGCGGGCGCGGGCGAGATTGCCCCCGAGATCGAGTCCGCAGGTGCCAGCGCGACCGGTGAGACCCTGGGCGCGGGGGGCAAGCCCGTGGGCCCCGTTGCCGTCCCGCCGCCGCCGACCGAGCCCTCGCCGCCGCCGAAAGATGATAATAACGAAGCCAGCGCGGCCGGCTCCGGTCCCTCGTCGACCAAGCGCCCCTCAGGCCGGCGCTCCGGGACCAAGAGCTCATCCGGCTCCAAGCCCAAATGGGATCCAGACTCCCCGTTCCCCATCTGAAGCGCCGTAGCTCGCAGGATCGATCGATCGGCGGCTGGGCTCGGACGATCGGCGCCAGGGCGGCCTTGCTGGTGATCGTTGGCCTGTGGGCTTCGCTCGCCGCGGCGGCCCCGCTCAAGCCCAAGAACAGCAAGGCGCGCAAGCACTTCGACAGCGCCGTGGAGCTGTACAAGGCCGAGGACTACGACGGGGCGGTGGAGGCCGCGACGCGCGGTCTGGAGATCGAAGAGCACGAGTCGTTGCTGTTCATCTTGGGGCAGGCCCAGCGGCAGCGGGGAGATTGCGTGGAGGCGGTGGATGCATTCACGCGCTTCATCGAGGCCACGCAGAGCGAAGACATGCGGCAGAACGCGCTCACGGCCAAGGCCTTGTGCGCGGAGGAGCTCGCCGAGCTGGCGCGCCAGGCCGAGCTCGAGGCCCAGGCGGCCGCCGAGGCCGAGGCCGAGGCCGAGGCGGAAGCCGAGCCCGCCCCCGAGCTTCCGCCCGCTCCGCCCCCCAAGCCCTGGTCTCGCGATCCGGTCGGCGGGGTGCTGGTTGGCGTGGGCGGAGCCGGCGTGCTCGCGGGCGGGGCGCTGCTCATCAGCGCGCTCGTGCTCAATCCCGACACCGCGGTCGAGTACGACACATTCGTAAAGCGCTACGGCTTGCGGCCCAAGCTGGTTCTCGCGGGGGGAATCACCGCCGGGGCCGGGGCCCTGATCGCGGTGGGCGGCGTGGTCCGATGGGTGCTCGTGGCCAAGCGCAATCGTCGTAGCAGCGCGCCGACACCGACGGCGGCCCGCGTGGGGCTCGAGCCGTGGCTCGATCGCCAGCGCGCGGGTGCTTCGTTCAGCGTTCGATTTTGAGGGCGGGCGCCGCCCACCACCAGGCCGCCGCGAGCGGAATCAGACTGAGCAAGCCGGGCAGGCCGAGCAGGAGCCCGAGGTTGGTGGCGCGCCCCGGCACCGCGGCCTCGGCCCCGCTCGCGCGCGGCCACGCGTGCTCCCACACGGGGTTGCCGTGCTGCGGCGCCTCGGGGGTGGCGGCCGCCCCGAGCAGCATGTGGACGGCACCGATCACGGCGAGCACCACGAACAAGCGCGGGGCTGCACGCAGAGCCGGCGCGGCGCCGACCATGAGCAGGCCCAGCATCGGCACCATGTGGCGCGGGCCAAATGCGGCGCCGCCGTCCCACATGTAATAGCCGGCGTTGAGCAGCACGTAGAACGCCACGATTCCGATCGCGGTGATCGTAGCGGCGAGCTGGTCGCGCTCGCGCAGCGCCGCGGGCAGGCCCCAGGCGACGAGCATGAGCACCGGGCTCAAGTAGAAGAGGCCGCGGTAGCTGCCGAACAGGAGCTGCCACAGCGCGCTCGGATCGGGGGCTCCGATCCCGTAGCGCACGCGCATGCCCTCGGCGAACTCCTCGAGGTAGACGAAGTCGTAGCCGGTGCGCAGCGGGTGGCCGAACGCCACGAGGTGGTACGCCGCCAAGGCCAGCGCCCACGGCACGCCGGCCAGCACGCAGCGCAGCGCGAACCCGCGACCGTGCTTCCACGCGCCGAGGCCCACGATGGCGAGGGCGGCCACGGCGGCGGGGTACTCGGTGACCACCGCCGCGCCGAGCAGCGTGCCCACCCACGCGGGAACGCGTCGATCGATCGCGCCGGGCTCGTGCAGCGCGACCAGGGCGAACGCCCACAGCAGCAGCGCGCCGCACAGCGCGTGACCGTAGAACACGGTCGCGTAGGGAAACACGGGGGTGGCGAGAGCAAAGGTGAGCGCGACGAGCAGCGCTGGCCGCACCTGCCCCGCCAGCTGCCGCAGCGCCAGCAAGAACACGGCCGCCGCGGCGGCCACGGCCGGCAGCGCACCGGTGAACAGGGCGCACAGGTAGAGCGCAATGCGGTGCGCGAGGTTGTAGACGAGCACGTCGCCCGGACCGCGCTCGTCGGGCTCGGGCACCGGGCTGCGGGGATCGAGCGGGCGTACCTGCGCGCGCGGCAGCTCGCCCCCGGTGACGCGTCGCAGCGCATAGAAGGCCGCGTAGGGCAGCACGGCGGCCCACGAGGATCCAGGGGCCTTGTCACAGTAGAAGTGACCGTCGCGCCGGCTCTTGTCGCCGGTCGTGTAGTGATAGCGATCGATGATCGTGGTGCGCTGCTCGACGAGCGCGCGCGTGAGGGCGAGCCGCGAGTTCTGGTTCCACGCGGGCTCGCCCACGAAGTAGGCGTAGCTCGAGAACAGCGCCAGCCCCAGCGGGAGCAGGCGCCTACGATGCTCGCGCAGCGGGGCGAGCGGCGACGAGCTCATGAGCGCTGGGCTGGGGTGCCGGCCGCGTCGAGGGCCACCTGAACCAGCTTGGCGAGCGCCTGCCGCGAGCGCTCGGCGGCCTTGGCCTCGGGGGCCTGGGCCAGCCTTTGCAGCATCTGGTAGGCGCCCGAGTAGCGACGCTCGGGATCTCGATCGAGGTTCTTGCGCACGATCTCGCCGAGCTTGGGCGAGAGCCCGGCGACGCGTCGGCCGGGCTGGCTGATGTCGAAGCGCTCGATGGCCTCGCGCGTTGCCGCGTCGTTCTTGCCCTGGAACAGTCGCTCGCCTCGCAGGCACTCCCACAAGAGCGCGGCCATGCCGAACAGATCGGAGCTCTCGCTGGCGCGAGCGTCGGGGGCCAGGCGCTCGGGCGCGCGATAGGCCAGCGCTCCCGCCTGCGGGTCGTCGTGCTCGGGCGGGAGCCAGTGGCTGAACGCGAGCGAGAAATCACCGAGGATCACGTCGCCGCTCCGCGAGACCCACACGTTGTGCGAGCCGATGTCGCGGTGGATCGCTCCGAGCGCGGTGGGCTCGTCGCCCTCGAGGAACTCGAGCGAGTGCACGTGGCGCACCGCGTCGACCAGCTGACCGAGCACGTACACGGCGACCTCGCGGTGGAGCGCCCGCGGCTCGCCCACGTCGTGACGCAGCAGCGCGCCGAGGCTCACTCCGTCGACGCGATCGAGCACCATGTACGCGACCCCGTCTTGCTCCCCCGAGGCGTGAAGGGTGGGGATGCAAGGGTGGTTGAAGCTCTTGAGCAGGCGGATCTCGTGCTCGAACTGGCCGAGGCGAAGCGCGGCGTCGGGGCCCCGCCCGGGCATGAGCAGCTTGGCCAGGTAGCCCGGCGGGTCGGCCTCGGGCTCGTCCTCGTGGCGTGCCCGGTGATAGCGGGCGTGGGGGCTGGGGCCCGGCACGTCGTCCACCAGTCGATAGCGACCCAGGCCTCGCAGCTCCATGGTGATGCAGTGTGCATGCCGTGGATCCGCATGTCCAGGCCAGAGGCCGGCGCGAGCCGCCTTGGCGTGGTCTCGTGGATCGCATCCACATCGCGTCGTGGCGGGAGGGCGCCGAGATCGCAGCACGTCGATCGTCCACGTTTTCGATCGCTGGCGAACGCGGGTATCGTCGCCCTCGTGACGTCGGGTGAGGGTCTTCGGGGGCGGCCGGTCGAACC
This sequence comes from Nannocystaceae bacterium, assembly GCA_041600735.1. GTDB lineage: Bacteria > Myxococcota_A > Polyangia > Nannocystales > Nannocystaceae > Paraliomyxa. The sequence goes on from JBFIJN010000074.1 coordinate 19,598, forward strand.
GCCGCACGGCTCTGGTGAGCGAGACCTTCCCGTGGTGATCCTGGGCGCGGGTCTCACGGGCCTGTCCACCGCGCTGCACCTACGCCGCACTCCGTACCTCATCGCCGAGCGCGAGCAACGCGTGGGTGGCAAGACTCGCAGCGAACGCCGTGACGGCTACACGTTCGACGTGACCGGCCACTGGCTTCACCTGCGAGATCATCGCGTGCAGGCGCTGGTGAGCGACTTGTTCGAGCCGGGGCAGCTCGTGGAGATCGAGCGTCGCACCGGGGTCTACACGCACGGCGTGATGCTCCCGTACCCGTTCCAGGCCAACCTCTTCGGACTGCCCGTGCCGCTGGTGCGCGACTGCCTGGTCGAGTTCGTCAAGGCTCAGGTCGAGGGCGCCGGCCCCGACGCCGCGGCGCCCCGCAGCTTTCGCGAGTACGCCGTGCGCCGCTTCGGGCGTGGCATCGCCGAGCTGTTCTTCGTGCCGTACAACACCAAGCTGTGGGGCGTGACCCCGGACGAGCTGACCCCCGACTGGGGCTCGCGCTTCATTCCGCTGCCCGAGCTCGACCAGGTGATCGGCGGCGCGCTGGGGCTGCGGCAGGAGGGCCTCGGCTACAACACGCGCTTCCTCTACCCGCGCGTCGGTGGCATCGACAACCTGCCCGAGGCGATCGCGGCGCGCCTGCGCGGTCGCAAGCCCGAGGCGATCCGCGTGGGCTGCTCGGCCGAGGAGATCGATGCCGTGGGTCGCCGTGTGAAGCTCGAGGGCGTGCCCGACTGGGTGTCCTATCGGGCGCTCGTGTCGACGATGCCGCTGCCGCAGCTGGTGGCGCGCATGCCCGCTGCACCGCCCGCGGTGCGCGAGGCCGCGGCGGCGCTGCGCTGGGTCTCGTGGCGCTACCTCGACGTCGCCACGCGCCGCGCTCCGCCCATCGAAGAGCACTGGGTCTACGTGCCCGAGATGCACATTCCGTTCTTTCGCGTGGGGGTCTACTCCAACGCGCTGCCCGCGATGGCGCCACCGGGCGCCGGCTCGCTCTACGTGGAGCTCGCCGATCGCACGGGGCAGCCCGACATGCGCGAGGTGGTCCAGCACCTGTGCGCGATGGGGGCGCTGCACAGCCCCGACGACGTGGTCTTCAGCGAGCTGCGCCACGAGGAGTGCGCGTACGTGCTCTTCGACGACGCGTGTCGCGAGGCCACGGCGGTGATCCACGCGTGGCTCGCCGAGCTCGGCGGCATCCGCTCGTGCGGGCGCTACGGCGCATGGACCTACAATTCCATGGAAGACAGCATCATCCAAGGCATGGAGGCGGCAGCGTGGGCGGAGGCGTAGGCGTGGGCGGGGGGACGGACGAAGAGGCGCCCGAGCTGTCGCTGGTGATCCCGGTGTACAACGAAGAGGCGATCCTCGAGGCGAGCCTGGGCGAGCTGTGCGATCAGCTCGATGCCGAGGACCTGCGCTACGAGGTGATCGTGGCCGAGAACGGCAGCCGTGATCGCACGGTGGAGCTCGCGCGCAAGGTCTCCGCGGAGCGGCCGCAGGTGCGGCTGGTGAGCTATCCCGAGCCGAACTACGGCGGGGCGCTGCGCGAGGGCATCTACCGCGCACGCGGGCGCTTCGTGATCTGCGAGGAGATCGATCTGTGCGACGTGGGCTTCCACCTGCGCGCGCTCGCGGTGCTGCGCGCCGACGAAGCCGACGTGGTCATCGGCTCCAAGGCCATGCGCGGGGCCGAGGACTCGCGCCCGCTCTCGCGTCGGCTGGCCACGCGCGTCTACAACCGGGTGCTCCGCATCACGCTCGGGTTCACCGGGACGGACACGCACGGGCTCAAGGCGCTGCGCCGAGACGCCATCTTGCCCGTGGCCGCGCGCTGCGTGGTCGAGCACGACGTGTTCGCGAGCGAGCTGGTGATCCGCGCCGAGCGCAGCGGCCTGCGCGTGCGCGAGCTTCCGGTCGTCATCGAAGAGAAGCGGGCCCCGTCGATCCACCTCGCCCGCCGCGTGCCCCGAGTGCTGCGCAACCTGGCCCGGCTGATGATCTCGATCCATCTGTCGTCGGGCGTGACTTCCGACGAGCCGGACGCCGCCCGCACCACGGTCCCACCGGATCGCTAGACCCACGATGCCCGCGCTCCCGGCTACGCTCATCAGCGTCGACCTCGACGATCTGGCCTGCTACCACGCCATCCACGGGCTGCCGCCGCCGCGGGCCGAGAGCGAGGGGCTGGGGCTCGAGCGCTGGTTGCCGCGCTTCCTCGAGCTGTTCGCGCGCATGGGCGTGCGCGCGACGTTCTTCGTGATCGGTCGCGACCTGGCCCGCGACCTCGACCACGGGGGGGCCGGGGCCGAGCTCTTGCGACAGGCGCTGGCCGCCGGGCACGAGCTCGGCAATCACAGCTTCGCTCATGCTTACGATCTCGTGCGCTGGTCCGAGGCGCGGCAGCGCCAGGATCTGCGCGCTTGCGATGCGCTGCTGCGCAGCCTCGGCGCCGAGGTGCTTGGCTTTCGCGCGCCGGGCTACACCCACGACGCCGGGCTGCTGCGCCAGGTCGCTGCGCTCGGCTATCGCTACGACAGCTCGTGCTTGCCCTCGCCGGGCTACTTCGCCGCCAAGCTGGCGGTGATGGGCGTGATGGCGCTGCGCGGCGAGCGATCGTCCTCGCTCGCACGCGGTGTGCCCTCGTTCCTGGGTCCGCGCGTGCCCTACTGGCGCGAGGACGTGGCCCTGTGGGAGCTGCCGATGTCGGTCTCGCCGGTGACTCGCGTTCCGCTCATCGGTACGACGTTGCTCGCTTCACCCGCGCTGCTGTCGGGATCGCTTCGTCGCACCGCGCTCGCGCTCCCTCACTTGCACCTGGAGCTGCACGGGCTCGACCTTGCCGACCCCGACCGCGATGCCCTCGACCCCGCGCTGTGCCAGCGCCAGCCCGAGCTGCGGATCCCGTGGCGGGTTCGCTACGAGCGGCTCCGCGAGCTGCTGGCCCGCCGCGGGAGCGGGGCGCCGCTGCGCGCGGCGGTCGAGTGAGCGGCCGGTCGGCACTGGGCTGAGTCCATGGCCCCGCGGTTGGCGGACCGCGTGTTGCGCCCGACCAGCGTGCAAGGTCGATCCCGGGGATCCCGCCACAGCGGTCGCGGAGCCCGCAGCGCTCACCGCCGCTTGTTGCGGATCTTCCGCTCCGCGGAGGCCTCACGTCGCGTGGCCTGCGTGGCGAGGCGATCCGCTTCTTCGTTGCCGTCGTTGCCTGCGTGGCCGCGCACCTTGAGCAGCTCGAGCCGCGGAAATCTCTCCATTTCGGTGCGGATCTTCTCGAGGAGATCGAGGTTGGCCTTGGCCTTCCAGCCGCCGATCAACACGCCGAGGCTCCAGCCGCTGTCCGTATAGAGGTGGATCCGTCGCTCCACATCCTCGGGCCGCAAGGTCTCGAGCGCTCTCGAGATCGCGGAGAGCTCCGCGATGTTGTTGGTGCCACTGCCCAGAAACTCCGAGATTTCGATGGTTTGGTCGGGACGATCCACCACCACGCCGATGCCCGCAGGCCCCGGATTCCCAGAGCAGGCGCCATCTGTATAGATGACGATGGTCTCGGCGTCGGCGGGCTCGCTGGGCTCTTCGCGCAGCGCATCACTCACCATCGTGGCCTGATTCGTGCCGCCACTCATCTCGGCATCGTCGATGATCTCCGCTTCGCCC
>JBFIJN010000075.1:0-22676 GCA_041600735.1 Nannocystaceae bacterium
AGCGCCCGCCCGCAGTCGAGCGCGCCAAGCAAGCGGAGCAAGCACTCACCAACCTGTTCCCGCAGGGCCTCGCCATCGTCAACGCATCCTTGCTTGCCGAGTCCGGCAACACCGCGCGCGTGGCCACGCTCCTCCAGCAAGACCCCAAGCTGTCCGACTTCCTCGCCGCCATCCCGGTGCAGGGCGCAGGAGCTCTCCTGACCGTCGCCCAGCGCTGGATCACCGCCGGCAAGAAGCTCGCGAAGCTCGAGGACGACCGCGAGGACCTCGAAGCCAAGCACGCCACCCAGCCGCTCACTCGTGAAGCAACGATCCGCCTGCGCGCGAGATGGATGCGCCTGGTCGCGCAGATCCTATCGCTCCTCGAGATCTCCGACGCCGCCCCCGAGGCCATCGCGAAGATCCGCCGCCCGATCGAGAAGGCCTCTGCCCGCGCCGGCAATCGCTACGGCGAGCCCGCGGACGTCACCTCCGAGATGGATCTCGAGGAGGACGACGACGACACCGCCAACGAGGCCGACGATCGCGAGCCGATCGCCGCAACCGGCACCGGTAACTGACCGACGGTTAGCAATCCCTGCGTGCCCGATTGCCCTCTCCGGCCACACAGACAGCGTTCTTCGGCGGATCTGCTCCGCGTCAAATCGGACATTGATGTCCGATTTGACGCGGCATCCGCGCTACCTGGGCGGGTGACAGTGGGCTCCCTCGTCGCGAGCGACACCTCCACAGACCCCGTCAGCTTGGGCGCTGCAACCACAGCGCATGCGCACTCAGCCTACGAAACTCGAACACCTCATACCCTCCCGCCGGGACCTCAAAGACATGACCGGACGAAGCCACCGCGCTAAATTCTGGCCGAACCGCAGAATCCACCAAGCGCAGGGGTCCGCCCGGGACGTCGAATGTCCCCACGCAAGTCCACGCAGGCGCATCGTCGTACAAGAGCTCTAGCGAGTCCTCATCACCGCTGAGGATGAGCATGAGCCCGGGAAGCGGGCCCCGACCGAGCGGGCCCTCGTACTTCACGACACTGGGTGCGATCGCCTCGGCCGGAACGACCAACACGGACCACGGACCGACCGGAAGCGTCGCCACGGTCCCGGCGACTCCAAGCTCGGCCGCCTGTTCGCCGATCGTCTCGGCGCACTGCATGTACGCGTCGGCGGCCACCAAGGGCACGATCAACCACGGAGCGCCGCAGGAGTAACTGAGCTCGGGCTGATATCCCACTCGCGGATCCTACAGAGTCGTCACGCGCATTCACAGAGAATCCACCAACCCTCGATCCAACCTCTCCGCACGCCCTTCGACGTGGGCAGGATCAAGTGCTCGCCAACGGCAAACTCCCCTCACTCCAAGCGAACATCGTCGAGCGTCAGCTCGAAGGCCCCCGCCCGCGCGGGCCCGCCGAAGAAGATCCCCATGACATCATACGGCTCGGCCACCAGCGTCCGTAGATCCACCCTGTACTCAGCCCACGCGGAGCCCACCTCGATCCGCGTCGTCGCCGGCATCATCCCGAGCTGCGCCGCAAACACCATCACCGTCATCGGCCCGTCACCCCGCGCGCGAAACACCAGCGTAGGCTTGGACCCAAGGTTGGCAGCCCGCATCGGTTGCTCGCCGGGGAAGAACATCGCGCCAGCCCACGCGGCAGGCAGCGAGCGCTCGTCGATGTGACCCGCGATGCGCAGCGCGCCGCGGTGCACCGCCAGCTCGACGGTGGACGCCCCGCCGCGCATGGCATCCGTCGAGGGCTGCCAGCCGGCCCCGAATTCACTGCGCAGCTCCCCGCTCCCAAAGTCCGCAATCAGTCCCGCGCCCAAGCCTGCGGGTGGCGGCGCCGCGCGGGCGCGCTCGAGCTCGGCCCACTGCGCGCGCACACGCTCCTCCACCACGGAGCGATCGACCTGCACCCCAGCCTTCCACACCCCGCGGATCGCCCGCGTGGCGGTGATGTCTCGACTCGCGTCGCCGCTCACCAGCACGAGGTCGGCCCGCTTGCCCACGGCGATACGGCCGCGATCCTCCAGCGCGAACACATCGGCCGGATCCGCAGTAGCGGCCCGCAGCGCGGCCGCGGGGGACAAGCCCGCCTTCACCAGGAGCGCAAGATCGTCGTGCAGGCTCACGCCGTGCACCGTGCCGGGGTTGGGAGCATCGGTGCTGGCGAGCAGGCGCACACCAGCATCGTGCAGGCGCTTGGCGCTGTGCAGCGCGGGCTCGCAGCTCGTCTCGCGGCCACCCGCCATGCTCACCGCCAGCGCGCGGCGCTGCATGGGGCCCAGCCAGGGGCCGAGCTGCGGATCCTCGGCCAGCGCCGCGCCGCGAGTGCCATCGCAGATCGAGAACAACACGGCGAGCGTGTCGGTCACGAAGACGCCGCGATCCTTGGCGGCGCGCACGAACGCGGTGCTCGGCATCTCGTCGAGGAACAGGTGCGCCAGGCCGTCGGCGCCGGCCTCGATCGCCTCGATCGCCTCGCGCTGCGAGGACACGTGCACGACGGCCAGCACATCTCTGGCGTGGGCCGCCTCGATCACGGCGGTCAGCGTGGCGCGGTCGAGGGTCGGAAGCTTCGCGCCGAAACCCGAGCCATCGTCGTAGACGATCTTGATGAAGTCGGAGCCCTCGGCCAAGCGCGCGTCGACGAACGCGGCGGCATCCGAGGGCTTGGTGAGCGTGGGGATCGGCAACCCGTACTCGGTGCCGTGCCCACCGGGGGCGGTGACCAGGAGGCCGGCCGAGCGCAGCTCGGCGCGATCGCTCGCCTTGCCCTCCGCCTCTTGGGCACGCAGCGTGCGGGCGAGCTCGGGCCGCGTGAACATGTCGATCTCGGTGGTGACGCCAAAGACCAGCGCCTGCTCGAGATCCGCGGGGGACTGCACGTGCGTGTGCGCATCCACCAGCCCCGGCAGCAGGGTCGCGCCCTCGCCCGCCACGCGCTCGGCCCCGGCGGGCACGGGCACGTCGGGACCGATCGCCACGATCCGATCGCCGTCGACGAGCACGGTGGCGCGATCGATGAAGCGCTCGCCATCGAAGACCCGCACGTCTTCGAATGCGAGGGTCGCCTCGTCGACGGTCTGCGGCGGGACCGTGGCGCTCGTGGTGGGCTGAGGCTTGCAGGCTGCGAGCAACCCCAAGAGCAGCACGGGGAACAGACCGCGGCGGAGCATGGCCGCGCGAAGCGTGGGGATCGCGAGCGAGGATCGGAGCATCGACGGGCGTGATGGTACACGCGGCCGAGCGACCCGGCCGGCGAGCCTGCCATGGCTGAAGCGCTCGGCTCCGCACCCTGATGATTTCTCCGCGAGCGCCTGAGGGAGCCGGCTTCCCACGCGCGTCTACGGAGCAGCAGCGAGACCCGAGGACGTCGGTCGGCCCCCAAAGCCACTCGATCGACGCGCTGGGCCAGCCATGCCTTCGAGGCCATGGCCTGGTCGAGCGGGCCGGCTCGTCGGCGTCTCGTCATCCCCCAAGACGAACGAGGAATTCATGAACACACGAAACAACACGTTGCCCCGCCGCACCACCGCGTACTGGTTGGTGGGGCTGAGCCTGCTCGCCCCGACCGCCTGCACGGACGAGCACGAAGACCAGCTGGACCCGGAGGCGGCCGAAATCGCGGAGCAGGATGTCGAGGCCCCGGCCGCGACCGTCGTGACCGCGGCCGTCGGAGCCGAGGAACGGGAGCGCCTGGAGTCCTACGGCAAGGACGCCTTCGTGGCGCCGGCCCGCGTCGCGGCACCCGAGCTCGGGGTCGATCGCAACGCGCTCGACGCACGCTCGGCGGCGCTGCTGGACCAGGAATTCACCGGCGAGGAGGCGCTGTTCGTTCGACGTCGCGTCGACGACGGCACCGCGGAGCAGGTGGAGGTCGAGGGCCGCGGCGCGCTCCTGGACCGCGCCAGCGTCGATCCGATGCGCGCGGACCTACGCGCGCTCGCGGACCAGACCGGCCTCGACCTCGGCACCAGCATTCGCATGGAGAAGCGCGCGGAGACGGGCGAGATCGAGATCACGGAGGCCATCGTGTATCGCGGGCTGACCCCCGACCCGGTCGCGCCCGACGGTCGCTACACCGCCCGCGTCGACCCGGCCGAGCGGATCGCTCAGGCGGAGCGCGAGCTGACCACGCCCGACCCCGTGCGCGACGAGCAGGGGCGGCTGCTGGTGTACGCCAGCTTCGCGCCGCGCGTGCCCGCGGACGCGCCGATGCGCGTGGACTGGCTGGCGACGCACGCGAGCCGCGAGGCGGCGATGCGCGAGGCGGAGCAAGAGCGCCAGGAGGAGCTCGACGGGCTCATGGTCGAGACCACCCGCAAGCTGGAGGCGCTCGGTCTGTGCCAGCTGCACGGGCGCACGCGGGCCGGGCACTCGGCCTACCTGATGTGCACCGAGGGCGAGCTGCGACAGCTGGCCCGCGAGGCCGACTTCGTGCAAGAGCTCGATGTCGTGGACACGGGTCGACCCATGGGCATGCGTGGTGACGACATGCGCGGCGCCACCGGTGGGCAGACCGACCTCGCGCTCAACGGCGGCTTCGCGGGCGAGAACGAGGTCGCGGGCAGCGGGCGCGCGACCGTGGAGGTCGCGCTGCTCGACGGCGACGGGTTCTATCGCGCCTGGGAGCACCCTGGGTTCAACGACTGGCAGAACGGCCCGTCGCGCATCGATACCCACCTGCACTGCTACTCGTCGGGCAACTGCTACAACGACACGGTCAGCGGCAACCCCCTTGCGCACGGGGCCGTCGCGCAGACCGGGGCCTTCTCGCACCTGCTGCAGGGCCAGGACCCCGCGGTCGTGAACCAGGCCGACCAGGAAGATCGGACCCACGGGGCCTACGAGGCGACGCTGGAGACCTATCGCTGGCACGCGGGCGGCGGAGAGCCGGCGCTGATCCGCGCCGCCGACCCGACCGTCGACAACGGGGTCGACATCGCGGTGATCTCGTGGGGCAATGACGCCTGCAGCAACGTCGACGCCCACGTGGCCTGGCGCGATGCCTGGGACTTCGCGTACTCGCACGGCACCTTCGGTGTGATCTCGGCGGGCAATACGGTCAAGGCCACGGCCGACTCGTGCACGGCCAACGGCTGGGCGACCCGGGTCGACATGCTCACCGTCGGGGCCTTTGGCGACAACGTGGGCTCCATGACCAATGGCAAGGCCGCGACCCCGATCGGCAACTGGACCTACGACACCCAGCCGCTGATGGGTTGGCACTGGACGGACATGACGCAGGCCAACAACTGTGTCGGGGACACCAACGGGAACTGCTGGTCCTCGGCCTACGGCGGCGGCCAGCTGCGCTTCGGCAACGGCCAGGTCATCAGCGGACGCGACGTCATCGACTTGGTCGCGCCCAGCGGCCGCGAGCTGGGTCCCCAGATGACGGGCCCCGGTGCCTCGGCCTATGGCACGCAGTGCTGCGGCACCTCGATGGCCGCCCCCGAGGCCGCCTCGGCCGCGGTGACGCTCAAGGACTGGGCCAACAGCTCGGGCTACGGCGTGTTCACCGATCCCGGCTTCATGCACGTCAACATGCTGCTGATGGGCGATGGCACGCGCGGCTACAAGGCCCACAACCCCGGCGGGGCGCCCATCACCTCCGTCAGCGACATGGATCCGCTGTGGGGGGCCGGCCGGCTCAAGATGCGGCTGTTCAATGAAGCCGGCATGGACGGACCGTGGGCTTGGGGTACCGGCGCGTTCTGGATGTACGACGGCGACGTGGTCGACGTGGCGATCGGCGGGGCGCCGATCAGCAGCGATGTCGACGCATGGAACGGAGCCTTCGCATGGGACGAGCCGTACCTGAACGCCAACGATGCCACCCACGCCGCGGCCGACATCGTGTTCCGAGTGGTGGTCACCAACCCGGTCGGAGGGGTCTGCCAGAACCCCGGCGGCTCGGGTGGAACGATCGTGTATAGCGACGTCAGCTATGATCCGCAGAAGATCATCCGGCTGCGCCCCGGCACGATCTCGCAGCTGCACGGAAAGTGCGCATGGATGCGCTTCCAGGCCTACGACATCCCCACCGGACCCGACGGCTTCGATCGCCGCTACGTGTACCGGGCCGACTACTGGGAGGACCTGGACCGCGAAGCCTATGAGAACCTGACCAACATCGAGTGAGAGGGGTCATCCGCCGATGCTCGCGCTCTCGATGGGAGCGCGGGCATCGGACCTCGAGTCCACCCTCACAGCTCAACCTCCGCATACCGCTCCCCCAGCTCCCGCAGCAGCTCCGCCCGCGCCACCTCCAGCCGAGGCCCTCGCACCGCGGCCACCAGCTGCTCCTGCACGGCCGGCTCATCGAACGCCCGCCGACTCGCGGGAATCCGCTGCTGCACCCTTCCGACCAACAGCGTGCGCGCGACCAACACGGGCGCGGACAACCAATCCCCGGGACCGAGCGCCTCATCGAACAAGATCGGATGGAACCCGGGGTGCTCCTCGTCCTCGCGGACCTGCAGCGGCGTGGCGACGCGCTCGCCGAGCTGCTCGAGCGTGACCTCGCCGGCGCGCAGCCGCGCGAGCGCAGCATCGGCCTCGCGGTAGCTCTTGAACGCAACGGCCTCCATGTTCCGCTGCTCTTCGTTCCAGAAGCTCTCGGGATGCTCGTCGTACCAAGCCCGCAGCGCGTTGGTGTCGGCGGCGACCTGCTCCCGCGGTACGCGGCGCTCGAGCTCGGCGGCGAGGTAGAGCGCGGCCTCCTCTTCGAGCAGCGCCCACTCCACCCGCGGGTCGTCGCCGAGGCCCTCGTCGATCGCCTCCTGAGCCATCAGCTCGGCGGCGACCACCGCCTCGAGCAGCGCGCCGCGCCCCTCGGGACCGGCAAAGCGCAGCTGGGCGTAGGGCCCGAGCTGGGTCTGCACGCCGGAGAGATCCTCGGGCCCGAGCACGACCTCGCCCACCACGGCCAGCTTGCCGGGTGGCAACCCCTCGTCGGTGACAGTGCAGGCGACCAGACCGCACGCGACCGCGCCGAGCCCCGAGGAGGTCACGAGCCGCTGCAACCAGGACCGCACGGCCACGATGGTAGCGAATCACGGGCCCGCTTGGCCCGCGGCTCCCGCCCGAACGACCGGGTTCGCGCTCGGGCCGCGGCACGCTAGCCTGCCGCCGCATGTCCGAGCTCCCCACGCCGCCCGAGCCGCCCAAGCCCGCGGGTGACAAGGTCGACCAGCTGAGCCCCGTGCTGCGGCTGCGTCGCACGTTCCGCTACGTGAGGCCCTACCGCGCACGCCTGGCGATCGCGCTGGTGTGCCTGGCCGTCGGCAGCTCGCTGGGGCTCGTCTACCCGTCGTTCTTCGGCGACGTGATCGACGCGGCCTTCACCGACAAGGACCTCACCCAGCTCAACGACAGCACGCTGCTGCTCATCACGATCTTCGCGGTCCAGGCGCTGTTCGTGTTCTTTCGCCACTACCTCATGACGTGGATCGGTCTGCGCGTGGTGGTCGATCTCCAGGTCGAGGTCTACGACCACCTCGTGCGCATGGGCCAGGCGTACTTCCACGAGAAGCGCACCGGCGAGCTGCTCTCGCGCATGGCCAGCGACTGCGGGCAGCTGCAGAACACGGTCTCGCAAGACCTGAGCCTGGCGCTGCGCAACTTCGTGACCCTGGTCGGCGGGATCGTGATCCTGCTGTGGACCAACCCGTATCTCACCTCGATGATGCTGCTGGTCGTGCCGCCGCTCTCGCTGCTCACGGTGTGGCTCGGTCGCAAGATCCGCGGGCTGGCCCGAGTCGCGCAAGATCGGCTCGCCGAGGCCAACGGCGGGCTGCAGGAGGGCCTGGCGGGGATCGAGACCGTGCAGGCGTTCACCCGCGAGGCCCACGAGACGAGCCGCTATCGCGACGCGATCCTCGACGCGTTCGGGATGTTCGTGCACCGCACGATCGCACGCGCGTGGTTCATGAGCATCTCGAGCTTCCTCGCGTTCGCCACGCTCGCCGGGATCTTCTGGCAGGGCGGCCGCATGGTCACCACCGGCGACATCACGGCCGGCGACCTCACCGAGTTCATGCTCTACACCATGCTCGTGGCCGGCTCGGTCGCGGGGATGTCGGAGGTGTGGAGCAGCTTCCAGCAGGCGCTGGGGGCCAGCGCGCGCATCTTCGAGATCCTCGACACGCCGCCGGGCATCGAAGATGCGCCCGATGCCCAAGCGGTCGAGAAGGTGGTGGGCGAGATCCGCTTCGAGCACGTCAGCTTCGCCTACGCCGAGCGCGACGCCAAGGTCGTCGACGACGTCTCGCTGCACGTGGCGCCGGGCCGCGTGTGCGCGCTGGTCGGGGCCAGCGGCTCGGGCAAGACCACGCTCGGGCGCCTGCTGCTGCGCTTCTACGACCCGCAAGAGGGCCGCGTGACCCTCGACGGTCGAGATCTGCGCACGCTCCAGCTCGAGAGCCTGCGCAGCCACATGGCGCTCGTCTCCCAAGACCCGGTGCTGTTCTCGGGCACGATCCGCGAGAACATCCGCTACGGTCGCCTCGAGGCCACCGACGACGAGGTCGAGGCCGCGGCCAAGGCCGCCAATGCGCACGAGTTCATCCTGGGCTTCCCCGAGGGCTACGAGACCCGCGTGGGCGAGCGCGGGGCACAGCTCTCGGGCGGCCAGCGGCAGCGGGTCTCGATCGCGCGCGCGATCCTCCGCGATCCACCGGTGCTGGTGCTCGACGAGGCCACCTCGGCCCTCGACGCCCAGAGCGAGCACCTGGTGCAGGAAGCCCTCGACACGCTCCAGCGCGACCGCACCACCCTCGTCATCGCCCACCGCCTGAGCACGATCCGCCACGCCGACACGATCGTCGTGCTCGAGGACGGCCGCATCGTAGAGCGCGGCACCCACGACTCGCTGCTGGCCCTGGACGGCGCCTACGCCAAGCTGGTCGCTCGCCAGGGCGCGACCAGCTTGGCCTAGGCGCCACCCTCCGCGCCACCGTCGGGGCCCCATAGTATTCTGCCGAGCATGCGAGCGCTCGTGAGCGGAGGAGCCGGCTTCATCGGCAGCCATGTCGTCGACGATCTCTGCGCCGCCGGGCACGAGGTCGCGGTGATCGATGATCTCAGCAGCGGCCGCCGCGAGAACCTCCCCGCCGGGGTCGAGCTCGTGGTCCTCGACATCCGCGACGGCGCGGCCGTCGACGCCGCGATGGCCCGCCTGCGGCCCGAGCTCGTCAGCCACCACGCCGCGCAGACCAGCGTGGCCGTGAGCGTGCGCGACCCCGCCGGCGATGCCCTCACCAACGTCGTCGGCACCGTCAACATCCTCGAGGCCGCGCGACGCCACGGCGTGCAGCGGCTGATCTTTGCCAGCACCGGCGGAGCGATCTACGGCGAGGTCCCCGACGGCGAGCGAGCCGCCGTCGGCCGCTCCCCCGCCCCCTTCTCGGGCTACGCCTGCGCCAAGCTAGCCGCCGAAAGCTACCTCGACTACTACCGCCGCGCCCACGGCCTACGCACCGTCGTGCTGCGCTACGCCAACGTCTACGGCCCCCGCCAAGACCCGCACGGCGAAGCCGGCGTGGTCTCCATCTTCATCGACCGCCTACGCCAGGGCCAGCCGCTCCAGATCAACGCCCGCCGCCAGCGCGGCGACGAGGGCTGCGTGCGCGACTACGTGTTCGTCGGCGACGTCGTTCGCGCCCACCGCCTCGCCACCGAGGGCCAGCTCGACGGCGAGATCCTCGACGTCGGCACCGGCGAGCCCACCACCACCCACGCCCTAGCCCTAGCCCTCGCCCACTCGATGTCCCTCACCCCAAAGCTCGAGCCCGCCCCGCCCCGCGAAGGCGACGTACAGCGCTCCGTCCTCGACCCCACCGCCTTCACCCATCGCGTAGGCGCCCCCCTTGCGCTCGCCGAAGGCCTCGCCCGCACGGTCACCCCACTCCACACCTGAGAGGAGCGCATGAGTCGATGGACCCGCCCAAGGGTCCCGTGCGCGCGCAGTTCCGCAGCCGCAGAAATCCCCCGAGGACCACCCCCCCGAGCGAACACCCCAGCGCCCCCCGGCGAGGACCTGTCTGAGCACGGACGGGACCCTTGGGCGGGTCCATCGGCCCATGCGCTCCTCTTCAGGTCTCGCGCGAGAGCCCAGCGATCTTCAGCACCTTGTTCCGCACCCGCCCCACCCGCTGCTGCACCGCCCGCTGCAGCTTCTCGGCCGGCATCAGCACATACCCTCGCCAGCGCTCGTCGGGCCGCGCATGAAAGATCGTGCTGTGCTCCGTCCCATCCCACCCCGGGGGAGCCTCGCGCGTGTAGTAGTACGCCGCGAACGACTTGCGTTCGAAGCCCTCGGGGCAGGTCAGCGCCGCGACCCCGTGGCAGCTGATGTCGCTGGTCTCGAAGATCACGCAGCGATTGAGCAGGGGCCGCACCGCCTGGTAGCAGCGTCGCACCTCGCGATCCCACAGCTCGACCTCACCGCCCCAGTCGTGGTGCCACTCGGGATTGAGGTAGATGAGGATGTTGAGCCGGCGGTGGATCTTGCGCTCGGCGACGTAGTTGAAGTCCACGTGCACATCGAGCCGCCCGTGCGGCCCGGTCACGTGCATGCCTCCCCCAATGAGCTCGGGGTCGGCGAGCAGGTTGGGGATCCCGGTGATCTGCGAGAGCTGCTCGCGAAACTCGGCGCTCGAGATCGCCTCGTGCAGCCGCGCCACGGGCTCGGGGAACTGCGTCGGGTCGGTGACCTGCACCTTCTTGCGCTCGTTGACGAAGTTGAAGGTGAAGCCGCGCGCCAGCGCCGTCTCGAAGCTCGGGTAGGCCGCGGCTGCCTCGCGGGCGAGCCCAGGATCGAGGAAGTCGTCGATGCACAGGTGACGGAACGGCTCGGCCTCATTGAACTGGCGGCGGAGCTCTTCGATGTCGAGAGTTCGGATCGCAGGCATGGGCCCGGCGATGCTAGCAGCGGCGCCCCGCGGCCCGACGCGCGAAGGCTGCGTGGGGGCGTGTGCTGGCCCGCGGGGCGAAATCACGCACGCAGGCGGCATCGCGGCCCGAGCCCCCCCGTCGTAGGGGATCCACGCCACCCGATCGGCTCGCAATTTCAAGCATTTGACACGCTTGGCGGCGTCGATCATATCCTTTTTCCCAAGGGGCCAGGCCCCACTCCCCGAGCCTTGGTTTCCGAGGCGACTGCCCCCGAGCTCGACTGCCGTGACCAAACAAGAAGGGGCTATCTCCGGCCGGATCGCCGACCGCTCCGTAGCGGACCTCTTCCAGTGGCTGCACGAGACGCGCGGCACGGCGCAGGCTCGTTTTCGGACCGCGCTGGGGACCGCGTCGGTGTGGTTCCGCGACGGCGAGATCATCGAGGCCGACATGGGCCGCTTCCGCTCGGATGCCGCGGTGCTGCGACTCACCCGCATCCGAGACGGTGAGTACGAGGTCGAGTGGAAGCCGACCAACCAGCGCCGCTCGGTCAAGGCCGGCACGGCGCAATTGCTCGCAGAAGCCCGCCAGCGGGCGCCACGGCCCGGTCCGGCGCAGCCCACCAGCGGCCCCATGCGCGCGGCAACCGTGGAGGGCACCCGCTCCCCGACCGCGAGCGCGGGGGCCAAGGCGGGCTCGGGCGAGTATCACCATGCCCGCGACGAGGCTCCTCGCGTCGACACGGGCGCCCACACGCTGATCGACGCGAAGGCGGTGCCAAGACCCCCGGGTCGGGCCGCGCCACGTCCCGCGGCCCAAGCCGCCCCGCCACCCTCGGGCCGCTCCGCCGCTCGGGTTGCTCCCGTCGAGCCCGAAACCACGGGCTCGCGAGGGGCCGCGCGGCGCCAGGGCGTAGGCTGGACCCCGGCCGGGGGCACGACCCCGAAGGCCGCGACCCCGGCGCCGCTCCCCGCCACCCCACCGCCAAGCCCCCCGACGGCGGCCGCGGCGCCCCCCGCGGCCTCGACCTCGGATTCGCCACGCACCCAGTTCATGTATGGCGTCGCGGGGCCGACGATCCGACCGGACGCCGCACCCCCGGTCGCGCCTAGCGCCCCCGTCGCGCCGCAGCCGGTGGCTCAGCCCTTCCGGCCCGTACGCGCGGCCACGCCGGTCGCGCCCGCCCCCACGCCGATCGCGGCCGCCCCCACGCCCGTCCGCGCCCGAGCCGCCCCACCCGCGGCTGCGCGCTCGACCGCGGCGGTGTCCTCACCCGCGGCGGTGCGCTCGCCTGCGGCCCCGGCCGGAGCGATCACCTCACCCGTGCCGCCCGACGACAGTGCTCGGCGGGCCAACGAAGGGCCTCGCCGCCGAGCCCGGGCGGCCGCGCGCGCGCAGACCCCGTTCGAGCCCGAGCGCGCCGACCGAACGCTCTTGCGGGCCGGACCGATCCCCCCGCCTCCGGGGGAGCCGGTCGTCCTGCCCACCACGTCCTCGCAGCCGCTGCCGATCAGTCCGCCCTCGGGCCCGGTGCGCCTGACTCAGCCCACGCCCGCCGTCGAACCAACGGTCCCGATCCCAGCCCCGGTCGACGACGATCTCTCGCACGCGATCTCGGTCCCCAGCGGGCCGGGCAACCTCGAGAGCCCGGGCGGCACCTGGTCCTTCACGCGCCCCGCCCATGGCCGGCCGCTCCCGCGGGATCCCAGCGCCGAGACCACGCTGGAGATGCCGGCGACCGACGCCGTGCAGCCGCGCGAGGTCTCGCTCTCGAGTCATGTGAAGGCCAGCGGCACCGCCCACGTGGGTCGCTACGAGGTGCTGCTGCGGCTGGCTCGCGGCGGCATGGGCACGGTCTACCTGTGCCGCGTGACGGGCGAGGGCGGGTTTCGCCGCTTGTTCGCGCTCAAGGTGATCCGCGATCACCTCAACACCAACCAAGCCTATGTGCAGATGCTGCTGGAGGAGGCGCGGATCGCCTCGCGGCTCTCCCACCCCAACATCGTCAGCATCATCGACATCGACACCTTCGCCGGCCAGCACTACCTGGTCATGGACTACGTGGAGGGGTGCACGCTCGCGGAGCTGCTCAAGAGCCACCCCAAGTCGCGACCGCCCGAGCTCATCGTGCCCATCATGCTCGATGGGCTCACCGGCCTGCACGCCGCCCACAGCATGCGCGGCGACGATGGCTCGCCGCATCCGGTCGTGCACTGCGACTTCTCGCCGCACAACATGCTGGTGGGGGTCAACGGCACCTGCCGCCTCACCGACTTCGGCGTGGCCAAGGCCGCCAATGCGCTGCAAGAAGGTCCGGGCCGCGGCAAGCCCGGCTACCTCTCGCCCGAGCAGGTCCGCGGTCTCCCGCTCGACCCGCGCTCCGACGTGTTCTCGGCCGGCGTGGTGCTGTGGAACGCGCTCACCGGCGAGCGCCTGTTCGAGGGCGACGACCCGCAGCAAGTGCTGACCCAGGTGCTCACGCGCAAGATCCCGCTGCCCAGCAGCGTGGGGCTGCGACCGCCCGCGTGCTTCGATCGCGTGTGCATGAAGGCGCTCGAGCGCGACCCGGCCAAGCGCTACCAGTCGGCCGAGCAGATGCTCACCGACCTGCGCAAGGTGGCCATCGCCGAGGATCTGCTCGCCCCCTCGAGCAACGTGGGGCGCTGGGTGCAGGAGACGTTTGGCGCGCAGATCGAGCTGCGTCGCCAGGCCGCCGGGCTCGCACCGAACGTGGCCGTGGCCGCGCTCGCCCTGCGCGAGCTCGGCAGCGCGGGCCCCAGCGGTCACGGCGAGGGCATGGGCCACGACGGCAGCCTGACCGGGCACGACCTCAACGCGTCGATGACCATGATGCTGCGGCACGACCCCAATGAGCGCTCCGGCGCCGACGGTGAGGAGCGCGAGGGGCTCGGCCCGCGCTCGCGCGTGATCGTGATCGTGGCCGCGCTCGCGTTCATGGTGGCCGGCGTCGTCACCCTGTTCCTGCGCCCCGATCTGCTGCGGGGCGGGATCCTCGACGAGAATGGCCGGTACGTGGACCTCTCGGAGCCCCCCGAGCCGCCGCCCCTGGTCGCGGGCACCAGCGGGGGACCGACCGCCGAGGTCGACGACACCAGCGGGGCGCCGCCACCGTTGCCGAGCGAGAGCAGCGGGGCCACCGACACCGACACCGACACGGACGCCCAGCCCAGCGCCGACACCGAGGCCGCGCCGCCCAAGGGCGACGACAAGGGCAAGAAGGGCAAGAAGGGCAAGGACGCGGCGGACCCCAAGGTCCCGCCGCCGACCGGCGACCCGAAGCCCAAGGGCAAGGGCAAGGGCAAGGACAAGGGCGACGGCGGAAGCTTGGCGCCGCCGCCCGACCTCGACGAGCTGTTCCGCCCGCCGGGTGGCTGAACGCAGAGAGGGCGACTCCCCGCTGGGGAAGCCGCCCTCACATGCTCGCACTCGCGAGTGCTCGCGAGTGCTCGCCTCAGCCTACTGAGCGTTGACGATCATCGTGAAGATGGCGCCGTCGGCCGAGCCTGCGGTGCCGCCACCCACGACCGCACCAGCGACGCTCACCTCGAACACCTCGGCCAGCGCGGGCTCGATGATGACGAAGATCCCGAGGTCCGACGTGCGGTCGACACCGAAGGTGCCGTCGTCGTTGAGGTAGCGGATGATCGCACCCGATCCATCGTTGGTGGAGGACACCTCGGCGCCGCCGACGGGCACGCCCGCGGTGTCGCGCACGAAGCCGACCACGCCACCGGCATCGCCGAGCGGGAGGCTCTCGGGCAGGATCGCCGGATCCATCGAGAGCTCGTCGGACCAGTCCTGCAGGTCGGTCTCGGGCACGGCCCAGATGTCGTGGATGCTGCTGCCCACGTTGTACGAGGAGCCGTCGACCGGCGCCGCGAGGCCCGTGGCGGTGAGGTAGTAGCCGCCCGAAGAGGTGAGGGCCACGATCCCGATCGGCGCCATGAGGGCGTCGGGCGAGGTCTCGTCGATGCGACCATCGCCGCCGCTCGTCGCCTCGACCAGGGCCATCGCGCCGGTCGGGTTGGTGGCCGCCTGGAGCGCTGCGGCCACGACCACGTTGGCCCCGGACAGCGCCTCGCCCGTGGTGAAGTCGAAGATGGTGCCCGTGAAGCGGGTGCCGCAGTTGGCCGGGGTCTCGGCACACACGGCATCGTCGTTGAGCGGCACGTCGGTGAAGATCGTGCACACGCCCGAGGCACAGTCGGCGTTGGCGGAGCAGTCGGCGCCCACGTCCGCCGTGCCCACGCCCGATCCGGGGCACTCGCCGGGCGGCTCACCGGTGGAGTCGACCGAGTCGGTGGCGGTCTCGGTGACCGCGGTGGCGGCGGTGCTGTCGGCCGCAGTCGGGTCGGTGTCCGCCGTGGTGTCGGTCATGCCCGCGCTGGTGCTGTCGTTGGCCGCCGTCGTCGACGGGCCGTCGTCCCCGGGGCAGCCGGCCAGCGGCAGCGTGAGGCCAAGCCCAATGATCCAAGTCTTGTCGATCTTCATCTTAGGTATTCCTGTTGCTCGTGGTACGTGCATGCCCAAACCTCCGCCGGGACGCCCCACGGCGATCCCTCGGACCCGCACGTAGGCGAAGCATGCGGGGGCGCGATTGCGCTGCACAGGGGCAAGGGCGTGAACCAGGTCACGACCAGGCGATCACGGTCGGGCCGCGCTCGGGCCCGAGGGGCGCTATCCGTCGACCTCGGCGTAGCCCTTGGGCTTGCTGAACGTGAACATCGAGTCCGCGAGCCCATCGTTGCGGGTAAAGCCCGTCAGCTCGAAGTGATTGACGCTCTTGTCGGCGTTGCGCACCACGAAGGCATCGACGCGACCGCTCGCATCTTCCACGACCAGGAGCAATGACTGGTAATGCGGGTTCTTCTGCTTCGGCGCCAGCTCGATCACGGTGTGCCCGGCCTGACCGTAGGCCTTGACCAGGCGCTCGTTGGCCACGCGGACCTTGAAGTCCTCCACGAGCTGCCGCCCGCCGAACAAGAACTTCTCGGCCCCCGCGAAATCGGCCGTGTCCACCGTGCGGCTCACCACCTGGCGCAGATCGTGCTCGACGACCTGGAGCTTCTTGCGGGTGACGTAGAAGTCGGCCGCGTTGGCGGCCGCGTAGTCCCACACCATCTTGCCGGGCTTCTTGACGCGTAGCTTGCCCTTGCTGACGGTCTTGGTGCCGTACACCGGGTGCGTATAGGTCTGCTGGAAGTTGGCGGAGAGGTCCTTCGTGGCGTCGTAGAAGCCCTGCACCAGCGCCAAGATCTTGGAGGCCTCGCCCTTGGCGGGCTCGTCGCCGATGGCGGGCTCTCCGGGCTCGGGATCGGTGTCCGAGGGCCGGGCCACGGCGGGCTCGAGCGGCGTGGGCGGGGGCACGTCGGTGATCACGTCACCGGAAGCGCACATGAGGCCGTAGGACAGGACGCAGGCGATTGGGCTGGGCATGGGGACCGCGTGAAGGATAGTGCACGCGCCGCGGCGCCGCTCGGTTCTACGGGATGATCACACCCCGCGCAACGCGCCCCAACCCAGCGAGGCCCCGCGTGGATAGGGCCATCGCGCCGGGAATGGCGAGGCCACGCCCGAGTTGCCCTAGCCCGCGCCGAGGCCCTGACGGCCGGCGGGCCTTGCCCTCCACCCGCGTTCTGGGGCGGAGCCCCGATCCCCCCTCGAGTCGAGATCCCCCATGCTGTTCCTCCACCTGGCCACCGTCGCGCTCATCACCACTGCTCTGCTCGAGGTCGCACGCATGGTGGTCGAGGACTGACGGTGGTCGCCGCCGTCACGCGGCCGAGACGAACACCTCGCGCGGCGTGGTGCCGCGCGCGGGCCCGATGACCCCGTGCTCCTCCATCGCCTCCACGATCTTCGCGGCCCGGTTGTAGCCCACGTTGAGGCGGCGCTGCAGCATGCTGGTGCTGACCTTCTGGCACTCGGCCACGATCTCCACCGCGCGATCGTAGAGCGGGTCGAAGCTCTCGCTGCGCTCCTCGCCGCCGCTGCCGTCGTCCTGCTTGCGCACGATGTCCATGTTGTAGACCGGGCGCGCCTGCTTCTTGACGAACTTCACGACCTCGAGGATCTCGTCCTCCGAGACGTAGCAGCCGTGCACGCGCTGGGCCTGCATGCCGCGGTCCATGTGCAGCATGTCGCCCATGCCCAGCAGCTGCTTGGCGCCCTTGCCGTCGAGGATCGTGCGCGAGTCGACGTCGGAGGTCACCTGGAACGCGATGCGCGAGGGGAAGTTGTTCTTGATGGTCCCCGTGATGACATCGACGCTGGGGCGCTGGGTGGCCACGATCAGGTGGATGCCGGCGGCGCGAGCCTTGGCGGCGATGCGGGCCACGCTCTGCTCGACCTCCTTGCTGGCGACCATCATGAGGTCGGCGAACTCGTCGATGATGACGACGATGTACGGCAGCTTGGTGGGGCGATCGGGGCGATCGAGCGCGCCCCCGTAGCTCTCGCGCGGGCCGTGCTCGTCGAACGCGACGCCCGAGAGCTTGGTGCCGTCGGCCCCGTCCTCGCCGTGCTCGGCGGCATCGCGCGCGACCTCGGCCGCGGCGACCTCGGCCAGGCGCCCCTCGTGCTCCCAGCTGGCGATGAGCTCGGGCAGCTTGCGGTTGTAGCCGGAGATGTCGCGCACCTGCGCCTCGGACAAGAGCCCGTAGCGGCGCTCCATCTCCTGCACCGCCCAGCGTAGCGCCAGCGCGGCCTTCTCGGCGTCGGTGACCACCGGGAGCAGCAGGTGCGGGATGCCCTCGTAGATCGACAGCTCCAGCATCTTGGGGTCGATCATCACCATGCGAACGTCCTCGGGGCTGGCCGCGTAGAGCAGCGAGCAGATCATCGAGTTGACGCCCACCGACTTGCCCGAGCCGGTCGCGCCGGCCACGAGCAGGTGCGGAGCCTTGGCCAGATCGCAGGTGGTGACGTTGCCGGTGATGTCCTTGCCGAGCGCGAGCGGCAGGCGCTGGCCCTTGCCAAAGCCCTCGGCCTCGAGGATCTCCTTGATGTAGACGGTCTCGCGCACCTTGTTGGGCACCTCGAAGCCGACGGTGGCCTTGCCGGGGATCGGCGCGAGGATGCGGATGCGGATCGCCTCGAGCGCCATCGCCAGATCGTTCTCGAGGCTCTCGATCTTGGACAGCTTGGTGCCGGCCTCGGGCTTGAACTCGTAGCGCGTGATCACGGGCCCGGGGTGGATCTTGGTGACCTTGCCCTTGATGCGGAACTCGGCGAGCGTGGTGACCAGGCGCTGGGCTTGCTCGAGCACGAACCCGCGATCGACCTCGGTGCGCTCGGCGTGGGCGGCCGCCTCGAACAAGTGCAGCGGGGGCAGCTGGTAGGGGCCGGGGCCGAGCTTGACCACGCCGGGCATGCTGGGACGCGCGGGGCGGGGCTCGTCGGAGGAGGCGGCCAGCCGGGCTGCGCGGACATCCTCGAGCCGCAGCGGGGCCTTCTTTGCGCGAGTCGCCTCGTCGGTGGTCTCGCCCTCGCTCGCCTCGTCGCTCGCGTCGTCGTCGTCGTCGTCGTCCGCGGTGGCGGCCTTGGCCTTCGCGGCGGGCGCGGGCTCCTCGTGCTTGATCACGATCTCGGGCAGCTCGTCGCCGTCATCGTCATCCTCGTCGGCGGCCGCGACCACTGCCGTCTCGTCGTCGTCAGCGCTCGCCGCGGGCTCGGCCCGCTTGGCCGGCGCGCGGCGGCGGTTGCCGCGGGTCTTGCGGGCCGGGGGCTCGTTGGCGGCGGGCGCATCCGCGGGCGCCTCGGGCTCCGCGAGCGCCTCCTCCTCGTCCTCATCCGCCTCGGGCTCCTCGAGCTCGGCGTAGGCGTCTTCGAGGGCCTCGTCGTCCTCATGCTCGTCTTGGTAGCCCTCGTCGTCGTAGGCCTCGGCGTCCTCGCGCTCGACCGCCTCGCGCTGCGCTCGGATCAGCTCGCGCGCGCCGTGGTAGAGGTAGAGCACGCCACCGCGCGCTCCGCTGAGGCCGAGTCGGCCCAGCGCCACCAGGTGGGCCGAGGACAGCGGCGTGGAGGCGAGCAAGCCCACGCACATCACCGCGATCGCCACGAGGTAGGTGCCCGCGTGGTGGAACAGGCCCAGGCTCACCTCGCCCACGAGCTCCCCGGTGAGGCCGCCCGAGGTGTAGCCATGCACGCGGTAGCCCGGGAACATCACGTGCAGCAGCACGCAGCCGGCACAGGTCGCGACCGCGAAGCCCACGCCCTCCTGCAGGCCGATCTCCATCCCGCGGCCCGAGAGCGATTGGATCCCCATGCCCACCACGCCGAGCGCGATGAGATAGCTCGCCATGCCGAAGCTTGCGTACAATGCGCCGGCCGCCAGGTGCCCGACCGGGCCCATCAGCGTGCCGTCGCCACCCTGATAGGAGATCAGGCCGCCGAACATCAGCGCACCTACCGCGAGGAGCGCAACGCCCAGGAATTCGCTGAGGGGCCGCGGAAGCCCGGTCGCAGCGGACTCGGCGGAGGGTGCGCGTTTGGGCTTCTTCTGCTTGGAGGACGCCATCGTTCGCCGTCGGCGCGGAGTGCGGTTCGTGCAATCCCCGCGTATCGCACCCCATCTTACATATGTGAGGGCCGACCGCGAAAAACAGGTGAATCGGGTGCTAAGGTCCCCCCCGATGCGACGCGCACTTCTCGCTCTTTCTGTCGGACTGCTCGTGTTCGTGCCCGGCTGCAAGGTCAAGGACCTCGAGGCCCAGCTCGCGGAGGTCCAGGACAAGCTCACCAAGACCGAGGCCGAGCTCGGCCGAGAGAAGCAGAGCAACGAGCAGCTCCGCGGTGAGAACCAGAGCTACCAAGAGCGGATCGCGGAGCTCGAGGCCGAGGTCTCGGCGCTCAACACCCAGATCGAGGATCTCGCCGCCAAGGCCGGCACCACCGCCAAGGAGCTCGCCGAGCTTCGCGCCGAGAAGGCCAAGCGCGAGAAAGAGCTGCTGGTCTACAAGGACCTGTTCGACAAGCTCAAGGCGATGGTCGACCAGGGCACGATCAAGATCGGCTTTCGCAAGGGTCACATGGTCGTGCTGCTCTCCAACTCGATCCTGTTCGACTCGGGCAAGTCCTCACTGCGCCCCGAGGGCCAGCAGGCGATCGCGTCGCTGGCTCCGGCGCTGATCTCGGTCGATCGCGACTTCCTCGTCGCCGGTCACACCGACAACATCCCGATCAAGACGGCCCGCTTCCCCAGCAACTGGGAGCTGTCGACCGCGCGAGCGGTGAGCGTGGTGAAGGGCCTCGTCGAGGCCGGCTACCCCGCGAGCAAGGTGGGCGGCGCCGGCTATGCCGAGAACGACCCGGTGGGCGACAACACCACCGAGGTGGGCCGCGAGCAGAACCGCCGCATCGAGATCATCCTCATGCCGAACCTGGGGGACATCCCCGGCATGGCCGAGATGCTCCAGGGCAACAAGTAGAGCCGCGGCTCGCTGCACACGAGCGGGAGCGTGCCCTCGGGCGCCTCCCGCTCGCTCGCGTCTGGCGTCTCGCCTAGCTCCCGCTCGTGGCCTGGGCGCGGCATTCGAAGCGCGTGGACGAACGCGTTAGATTGCCCGCCATGGGCACAGCCGAGCCGATCGTCATCCCCGACCGCCTCAACATGGCGACGTGGTTCCTCGACGCCCGCGTGGACGAGGGCCGGGGCGACCAGGTCGCCGTGCACTACCACCCCGGAGACGACGACACCCCGCGCGACGTGACCTACGGCGAGCTGGTGGCGCGCAGCTGCCAGGTCACCAACCTGCTGCGCGAGCTGGGGCTGCGCATCGAGGAGCGGGTGCTGCTGCTGCTGCTCGACACGCCAGAATTCGTAGAGGCCTACTTCGGCGTGCTGCGGGCGGGCTGTGTGGCGGTGCCCGCGAACACGTGGCTGCGGCCCGAGGACTATGCGTACTACCTCGAGTATGCGCGACCGCGGGCGGTGATCGTGGACGCGGCGGTGTGGCCGATGCTCGAGCCAGTGATCGCCGCCGCGCCGCACACCGACCACGTGATCGTGGTCGCGCGCGGCGAGGCCCAGGCGCCCGCGCGCACGGTGGACTACCACGCCGAGGTGCCCAAGCAGCCCACGCACGCGGTGACCGAGCCCACCTACCGCGACGACTTCTCCACGTGGCTCTCGAGCAGCGGCTCGACCGGCAAGCCCAAGTGCGTGATGCACATGCACCACGACTTCGTGTGGAACACGATCGCCTACGCCCAGCGCACGCTGGGGCTCACCGCGCGCGACGTGACGATCTCTGCGCCCAAGCTGTTCTTTGGCTATGCGCTCGCCAGCAACATGCTGTTCCCGTTCAGCGTGGGCGGGCGCTGCGTGCTCACGCCGCAGCGGCTCGAGCCGCGGGAGTACCTCGAGCTCATCGAGCGCTACCGCGCGACGCAGCTGGTGACCGTGCCGACCAGCATCGCCAAGCTGCTCGAGGTGGGCGACCACGGCCGCGAGCTCTCCTCGCTGCGCTCGCTGGTGAGCGCGGGCGAGGCCCTGCCGCCGCGGCTCTATCGCGACTGGAAGGATCGGTTTGGGGTCGAGATCTACGATGGAATCGGATCGGCCGAGATGTTCCATGTGTACATCACCAACCGGCCGGGGGACGTGAAGGAAGGCAGCCTGGGGCGGATCGTCGACGGCTATGCGTACCGACTGATCGACGACGAGGGCAAGACGGTCGCGCCCGGGCAGATCGGAACGCTGGTGATCGAGGGGCCCTCCGCGGGCGCCGGATACTGGCGCATGCGCGACAAGAGCCGCGAGACGTTCTGGGGCGACGCGGTCAAGGGCGGCGACAAATTCTACGTCGATGAGGACGGGTACTTCTGGTACTGCGGCCGCGGCGACGACATGCTGAAGTGCTCGGGGGTCTACGTCTCGCCGGTCGAGGTCGAGAACTGCCTGCTAGGGCACCCCGCGGTGCACGAGGCCGGCGTGGTGGGCTATCGCGATGCGGCCGGGCTCGAGAAGGCGATGGCGTTCGTGGAGCTCGCCGCCGGTCATGAGCGGCGCGAGGGGCTAGAGGCGGAGATCCTGGCCTACGCCAAGGATCACATCGCCGCGTTCAAGGCTCCGCGAAGGGTCGAGATCGTGGATGCGCTACCGCGAACGGAGACGGGGAAGATCCGGCGAGCGGAGCTGCGCGAGCGAGCGAGCGCGGGCACGGGCGCGGCGGGCAAGGAGGGCGCATGAGCCTGAACGCAGGGCGCAGCGCCGATCTGCGCGAGCTGGCCTACCCCGAGGTGGAGGCGCTGCTCGGCGAGGGGCGCTCGAGCGTGGCGATCATCCCCACCGGCAGCACCGAGGCGCACGGGCCCCACCTTCCGCTGTGCACCGATACGCTGATCAGCGAGGAGGTCGCGCGGCGAGCCGCGGTGAAGCTCGCGGCGCTCGGGTGGAACGCGGTGTGTTTCCCTCCCCTGCACTACGGCGTGACCGACTGGGCGGCGAGCTTTCGGGGCACGACCACGATCTCGCGCGAGGTGATCCACGGCCTCGTGCTCCAGGCCTGCCTACAAGCGCATGCGATGGGGTTCTCGCGGGTCGCGATCACCAACGCCCACCTCGAGCCCGGACACATCGCCACGCTGCGGGCGGTGACCAAGGAGTTCGAGGTGCACACCGGGCAGCCGCTGGTGTTCTCGGACAAGACGCGACGGGTGAACGCGCAGCGGCTCACCCCGGAATTCCAGAGCGGCTCGTGCCACGCGGGGCAGTACGAGACGAGCCTGGTGCTCGCGATCCGACCGGA
>JBFIJN010000076.1:0-22519 GCA_041600735.1 Nannocystaceae bacterium
CCAGATGTACACGGGCCCGCGCTTGCTCTGGCGGCCGGAGCAGGCGGCGATCTCGGCGCACATGTCCGGCGTGACGCTGATCGTGAACCTCCCGCTGCCGCCGGGCTGGCCGGAGTCGTCGCCGTGTCGCACGCCGTTGGCCGAGTACGGGTAGCCGCCACCTCCGGGGCCGCCCTGGCCCAGGCCGTTGTAGGCGTCGAATGCCTGCGAGGCGCGCAGCCATGAGTCGTGGGCGTTGGCGCCCGCGTCGGGGTCGGAGACGATGATGAGCCGGCTGCATTCGGTTCGGTTCTCGTTGCAGATCTCGCCGGCCTTGCCAGGGAGACGACCGCCGTCCCCGAAGCCTTCGGGCGCGTACCCGCTGGGGTCGGTCGCCACCAGCGGCCGGTTCTGGACGTAGCTGTAGCGATTGTAGGCCTGTCCATCGAGTGGCCCGGTCACGAGGGGATCGGGCGAGAAGAACCGGCCGAGCATGGGGTGATAGCTGCGCCCACCCATGTCGACGAGACCAGCGTCGAGCCGCGCGGGATGGCCGGTGAAGCCGATTCCGAGGTCCTCGAGCTCGTCGGCGTCGAGCGGCGTCGTCCAGTCGCTCGCCTCGCGGGCTCGCCCCCAGGGGTCATACGAGAGGCTGCTCTCGACCGCGCCGACCGCATCGGTCACGACGTGCGTGGAGCCGATGTGATCGTCGTGCAGCGACTCGACGTTGGTGTTCCAACCCCCGAAGGGACTCGGCGTGCGAACGATCTGCGCCACGATGCGCCCCGCGGCGGGAACCCGATAGGTCAGCTCGAGCTCACCGTCGGTCGCGCGGCGCTCGTAGAGGCCGCGAATGGCCACGATGAGCTCCTCGTCACGCTCCGAGTAGCGCGAGAACCGATCACCATCCGCGTC
Organism: Nannocystaceae bacterium; assembly: GCA_041600735.1. Classification (GTDB taxonomy): domain Bacteria; phylum Myxococcota_A; class Polyangia; order Nannocystales; family Nannocystaceae; genus Paraliomyxa. The sequence continues at coordinate 895 of JBFIJN010000076.1, forward strand.
GTAGCGAAAATCGAAGGTCTGGGCGCCGTCGGTCAGCTGACGCAGCTTGTCAAATGGAGTGTAGGTGAGCGTCTGGCCGCCGTGGGTCTCGATGTTGCCGCGGCCATCGTGGCCGAGCAACACGGGCGCGCCCGAGCCGTACGCGATGAAGCGACCCGCGTCGTAGACGTAGCTGCCGACGTCGCTCTTGGTGAGGATGTTGCCAACCTCGTCGTACGAGACGTGGACGGCGCCTATGTGCCCGCCGTGCGTGACGGTGGCCGTCGTCAGACGCCGCAGGTCGTCGTACTCGAACACCTCCTGCTGTGGCTCGAGCAGATCGCTGCGACTCTCGAGCTCTCCCCAGGGGTGCCAGGCGTACGCGAGGCTCTGGACCGCGTTCCACTGCCCGACCGTCTGAACCGACGTTGGCCGGCCCGTGAGCGGCTCGTAGGTGCGTAGCGTGTCGAGACCGTTGCCGAACCGCTCGTGCGTGAGACGGCCGGCCTCATCGGCCTCGAGCGCCGACCACAGGAGGTCGCCGTTGCTGCGCTCCACGCGACGCAGGTTGCCGATGTCATCATAGTGATAGTCGACCCGAACCGTGGGGTCGCCATCCACCGAAGGATAGATCAGCGACTCGAGGCGATCGCCGACGCCATAGTCGTAGCGCAGCTCGAGCGGGCCGGGCACGGTGAGCAGCAGGTCGGTGACCGTGACGTGATCGACGCGCCCCGAGGTGTCGTAGCCGTACTCGAGCACCACGTCATCGGGGCTCTCGCTCGAGTGCAGCCGACCGAGCCGGCCCACGTCGTAGGTGTGGGTGGTCTCGCCGTCGGCGTCGTGCCTCACCAGCAAGCGGCCGAGCACGTCGTGGTCGAACGCAACGACGTTACCGTCGGCGTCGGTGACCTCGATGACCTCACCAAAGCCGTTGTAGCCGTAGCTCCGCTGAATGAACGAGGGATCGGTCTCGGACGTGATCCGCCCCGCAACGTCGTGCTCGAACGTGCTGACCCATGGAGTGCCGGGCTCGTTGCAGTTGCGCCGAACCTCGCGCACCACGTCGAAGGGCCCGTAGGAGAAGCAGGTGCTCGTACCCTGCGCGTCGATGGTGACCACCACGCGCGACGCAGCGTCGGTTTGGGTGCGGGTGCTGACCTCTCGCTCGTCGATGTGCTCCACCTGCAGGCCCGCTGAGAGCTGGCCATGGTCGAAGCGCTCGGTCGTGCCGTGCGGATGCTCGATCTCGACGACACGCGAGGCCCCGTCGTAGGTCATGGTCGTGTAGCCCTCGGGCTGCTCGGTGGCCCACGTCGGAAGGCTCTGCCGGTTCACGCGACCACGCGGATCGTAGAGCGTGCTCTCGTAGACCTCGCCGCCGGGACCCACGAGCGTGTACGGCACCTCGTCCAGCGAGGCCATGCCCCACCACGCCCGCTGCATCGGCTGCATCGTGGCCGCGTAGTCGACGCTGACCTCCTGGCCGTCGGGGTCCGTGACCCGCACGCGTAGCGCCGAGTCGGCCAGAAACGTGTCGTCGTACACGGGGCCGCCCACCGCGTACTCGATCGCCGTGGTGTTGCCGTCGGGCAGCGCGAGTGGGGCGGCGCGGCGTTCATGTCGCGTGGGCCGCATGAAGCCGTCGTAGCGATGCACCCATGTCACACCGTCGGCCGCCACCTCGGCCACGGGAACGCCGGTGGTGGGGTGGTGGATCACCCAGCTCGTGTGCCCCGCCGCGTTGGTCATCGCCTCCGGGTAGACCCCCTCGGCATCCCACGTGGTGGTGGTGGTGCGTACGTCGCCCTGAAGATCCGCGATGGTCGTCGACGAGACGTTCCCGCGCGCATCGTACACATGACTCGTTTCGACCTCAGCAACGGGATCGCCGGGAGCGAAGGTAGACGTCAGCAGCGCTCCAGTGGCCGAGTCGTAGGTGGCGGTCTGCGAGCGATCACTGCACTCGGCGCTCGTGCAGCTGGTCTCGAGCCAGGACTCGGCCCGACCGACCAACCACGCGTCGAGATCGTCATACATGGCCTCGACCTCGTAGGTACGGGTCTCGACCGCGCTGGTGGTCGTCGTCGACAGCACCGTGCCCAGGCCATCGCGCTCCTGCTCCACGGTGAGCCACTGGAACCGGTCGCCGGCCAGCGGCTCGCAGTCGTCGACGCAGCTCTCGTCCCGCACGAACACATCCACCTCCTGCAGCGATGGATAGGTGAACATGGTGGGGCCACCGAAGCGCCACTCGACCACCGTATCGTGCTGCTGCCGCGTGCGGGTGAGCCAGTACTCGGGCGAGCCATCGGGGCGCATCACTCGGCGCTGATCGAGGATCTCCACCGGGCGACCAGCCGTCGGATAGTCGCCTAGCGTGTGGTCTCGATCGAACGCGTAGCGAATCCAAGTGTGTTGATGCAGCTCGCCCTCGGACCACCGCTCGACCTCGGCGAACCCCAGGAGGCCATCCCCCCACGCATCGACGACCGCGTCGTGGTACGCGTACTGATCGGTCTCGAAGTCACCCTGCGGATTGCTCTGCACGGAGTGACGCGTGACCACGGCCATCGCTCCCTTGGCCCCCGTACGCGGGTAGCTGTGCATACCCAGCATGCCGTGGTTGCCCTGGGGAGAAATCTGCGCGTAGTCGAGCTTGGTGATCGCGCCGAGCCCATCGGTGATCTTCTTGATCCGGTTGTGGGGCTCGCTGTAGCTCGTGGAGAGCGTATTGATGAGGAAGGGCCACTGCTCGGGATTGTCCTCGACGTAGCCCAAGAACGTGATCTGGCCGCGTTGCTGGAGAGCCGGCGCGAGGGTCATCACCTGCACCGTCTGCGCCTTCTTCATCTGCTCGCGCCAGTTGGCGTCCCCCGTGTAGGCGGGCCAGCCAGAAGGCAGCACCACGGGATGATCCCAGAAGGTGCCGTCTCCATTGGAGATCACGGCGGTCCAGCCGCCGCCCGCACCGGACGACGGGAGCAGCAGATCGGCGATCCCGTCGAGGTTGAAGTCGAAGAGCTGAGCGCGATGGTAGTTGAGCCAGAGGTTGGCGTGGGGGTTGCCCGCGAACGTGTGAATCGTTGGTCCGGGGATGAAGCCATCGCCGGTGTTGAGATACGGCCGGATCGAGGCCGGGGCGTTGACCTCCACACTCCCACTGCACATCACATCGGGCGACCAGTGAGCGGTGCCATCGAGGCCCAGCGCGAGCTGAGGATTGCTGGCGTCGTCGCCCGAGTCGAGCTCGAAGCGCAGCACGTCGACGAGGCCATCACCATTGACGTCGGCGAGCTTGTCGAGGCCCAGTCCGGCGCCCGCGAGCGGTCGGTCGTAGAGCTCCCGAGCCATGCGATTGCGGCACTGTCGGTCGTGCCACCGTTGGTAGTGATCGCGTGGCAACCCAGTGGGCTCGAGCGCTCCCGCGCCGCCTCCGATCTCGTACGTCAACGCCAGATACTCCGTCCGCTCGTTCTCGGGTCGAGGGAGGTAGTCCTCGTGGTACGCAACTGGGCCGGGGAAGTCCTCCGGCGTGGGCATATCGAGACCGGTCTCGTACGCGGGCACGACCAGCAGGTCCTGCCGTCCGCCACGCAGGCTCGTGACCAACAGCTCGTCGTGCACCGAGCACCCGACTCGGCTGTCATGGGCGCTGTACGCATAGAGGCCAGAGGCGCCCGAGGGATGGGGAATGCGGTGCGCCAGGATCCAGTGCCCGCTCTTGTAGCCATCGCCTTGGCACAGCCAAAGGTCGCTCAGACCGTCGCCGTCGTGATCGAGGGGGACCACGGTGTAGATGGGATCTCCGGCGAGCCCCGCGAGCTCCTCGGTGAACGCTACGGGCTCGGTGAAGCCAGCATCAGCCGGCTCCCCCTCGGGCGTGCTGGCCACCGCGATGGTGACATCTTCCGCGAAGCGGTACCCCCACGGGTCCACCTGATCACTGCCCTCGGCGAGCGGGCGGCGCGGGATCACGAGGTCGTCGCGCGTGTCGCCATTGGCATCGATTACGCTGATCGAGAACCCCGGCTGCAAGCGATGGAGATGGAGACCCGCCGCATCGTCGAGGTCCTCCTGTTCTTCCGGGTCATACGCGCTCTGGACGATCAAATCTTCGACGTACGAGTCCCCCTGCGGCAGTACGGACGGCCACGAGACCGTGACTTGCGTATCGAGCAGGTCGTACTGCGACGAACCATCCCATGCGCGCCAGCCCGCGTCCGTGAAGTAGAGTAAGTCGTGGTCCCCGTCGCCATCGAAGTCGCCAACGAGACGCGTCGGCGACGACGCAAACGGCACCGGGTCGTCGACCAGCTCGGCATCCGGCCCGAGGAAAGTCCCGTAGGCCGTGAACCCGAGCACGGGCAGACCGCCCGGGTCGCTCCACGCGAACTCCGTCGGCGGCAGCGGGACCGCCGAGCCATCCTGCTTCGTGATCGACACGATGCGGCTGTAGTTGGAGGCCGGGTCCTGCGCGTAGGAGAGCACATAGGACGCCACGACCGCCCCGTTGGGTCCCTCCGCGGTGATGGTCCGAAGTCGCTCGGTGCGGCCCTGCCTGACCCCGTTGGCGAAGCCCCAGGACTGGTCGGGCCGCCCCTCGTAGTCGAAGCGGACATGGCGTCGACTGGGCTCCGGCCCCGTGCCTCCGTAGGCGATCTCGCGCAGCTGGAGCTCGTAGGGATCGCCCAAACCCGCCACCTTTGGCGCGTCGTAGCGATAGTCGATGATGTTCTCGAAGCGATCCTTGGCGCTCCGCAGCGCCCACATCCACGGGCGGGTGGTCGCATCGATCGTGCGCACGAGCGAGGCATCGGGACGACCGAACTCGAGGATCCTCCCGTCCTTGGTGAAGACCTCGAAGTAGCTGTCGCGGGCATTGCTGTCTGCGTGCTGGACGATCTTGGAGAACGGGTCATGCCGCGTGCGGTACTCCGCCCCGTCTTGCCCATAGTCGCCCGTCACCAGCACGAGGCGATCCCCGCCCCAGCACAGCGGGTCGTCGAGCTCGAACGCGTAGGTCTCGCTCACGCCATCGATCGCCTTGGTTCGACTGCAGCGCCGAATGGGCCCCGCAATGCCGCCTAGCGAGAATCCAACCCCAAGCGGACCGTTGTGCGGGTTGCTGCGGTACTCGAGTGAGAGTGCGGGCGTCATTCCACCCACGCCACGGGCCACGGTCAGCGGAATCGAGTACGTCGCCTGACCCGAGGGGGTCACCCCCGACTCTCCCGGTATCGCCCCCACCTCCACCGAGGGGTCGAAGCTCACCGCCTGCGCCCGCAACTCGGCGACATCATCGGCCAAGGATGCCTGGACAGCCGGCGGCGGCGCCCAGCCATCGCGAAGTTGGAGATCTGACTGCGAGCCGCGGCTGCACGCACTCACGCCAACTAGCGCGAGCACGGCCACGGCAGCCTCGATGAGCTGCGGACGATTCGACATGGGAGTCCTTGAAGCGGGCGGTGTCGGCCAGGCGACGCCGATGGGAGGAGTTAGTGGGTGTTCGCCAATTGGTCAAATGCGAATCTAGCCAGTCGTTCGATTCTCCGACCAACTCGACTTTACTCGATGTAATCACGCGAACTTGCCGAACGGATGACCCATTCGTGCACTGATGTACTACGGGTCAAATACCGCGAACATAGCCGATGGCACATTCGACCCACATTGCTGCGCAGAATCCGCTCCTGCAGATCATCGAGGCGGGTGGCGAGGCCACTGGGGAGTGCGAGGACCTCGAAACGCTCTCCCTCCGATCCTCCACGAGCCACCGCGCATACACTCCTCTCTCACGTTCGCGCTTCGAGATGACCCATTGGTGCCCACCGACACACGGCAGTGGCCACACGCTGGCCCCGCGTGCTACTGGTGCGTCACTACGACCCGCCGCGCTCGATCCCGCGGCGGCCTACGAGATCACCGAGAGGCCCCTCGAAGAGCGTCCGTTCGTCGAGTTGGGCAAGCCTGCTGCGCCCACGAGGCCAGAGCTCTGGAGGGCCGCGAGCTCCGGCCCCATGGCCTAGTCATGGGCCGCTACCTGGCCGTCGTGCTCGTCCCAATCGACTTCCCGCGCCGCACCCCACGCCCGCCTGATCCAAACGGCGTTCCCTGCGCCAACGCGCGCCCTCGAATCATCCCACGCCCCTGCGCCCCCCCGGGCGTTCGCGCTACCATCGTTCCCACCCAATGCTGCGCCGTCTCTCCCTCGCCTTGCTCGCCACCGCCGCCTGCGGTCGCACGCCGCCGGACTTCCTGCGGGCCGACGGCGGGGGCGCGGCGAGCAGCAGCACGGGGCCGATGCTGGACACGCAGGACAGCGGGCAGATCAACTGCGTGGACTCCCCGGAGCTGTGTGTGGTCGATCTGTCGCTGCGGCGGGCGGTCGACATCCTGTTCGTGATCGACAACTCGGGGTCGATGGGCGGGGAGCAAGGGACGCTGGCGCGGAGCTTCGGCACGTTCGTCGACGTGCTCGAGGCGCAGCAGGTGGGGGCGAACTATCGCATTGCGATCACCACCACCGACAGCCTGGGGGCGATCCGAGCCACGAGCTGTCGGGGGCGGCTCCATGAGTTCATCTCGGATGGTCCGTTCGGCTACAACGACGAGCAGCAGCGCGGCTGCTTGGACCACTGTGCGATCGACAACGTGGGCCTGGCCGAGCCGTGGGTCGAGAACAGCAACGGCCAGACCAACCTGCCGCCGGGGATCAGCATGGCGGCAGCGCTACAGTGCATCGGGCCGCAGGGGATCTCGGGCTTTGGCTTCGAGGCGCCGCTCGAGTCGATGCGACTGACGCTGCTGGACTCGAACAGCGGGTTCGTGCGCGATGACGCGCTGCTGGCGGTGATCTTCGTGACCGACGAGATCGACTGCTCGATGTCCGAGGACACGCTCGGCTGGATCAATACATACGGGCAGGTGTTCTGGAGCTCGCCGGATCGCGTGTCCTCGGGGGCGTGCTGGCGCGCAGGGATCGCGTGCTCGGGCGGCCCGGGCGTGTTCGACGAGTGCTTCTCGCAAGACAAGAACCGCGAGGGGCTGCCCACCACCAACGCCGACGAGTCGGTGCTGTTTCCGGTGCAGCGCTACATCGACACGCTCGCCCAGCTGGCCGCGACCAAGCAGGCGGCGGGCGGGCAGAGCGAGGTGCTGATCGCAGTGCTGGCCGGGGTGCCGCTCGACTACCCCGAGACGGGGGTGAACCTCTACGCCGACTCGCCCGACGAGGAGTTCAACCAAGAGTATGGGATCGGGCCGGCGTGCAATCGGGGGACGGAGACGCTCGACGATCCGCCGGGGATGCCCTCGGTGCGCCTGCGCGAGTTTGCCGAGGCGTTCGCTTCGGGCGAGCGCAACATCTTCTCGGTGTGCGCCGAGGACTACGGGGTGGCGCTCGAGGGCATCGCCGATGCGATCGGCGAAATCAACACCCGCGCGTGCGTGGCGGGCTGCGTGAGCGACCAGCGCTACGACGTGCCGGGGCTGCAGCCCTCGTGCTCGCTGGTGGAGACGTTCACCAACGAGCTCGCCGATCTCCCCGTGCAGCCATGCCCGGCCACCGCGTGGGGCTGGGAGTTCCCGGCCGACGACGTGCACGTGTGCTACCGAGCGCTCACCGATCCGGGGCTCCAGACGCCCGAGGCGATCGACGACATGTCCGCGCAGTGCGTGACGCTCGGCGCCAACCTGGAGCTCGTGGTCGAGCGGCGCGAGGGCGTCCCCGTGGCCTCGGGCACCGCGGTCAACGTGCGCTGCGATCTCGACGTACCGGTCGGCACGACCTGCGACGGGCGCTAGGCTCGTGAGCCGCCAGGCTCGGCTAGGGCCGCAGCACGGTGTTGTCGATCAGGCGCACGCCGCCGACGAACACGGCCAGCGCGACGAGGGCCGGGCGCTCGATCACCTCGATGGCCTGCAGATCGTCGGCGTCGACGATCTCGGCGTAGTCGACCCGACCCGGTTGCAGCCGGGCCTCGGCGTCGGCGAGCAGGGCGGCCACGCGACGCTCCCCGGCCGCGAAGCGCTCGCGAACGTGGGCGAGCAACCCCGAGAGCGCGCGCGCGTGCAGTCGCGCGCTGGGGTCGAGGTTGGCGTTGCGACTCGACATCGCCACGCCGTCGGGCTCGCGCACGATCGGCATGCCCACGATCTCACCCTCGAGCATGAGGTCGGCGTGCATGCGGCGCAGGATCGCGAGCTGCTGGTAGTCCTTCTCGCCAAACAGGGCGAGCTCGGGCTGCACGAGGTTCCACAGCTTGGTGACGATGGTGCACACGCCGCGAAAGTGCCCGGGGCGGCTGGCCCCGCACAGGCCGGCGGAGAGGCCCTCCACGTCGACCCACGTGGAGCGCGAGGGATACATCGCAGAGGGATCGAGCGGACAGAACGCGAGGTCGGCCCCACACGCCTCGGCCTTGGCGAGATCACCGGCTTCGTCGCGGGGATAGCGATCGAGATCTTCGTGGGGACCGAACTGGGTGGGGTTGACGAACAGGGTGAGCACGACCTCGCCCTGACCGCTCGGGATCCGACGCCGCGCTTCCTTCAGCAGCGACAGGTGCCCCTCGTGCAGGTAGCCCATCGTCGGGACCATGGCCACCGGTCGCCCCGGGGGCAGCCCTCGTCTCCATGCTCGCAGCTCGCCCGGGGCTCGCAGCACCTCGATCATGGGCGAGTGCTTACCACAGGCCCGCGTCGCGGAGCGCTCGTGGCTAGGGACCCTGGGCGCGCAGCTCGGCGCGGGTGACCTCGAGGTGATCGGCCACGGACTCCCAGTCGGGTCGCAGCTCGAGCGCCTGCTCGAACGAGCCCACGGCATGGGCGAGGTCGCCATCGTTGCCGCGCCGCTGGTAGGCGAGACCCAGCTGCACGAACGCGGTCGCGCGCGTGGGATCCTTGCGCACGGTGTGGCGCAAGAGCGCGATCGCGTCGTCGTACTGGCGCGCCTCGTAGAACAGGCGGCCGAACGCATCGAGGAGCTCGACGCCAGGGGGGTGGTTGCGCAGCGCGTCGACGAGGGTGCGGCGAGCCTCTTCGCCGCGACCGCGCACGAGCAGGCTGCGCGCTCGATCGAGGGCGGTCTGCCCCGGCCTCGCGAGCAGCTCGAGCTGCACGTCGAGGCTGCCGTGGCACGCGAGGCAGGGGCCGTCGGGAGCATCGTCGAGCGAGGCGACGGTCGGGTCTTGCCGCATCACGCAATCGACGACGTCGTGGTGGGTGAGGCCCACCGCGTGGCCGAACTCGTGGCGCACCAGCGTGCGCAGGCGGGCCTGCTCCTTGGCGGGGTCGTCGGCCGAGAGCCGCGCCAGCGAGAGCAGCGCGGTGCGATCGGGGAGGCTCGCCAGCCCAAACACATACGGCTTGCCGTTCTCGAACAGATCGAGCGCGGTGATGTCGAGCTCGATCACCGCATCGCGCGAGCGGGTTTCGAACAGCGCATCGAGCACGCGGCGGGCGTCGAGCTGGGCCCGGTCCACGTTCCACGCGGTGAGCACCTCGGTCACGCTGCGGCTGCCCCGGACCACGCAGCGCACGGGATACTCGGCCAGCAGCACGCGACACGGCGCGCGCAGCAGATCGTTGGGGACCGGGCCGAGCGCGCGCACGACCACCAGCGGGGGACGTGGCTCGACCAGCTCGCGCTCGACCACGACCACGCCTTCGGCGGACGGGCCTGGCCAGAGCCATGCCACGCTCAAGAGCGTCATCGCGAGATGGACGAGCCAACTCATCATCGGATCCGACCTCCCGCGCGCGACTGCGGGAATCTCGGGGCTGCACCCCAAGGGCGATTCTTAGGTTATCCGGTCGCTGGGCCAGGACCAAGCGCTCAAATGGCGTCGCGCGGGATCCCGCTACGCACGCGCAGCGTACGATCGCCCTCGCTGCGGACGAACGTTGCTCAGGGCCCGCCCACGGGGGCTGGTGCTGGAGTGAGCTCGTCGAGGTGACGGCGGGCCAGCACGCGCTCCGGGTCCTCGGGTTCACCGCGATCGAGGTAGGCCTGGAGAAAGCGCAGCGCAGGGCTGTCCTCGTCGTTGGCCAAGTGATCGAGACCACGCAAGAACAAGCGCTCGTGCACCGGCAGCACGCTCTCCACCGCGGTGCGGGCAAACGGAGAGCCCTCGCGACGCAGCGCGACGAGCTCGGCGTGGGCGGCGGCCGAGGCCCCGGCGCGATCGAGCACGAGCGCGCGGATGTACCTCGAGATCGCTCGATCCTCGGGCGGGGCGTCGAACACCCCCCGCTGCGCCCTGCGCAGCGCCTCGCTCACGTTTCCCGCCTGGATCTCGACGAGCGCCACCATGCGTTCGCTTCGCCAGCGCTCCACGTCGCCGAGCTCGATGACCGCGGCGAGCGCCTCGCGAGCGGGGCCCACCCGCCCAAGGGCAGTCAGTGCATAGGCACGGTAGTAATGGGCCTCACGCGGTGCGCGTTGACCACGGCGACCGGCCTCGGCGATCGCGGCGTCGAGCCAACGCAGCGCCTGCTCGACCTGCCGCCGATGCTGGTCCACGACCGCTTGCACGGCGGCGTTCATCGAGGGCTCGGTGAAGCCGGAGTCGCTCTCGATGCGGCTGAAGAGGGCGGCGGCCTCGACGATCTCGTCCTGCGCGGCGGCCGTCAGCACCTCGACCGCGTGCGGACACTGCTCGGCGCGACGGCGCCACACCGTGTCGCCATCGGCGCCCCGCGGTCGATCACCACTGCGAGAGGCGCGGGCTTGTCGCTCGGCCTCCTGGCACAGCCGCCACCCGCGAGCGCCCGCGGTGGCCCATGGCGTGGGCGGGGGGGCCTCGGCCGGCGCCCACTCGCCGTTGGCGCGGGGCTCCACCCGCGCGGCCGCGTGTGGAGCGCCGACGCCGGCGAGCCCCACGGCCATGATCAGCAGCCAAGCACGCACGGCGTCTAGTATGCCGACCCGCGGGCGGGGGGCCAAACCGCCGAGAACTTGCCCCGGGCCCCTGGCCTCCCCCACCCTGGGGCCGATGACCACCCCGATGGCCCACCGCGTTGCGACCACTGCCCTGGTGGGCCTCACGCGCTTCATCCGTGCGGCCCGCCCCGTGGTGCGGCGCGGCCTCGCTCACGCGGGCCGGGCCTCGCTCCGCGGCGCGAAGGCGCTGGGGCGCGGCCTCGGGGCGCTGGGGCGCCTGGCGTACCGGCGGCGCGCGGTGATCTTCGCGGCCACCCATCGCGTGGCCTGGTGGGCGGCGCTGGGATTGCTGGTCATGGGCGGACGCCCGGTCCTCGGGCTCGAGGCCGTGCCCGAGCGCTGGATCGCGGTGGCCCCGTTCGTCGCGGGACTGGTGCTGTGCGCCGCCGTACGGCTGCTGGCGCCCTCGCGTCGGCTTCGCGTCGCCGCGCTCGGGCTCGGGGCGCTGCACGGCACCGCGGCCGTGCTGGTGTGGACCGCGTTCGCCGGCTAACGTGCTCGCCGAATGCGGCGAACGGCTCTCGGTGCGCTGGGGTTGGCGCTCACGCTCGCGTGTGGCAGCGACGACGGCATGGCCGAGGGCGGCGAGGACTCGAGCTCGGACACCGAGGGCGAGGCCCCGATCCGGCCGATCTTCTCCGAGCCGGCGAGCGGGCGCCTCTCCCTGGTGGCCACGCGCACCGAGGACCTCGTGCTCGCGGTGCAGAACGTCGAGCCCGGTCGCACCGATCTGGTGATCGACGGGCGCAGCTTGGGGCCGCTCGTGGGTGGGTCGGGCGCGGGCACGCTCGATGGCGAGGCGCTCACGCTGCGCTTGCGCGGCGCGATGGTCTCGGGCTCGCACCACATGCTGCTGCGTACCAACCGCGCCAGCGGGGTGAGCGAGTCCGAGATGATCGAGGTCGCGATCGCGGCCGAGCTCGAGGTGATGCCCGTCGCCACGACCGCGACCCCCTCGGAGCTCGAGGGGACTCGCGTGCTCGCGTTCGGCGAGGGTTCCGATGCGCTGCTGATCGCGCTGCACGAGCACGCGCTGGGTCCGCGCCTGCACCTCGTGCCGCGCGGCGAGCTCGGGTGGGACGTCGCGGGTACCCGCACGGTGTTGGCCCCGGAGCTCGTGCTCGGCCCCGACGAGCGCGCGCTGCCCGTCGCGGCGCTCCGCTACGGACGCACCGAGGACGACGCCGGACGCGTGCGCGTGGCCTTCCGCGCAGGACCCTCGGGGGAGCGGATCGACCTCCTCGACGTGCCGTGGGACGCCGCGATGCCCCCCGTAGGGCTCGATCCGGGGCCCCAGACCTCGCTCCTCGCGATCGATGCGCTGGCCGGTCGCCCCGCCGAGTGGGCGCAGCTCGGCCGCCCGTGGCTGATGGCCGACCTGGTGCTCGCCGAGCTGTGGGCCCCGCTCGACGTCGAGTCGGAGCGCCCCGGCGATCGAGCGCTCGTGTGGAGTCGCGTGCATGCGAACGGGCGCGGGTTGGATCCGGCGCAGCGCGTCTCGGTGCGCGCCGACCTCGTCGACCTCGACCGACTCGGCCCCGCGCTCGATCGGCTGAGCGCCGCGGCAAGCGGGCCCGCGATCTTCAGCATCCGCGCCGATCAGCACCAACCGCTGGTGCTCGAGCACGATCCCGCGGGGGGCGTGCGCGTGCGCCCCACGGTCATCGACCCGCGCGAGCGCACGTTCAGCTACGTCACGCTGCCGCTCGCGACCGTCGTCGGTGCGTTCGGATCGCGGAGCGTGGCTGGGATCACCGCGATCGCGAGCGGGCGCGCCCGCATGGCGCTGATGGACGACCTCGGCGAGGGTGGCGTGGCCGAGACCTCGCTGAGCGACGATGATCTGCCCGCGTTCGATCAGGTGACCGGCGAGCTGGCGCCGACGAGCGTGCACGGGGTGATCGTGTTCCTCGTGCCGTATGGCCCGGAGCTCCCGGTGCATGCGATCTACTCGAGCGGCGCCAATGTGCACGTGACGCCGCTGACCGAGCTGCGCTGCGACAGCGTGGCCGTTGCCGCCACGCCGGACGCGGGCGGGGTCGTCCCGCTGGCCTGCGCGGTCGATGGGATCGTGCACCTGGGCGCGCTGGACACGTCGCTCGGCACGTGACGTCGAGGGGCCGCGTGGGGCGTGCGTTGCCTCCGACCGGTGGCCGGCGCGCCCGACGTATACTCCCGCGGCCGTGCCTCGCGCCCGCAAGAAGATCCTCTACGTCATCGCCGGCCTGCTGGTGATCCTCCTCGCCGTGGGAGGCGCCTGGGCGTGGAAGGTGCTGCGCCGCGAAGAGATCCCCGACGAGCTCGCCGCGATGGAGCGCAGCCCCGACGAGCTGGTGTTCTCCTCGATGGGCCACGGCGAAGACCTGCGGATCGCCGACCTCCGCGGCCAGACCACCGTGCTCGTGTTCGAGGGGATCCAGTCGATGCGCGTCGAGCAGGGCAAGGAGGTCAACCGCGCGCTCAACCGCTGGGTCCTGCCCGAGAGCACGCGGGGCTACATCGTGTGGGACGGCGACGGCATGCGCATGTTCGAGGACCGCGCCTCCTCGTTCATGGGCTTCTTCGCGCAGGAGCTGCGCTTTCCCATCTTCGTCGACTGGGACGGCGAGTTCCTCGACGTGTTCAAGCTGGTCAAGGGGCACCACGGGCTCGTGGTGCTCGGCCCCGAGGGCGAGGTGCTGCAGCGCCACAGCGGTGGTCTGCAGGGCGACGACCTCGAGGCGCTGCGCGTGTCGATCGGCGCCGAGGAGCCGCCCGAGCCGCCACCCGCCCCCGCGTTCGACGTGGCCGGCGTGACCAACGCGAGCTGCGGCGACAAGCCGTGCTTGTTCATCTTCCTCGGCAAGCCGGTCGCGCGCGGCGACATCCCCTGGATCGACGACGGCTTCGAGGGCACCCGCACCGCCTGCTTCGAACGCATGCATCGCCCCGAGATCCGCCTCGTGGCCTCGGCGATGCGCGTGCCGATCACCCAGTCGCACGGCTTGCTGATGGGTGAGATCGAGGGCGTGCCGCTGCAGGGCTGGCGCGTGGTGCCCGAGGACGCGAGCGCCCGCGCGGCGTTTGGCCTGGCCCCCGAGGACAGCGCGCTGGTGGTCGTGGACACCCAGGGCCGGCTCGCCTTCCGCGAGACCGGGTTCATTCCCATGTACCGCTGGACGCTGGCCGTGGACTCCACCGGCGAGAAGATCCTGCGCGAGGATCAGGGATAGTCCGCCGTGCCGCCGGCCAAGTCGCGAGACGATCGCGGTCGACGAGCCGGAGAGATCCGGGGGCTCGCGGCCCGCGTGCTGCAAGAGGTCGAGCAGCGCCGCGCGTTCAGCAACCGCGTGCTCTCCGATCACCTCGAGCGCAACCCCGACTGGGCCGCCCGCGATCGCGGGCTGCTGACCACGCTGGTCTATGGCGTGCTGCGCCACCGGACCCGCCTCGATGCGCACATCGATGCCCACGCCACGCGCCCCGCCGGGCTGCACGGCGAGGTCAGGCAGCTGCTGCGCGTGGGGGCGTTCGAGCTGCGCGAGCTCGCGCATCCGCCCCACGCGGTGCTCACCGAGGCCGGGCACGCGGCGGCACGGCTGCGCGGCGGAGCGGGCTTGCGGCGGGCGATCCACGGGATCTTGGCCGGGGTCGACGAGCACGGCGAGGCGCTCGACGAAGCGCTCTCCGCTGCGGCTCCGCTCGACGTGCTCGACCGTCGCTGGTCGATCCCCCGCTGGCTCGCCGGGCGCTGGCGCAAGCAGCTCGGCGAGTCGCTGGCGCTGGCGCGCGCGCGCGCGCTCGCCGACCCGCCCCCGATCGACGTGCGGCTCGACGTCCACCGCGGCGGCCGTGACGCGATCCTCGCGCGCCTCATGGCCGATCATCCGCGCGCTCGCATCGAGGAGCCCTCCGACGACCCCACCGCGCTGCGCCTGCGCGGCGCGGGGGATCTGTTCCACGGCCCGCTCCACGACGAGGGCCTGCTGTCGGTGCAGGGGCTCGCGGCCCAGCAACCCGCACGCTGGCTCGACCCCCGCCCGGGCGAGCGAGTGCTCGACGCTTGCGCGGGCCTCGGCGTGAAGTCGCTGCAGCTTGCCGAGCGCATGCATCGGAGGGGCACCGTGATCGCGGCCGATCTCGATCCGCGCCACCACGACGACCACGAAGAGCTCGCCGTGCGCGGCCGACTGCCCGCGGAGCTCGAGCACCGCTACGTGGTCGCCGACCTCACCGGTGACGTGCCCGAGCTCGATGACGGCCCGCCGTTCGACGGGGTGCTGCTCGACGTACCGTGCACGGGCCTGGGCAACCTCGCGCGCCACCCCGAGATCCGCTGGATTCGTCGCTTCGAAGACCTCGCGGCGCGGGCCGAGCTGCAGCGAGCGCTGCTGCGGCGCAACCTCGCGCGAGTGCGACCCGGCGGGCGCCTGGTCTACGCGGTGTGCAGCCCCGAGCCCGAGGAAGGCCCCGAGGTCGTCCAGGCGGTGCTCGACGAGCGCAGCGTGCCCGGCTTTCACCTGCACGCGTGCCACTGCTACACCCCCGAAGAGAACGGCACCGAGGGCTTCTTCGTGGCCCGCCTCGATCGCGATCCGAGCTAGCTCGCGGGCTCCTCGCCGCGGTGCTCGCTACTGACACATGCTGTCGGGATCGCCCATGGGGCGCCCTGGTGATCCGTGGCCTGGCCCGTATACTGACAAAGTCGGCAACGGATGGAGGCAGGCGAGCGCACGGCTCGCGAGGCCTGCGTCCGAGCGCCGAGGGCTACCGCATGTACGAGCAAGCACCACGCGTCCGTCCCTTCCCTCGCATCTCCGCCAACAAGCTCGGGGAGTACCTGGTCTCGCCTCCGCTGCGTCGGCAGACGATCATCGAGCGCCAGAAGTACCCGTGCACGTTCATCGGGGCCTACTACGAGCCCGCGCGGGCGGCCATCGTCGACTTCCTGCTCGGTCGCATCGACCGCGAGGGCATGCTGCGGCGCACCGAGGCGCTGGTCACGGCCGAGCACGGCTCGAGCTGGTCGCACCACCAGGCCCACGGCTGTGCCGACGCGGTGCTGCGCTTCCTCGATCTCGAGCCCGACCTCGATCTGCAGGGCATGACTCCGGTGCACGTGCCCGAGCACGACGCGCTCGACGTGCATGGCGTGCACGTGAGCGTGGGGCCCGACGTGGTGCTCGAGGGCCAGGATCGCCGCGGTCAGCCGCAGCTCGGTGCGATCAAGCTGCACTTCCCCAAGGCCCACCCGCACACCGAGGCCTCGGCCGAGTACGTCGCCACGCTGCTGCGCATCCACGCGAAGACGACCCTCGTCGGGCGCGCGGGGCTCACCCACGCCAGGGTGCGCGAGGATGCGTGCTTGGTCGTCGACGTGTTCGCGCGCCGCATCGTGGGCGCCCCGCGGGGCCACGTTCGCCGCTGGCGAGACATCGGGGCGGCATGTGAAGAGATCCGTCGGGCCTGGCCCGACGCGTAGCGCGGGCGGCCCGGGGCGCCAAGGATGGCGCCCTCGCCCCCACGGGCGGCGGCCAGCGACCCACGCGACGTGGCTGCGATCGTACTGCGAGCTCTTGCCGAGCCTCGCCCCTTCGCACCGTCTCGGGGTTGCTGGTCGCCGCCGCGGCCGATCCGCGGTAGACACCCGCCATGCCACGGCTCGCCCCCGTCATCGCCCCCTCGATCCTCAGCGCCGACTTTGCGCGGCTGGGCGCGGAGGTGCAGGCCATCGACGAAGGCGGCGCCGACTGGATCCACGTGGACGTGATGGACGGGCGCTTCGTCCCCAACCTCACGATCGGCGCACCGGTGGTTCGCGCGCTGCGACCGGTCACCCGCAAGCTGCTCGACTGCCACCTCATGATCGAGGAGCCCGAGCGACTCGTGGAGGACTTTGCGGCGGCGGGCGCCGATGGCATCACGGTGCACGTGGAGGCGTGTCGCCACCTGCACCGCAACCTCGAGCAGATCCGCGCCCTGCCCCACCACGCGGGCGGCCGCGTGCTCGCGGGGGTGAGCCTCAATCCACACACCCCGTGGGAGGCCGTGCGCGACGTGCTGCCGCTGTGCGATCTGGTGCTGGTGATGAGCGTGAACCCGGGCTACGGCGGGCAGCGCTTCATCCCGCTGGTGCGCCCCAAGATCCGCGCGCTGCGGGCCGCGATCGATGCCGCCGGCTCACCCACGCGCATCGAGGTGGACGGCGGGGTCGACGAGCACACGGTCGTCGAGATCTCGAGCGATGGCGCCGATGCCTTCGTGGCGGGCTCCGCCGTGTTCCGCAATCCGAGGCACCCCGCCTACGCGGATGCGATCGCGGCGATCCGCCGCGCGGCCCTGACGGCGCCCACGGGCTGACCCGCCGCCACCCCCCGCGGGAGCGGGCACGCCGGGGCGTGAGCCCGAGCCGCGGCCGCGGCTTGCAGGGGGCCTCTCGTGCACCGACAATGGTCCGCGAATCATGGACAAGACCTACCCATCCGCGGATGCGGCCATCGAGGACATGGTCGACGGTATCACCCTCGCGTCGGGTGGCTTTGGGCTGTGCGGAAATCCCGAGAACCTGATCGCCGCCATCAACCGCAAGGGGATCAAGGGCCTCGACGTCGTGTCCAACAATTGCGGCATCGACGAGAAGGGCCTGGGCATCCTGCTGCAGGCCGGTCAGATCCGAAAGATGACCTCGTCGTACGTGGGCGAGAACAAGACCTTCGAGCGGCTCTACCTCTCGGGCGAGCTCGAGCTCGAGCTCGTGCCCCAAGGCACCCTCGCCGAGCGGCTACGGGCCGGCGGCGCCGGAATCCCTGCGTTCTATACCCCCACCGGCTACGGCACCCCGGTGGCCGAGGGCAAGGAAGTGCGCGAGCTCGGCGGCCGCATGGTCGTGCTCGAGCACGCCATCCGCACCGACTTCGCGATCGTGAAGGCGTGGAAGGGCGACACGCACGGCAACCTCATCTATCGCTACACCGCCAACAACTTCAACCAGGCCATGGCCACCGCGGGGCGCATCACGATCGCCGAGGTCGAAGAGCTGGTGCCGGCGGGCGAGCTCGACCCCAACTTCATCCACACCCCGGGGGTGTTCGTGAATCGCATCATCTTGGGCCAGGCCTACGAGAAGCCCATCGAGTTTCGCACCACCACGGCAGGAGACGCATAATGGCGCTGACCCGCGAGCAGATCTGTCGACGCATCGCCCAGGAGCTACGCGACGGCGACTACGCCAACCTCGGCATCGGCATGCCGACGTTGGTCGCCAATTACATCCCCGAGGGCATCGAGGTCGTGTTCCACAGCGAGAACGGCCTGCTCGGCATGGGGCCGTTCCCCAGCGAGGACGAGGTCGACGCCGATCTCATCAACGCCGGCAAGCAGACCGTGACCGCGCTCGAGGGCGCCTCGTTCTTCGGCAGCCACGACTCGTTCGCGATGATCCGCGGCGGCCACCTCGATCTATGCGTGCTGGGGGCCATGGAGGTCACCGGCCGCGGCGATCTGGCCAACTGGATGATCCCCGGCAAGAAGGTCAAGGGCATGGGCGGCGCCATGGATCTGGTGGCGGGCTCGCGGCGGGTGATCATCGCGATGGATCACACCACCAAGGACGGCCAGCCCAAGATCCTCGAGCGCTGCAGCCTGCCGCTCACGGGCAAGGGCGTCGTCCACGAGATCGTCACCGACCTCGGCTACTTCGTCGTGGGCCCCGAAGGCCTGCGCTTGGTCGAGATCGCCCCGGGCGTGGAGCTGGACGAGGTGCGGGCGAAGACCGGCTGTCCCTTCGACGTGGCCGATCCGCTCCCCGTCATCGAGGTCTGACACGTGCCAGACGCGAGCGAGCCTTCCCCAGCGAGCGAGCCTTCTCCAGCGAGCGAGCCTTCCCCAGCGAACGGGCTTCTCCCCGCGATCGAGCCCGAGCTCGTCGCGATCGACATCGGCTCCAATAGCTTCCACATGATCATCGCGCGGCTCGTGGGGGGCCAGTTCAACATCATCGACCGCATGCGCGAGCGGGTGCTGCTCGCTGCGGGGCTCGACGCCAACAAGCACCTCACCGAGGAGGCGCAGCGCCGCGGGCTCCAGTGCCTCGAGCGCTTTGGTCAGCGGCTGCGCTCGATCCCCCAGGCGCGCGTGCGAGCGGTGGGCACCAACACGCTGCGCAAAGCGCGCAACTCCCGCGAATTCATTGCGCGCGCCCGCGTGGCGCTGGGCCACCCCATCGAGGTGATCTCGGGCCGCGAGGAGGCGCGCATCGTGTACCTCGGCGTGGCCCACGACCTCAGCGACGACGACGGCCGCCGCTTGGTCATCGACATCGGGGGCGGCAGCACCGAGGTGATCGTGGGCGAGCGCTTCGAGGCGCGACGCACCGAGAGCCTGCACATGGGCTGCGTGAGCCACAGCCAGCGCTTCTTCGGCGACGGCCGCCTGCGCCGCGAGGCCTTCCGCGAGGCGGTCACCGAGGCCCAGGTCGAGCTCGAGCCGATCAAGCGAGACCTCCGCAAGCTGGGCTGGGTCTCGGCCGTGGGCTCATCGGGCACGATCACCGCCATCGACGGAATCCTGCGCGCCAACGGCTGGGGCGACGGCATCACCTACGCCGGGCTTCGCATGCTGCGCGACGCGATGATCGACCAAGGTCGCATCGATCGCCTGATGATCCCCGAGCTCTCCGAGGAGCGCGCCTCGGTGCTGCCCGGTGGCCTCGCGATCCTCATCGGCGCGTTCAAGAGCCTCCGCATCGAGCGGATGACCGCGGCCAGCGGGGCGCTGCGCGAGGGCCTGCTCTACGACACGCTCGGTCGCATCCAGCACGAGGACGTGCGCGACCGAACGATCGAGCGCCTGAGTGACCGCTACGGCATCGATCGCGAGCAGGCGCTGCGCGTGCAAGCGACCGCGCGTGCGTGCCTGCGGCAGGTGGCGACCGCGTGGGGGCTGCACCATCCCGAGCACGGCATGCTGCTCGACTGGGCCGCGCGCCTCCACGAGATCGGCCTCGCGGTGAGCTTCTCGGGCTTCCACACGCACGGCGGCTATCTGCTCACGCACGGCGACATGCCCGGCTTCTCTCGCGATCAGCAGGCGTACCTCGCGGCGCTCGTCGTCGCCCACCGCCGGCGCCCCAAGCCCGATCGCATCGAGGCGCTGCGCGCCACCGGGGGAGACACGGCGCTGCGTCTGGCCACGCTGCTGCGCTTGGCGACCACGCTCAACCGCGCCCGCGACCCTGGGTTCTTGCCCCCGTTCACGTTGATCGCCGCGGGCCCGGTGCTCGAGCTGCGACTGCCGCCGGGCTGGCTAGACGCGCATCCGATGACCGCGGCCGACCTTCGCCAGCAGCAGGAGTACCTGGAGATGGCCGGCCTGCACTTCAGCGCGGCTTGATACTCTCTCGCTCGCATGCTCGGGCTCGCCGTCGTGCTCGCGGCTGCTCTAGGGCCGCCGCCGCAAGCCCACCCCACCGGACCCGGTGGGTCGTACGCCGTGGCGGCCGCGCAGGCCCAGCCCGGTGCGTCATCCGAGACGGGCGAGGAGCCAGCGGAGTCCGCCGCCCCGCGCCGCCGCGGCAGGCGTCAGGCCGCCCCTGGGCCGCGGCTCTCTCCTTCGGAGGAGGAGCCCCGCGGCATTCGCGTGCGAGGGCACCGCATCCTGCCCGTGCCCACGTTCCGCGCCGAGCCCTCGGTGGGCCTGACCTTCGGCGTCCGCGGACGCTACGTCTATCGGCCGCCCGGCGAGTCCTTCGACGTGGCCCGCCTCGACGTGGTGGGTCGCGTCTCGACCAAGCTCGTGCAGGACCACGCCCTCGATCTCCAGCTGCGCGACCTCCTCCATCGCCAGGAGATCCTCGACCTCAACCTCCGCTTCGTGGACGACCCCGTGTTTCCCTACGTGGGGGTCGCCGAGTACTCGCGCTTCACCCTCGAGGAGATCAGCGCCCCCGAGCACCGCGTGCACCTGCGATCGATCGGCGCCGCATTCGACTATCAGCACCCGTTCGCGGTGTTCGAGCGCGGCCAGTGGGGCATCGAGACCACCGGCTATGCGCGCTGGCTGGTGGGTGCCCGCTTCGCCCACGATCGGATCCAGGCCGCTCCCGACACGCTGTGGGTCGAGCACGGCAACCCCGAGCAGGTGCGGCTGCGTCGCGGCTCGATCTTCGGCGGCGTGGCGTGGGACAGCCGCGACAACGGCTGGAGCCCGCAGCGCGGCTCGCTGCACGACGTCTCGATCGAGCTCGGCGGGCCGTGGGTGGCCAGCACTCAGCACTGGGCCCGCTTCAACGGCTCGGCGCGCTTCTACCGGCCGATCGGCACCCCCAAGCTGGTGCTCGCCAATCAGTTCCTCGCCGATGCGATCCTGGGTGACGCGCCGCTGGTGAGCCAGGGCGAGTTTGGCGGGCTGCTGCCGCGCGAGGGCATCGGCGGCCGCGACACCGGGCGCGGCTACTTTCGCCGCCGCTTCATCGGCCCCATCAAGCTGTTCACCAGCGTCGAGCTGCGCGTCGAGCCCTACGAGATCAAGCTCGGCAAGCGCAGCTTCACGCCGGCGCTCAAGGCGTTCATGGACGTGGGCTACGTGCGCGGCCCCGGGCAGGACGATGCGCGACCGATCATCTCGGGCGGCCCCGGGTTCTACTTCATCTGGGACCGCTTCTTCGTGTTCCGCGTGGACGCCGGCTTCAGCCCCGAGGGTCATGCGATCTACGTGACCACCGAC
>JBFIJN010000077.1:0-22418 GCA_041600735.1 Nannocystaceae bacterium
CGCAGCTTGGACAGCCGCTCGGGCAGCGCCACGCCGCGGCTACCGAGCCCGCGGCGGTGCACGTAGACCTTGGACTGCAGGTGGGTGCCGAGCACGGCCCCGCCCCCGATGACCGCCACGAGCGGCATCGAGACCACCAAGAAGAACCCGTGCGAGACGGAGAGGAGGATCAAGCCGCCGGCCCACCCGCCCGTGGCGGCCATCGCCGCGCCGGCGCGATAGCGGCTGACGACCACGCGGCGGATCTGGTCGGTGGGTACCCAGCGGTGCTCGGCCGGAGCATCGGCCCAGCGCGCGCCGACGTGGCTGGGCGCCCCCGTCGCGCCCGCCATCGCAACCGCACCGGTCCACAGCCACAGGCCCTCGGGGCCGACGGCGATCAGCTCGCCGCGCAGCGACGACCCCTCCGCGAGATCGACCCGCACGTCGTGGCCCCGCACGGGCACATCGGCGATCGTGGAGTGGCGCGCGTCGGGGCCGATCGGATCGCGATCGGGCCGACACCCAGGCCCCACCCCGAGCCCAGCCCCGAGCGCGAGCGCGAGCACACCGGTCACGAGCGACCGACTCAGCGTACCTGGCTGTTCCAGAACACCTCCTCGGCGCCGGCTTCGACGCGGGCGTAGTAGGGAGCCAAGCGCCGCAAGGCTCGGCGCGGGGTGCCGAGCAGCTCGCGACCCGCAGCGGGATCGAAGTCGAACAACCACGCGGACCGCATCCACTCGTAGTAGTAGCCGCGGGTCTCGAGGAACAGCACGTGGGGGCCCTCGGGGACCTCGTAGCCCAGGCGTACGCGATCACCCGGGTAGGTGACGAGCGTGGACTCGGGATCGAGCAGGCGTGCGAGCGCGTCGGCATCGGGCTCGCTCTCGTCGTCGCGCCACGCCGCCGTCGGAGCCAGGCGAGCGGGCACGACGGGATGATCGAGCTCGGCGAGGGCCACCCGATCGAGCTTCCAGTAGCCCTGCGTCAGCCGCAGGCGCACGTCGACGACCTCGTCGGGCAGCCGGGCCAGGAGCGCCTCGGGGACCGGCACGACCTTGGTCTCCCACGCGAGCGGGCCGATCTCGCGGTAGCTGCCGATGGAGACCCAGCGGCCGCCGCGGGTGCGCACGGAGATCTCGATGTCGGCCATCAGCTCGCCAAAGCGACGCAGCCGCTGCACCGCGGGATCATCGGGCTCGGCGCGGTCGAGGGCCGAGAGCTGCTCGCCCGCGCGCGGCCCGAAGAACGCGAGTGCCTGATAGAACAGGAACGTGTTGAGCAGGGTGTTGCGCGCCCGCAGCACCACGCCCACCCGACCTTGGCCGCGAGGGAGCCGCAGCTCGACCGTCTCGCGCGCCGCCAGATCGCGCGGGCTGGCGCGCGACTGGAACGCCTGGTCGTCCTCTGCGCGCAGCGCCGCCAGGCAATCACCCCCGTCGGAGTCGCACGCGGAGGGCGCATGGCTGCGACCGCTGGCCCAGAACTCGTCACCGTCGCGGAGGATCTCGGCGCCGTCGGGCTGTGGCACCGCGAGCACGTCGACGTGGCGCACCACGTGGGTCTCGAGCGCCTCGTTGCGCATGAGTAGCTGCAGCTGTCCGCCCTCGTGCTGCCAGCCGCCGAGCGTGTCGACGTCGGTGGCCTCGAGCGAGCGCGCGATGCTGGCCGAGAACCCCTCGGCGAGGATCTGCGAGGGCTCGTCGTCCTCGCCGGGGCGGTAGAACGTGGGGCACGAGCCGAAGCACGCCTTGGGGTTGACCGCACACGCGATGGTGCCGCCGAGCACCCCCGCGCTCACGACCCCCATCACCACGAGGCCCGAGTGCACCACCGTCTTGGGCTCGTTGGTCTCGAGCAAGGCGACGTCGTCATAGCCGACGTCGAGCGAACCGCTGGCCACACGGGTACGCTCGGCATCGAAGCGGTGGCCCTGGCCGGTGATGCGGCGCGCGGCCGGATCGAGCGCCCACTGCTCGAGCACGGTGAGCTCGCCGTGCTTGCCGTGGACCTTGAGGTACGGGGCGCTCGAGGCCTGCGCCGCGAGCTCGTCCGGCGCGGGCGCGAAGCGCTTGGCCTGAGTCGTCGTGCACGCGGCCGCGAGCATCGCCATGCCCAGCATCCAGGGATGTCGCGCGCCTCGCCTCACCGGGCGAATCGTATCAGGATCCACGAGGAGCGCGGGCCCAATCGGGCCATCGCCTTCGTGCGCGGCGGGCCGCGCTCAGCCCACCGCTCCGCCCGCACGCGGCAGCGTGACCACGAACTCCGTGAACACGCCCTCCTCGGTCTGGAGCGCGATCGTGCCGCCGGTGGTCTCGATGATCCCGCGGATCAGCGCAAGCCCCAGCCCCAGGCCGTCCTTGGTGCCCTTGGTGGTGAAGAATGGATCGAAGATGGCCTCGCGCAGGGCAGGGGTGACGCCGATGCCGTCGTCGTACACGCGGATCTCCACCGCGTCGCCGCGGTCGCGTGTCTTGACCACCACGCGGGGGACGGCGCCGCCGCGCGCGACCGCATCCTTGGCGCGGGCCGCATCGCAGGCGTTGTGGACCAGGTTGAGCACGATGCGGCTCACGTCTTGCGGGGCGATCCGCACGCGTCCGGCGGCGGGGTCGAGCTCGCGCTCGAGGACGAGCTCGAGGCCGGGCTCGGCGGCGCGCAGGCTCACCTCGAACAGATCGAGGTGCTGCGACACGACGGTGTTGAGCTCGATGTCTCGCGCGGGGCCGCGCGTGCCTCGCACGGTGTCCATCATCGTGCGGATGAGCTCGGTGGCTCGCTCGCCGTGCGCCCGGATCTTGCCCAGGTTGTCTTCGATGCTCGCGAGCGTGTCGCCGAGATCCTGGGCGACCTCGGCCTTCACGTGCTCGGGCAGCTCGCTGGTCAGCTCGCCGACCAGCTCGCTCGACAGATCGGCAAAGTTGATGATGAACCCGAGCGGGTTGCGAATGTCATGCGCAACCCCGGCCATCATCAGGCCCAGCGTGGCCAGGTGATTCTCCGTCATCAAGCGCTCCTGCGCGCGCGTGGGCGCAGTTGCAGTCGCAGTCGCAGACCCAGCGGCGGCCGCGGCCCTGGCCTCGAGCGCGATGATGTCCTCGGCCACCAGATCGCCGCTCATGGTGTCGTGGGCCACGCGCATGGCGTCGTCGTCGGCGTCTACGGTCCCCGCCGCGGCCAGCTCCCACAGCCGCTCGGCGACGCCCGGCGGCATCGCGGCCACGCGCACCTGCAAGCGATCGGGGGCGAGGCGCTCGATCACCTTGCCGTGCACGGTGCTGGGGCGCCCCTCGCGATCGTGCAATCGCAGGCTCAGCGCAGTCCGCCGCTCGGCCTCGACCGCGGTGCTGGTGCGCAGCTCGAACGTGTTGGTCGACAGCCCCACGATCGCGCCCTCGTGCTCGACCCGCCCGCCAGCGCCGAGCACCGCGAAGCGCACGGCGAGCGCGGGCTCGAGCGGCCGCAGGTCTTCGGGGGCCGTCGCGAGGCTGAGCTGCGGATCGCCCCGCACGCCGCGGATCTCGTGCACCTTCACCGGTGCCTCGAAGCCCTTGGCGGTGAAGGTGATCTCGTCGTGGATCTCCAGATCGAGGCCGCAGGCGCTGCGGGTGGCGTCGGAGATCAGCACCTGCTGGCCCACCGTGAGCGCCTCGATGCGCGCGGTGAGGTTCACGTGGCTGCCGACGACGCCATACTTGGTGCGCTTGCGCGAGCCGATGTTGCCCACCACGGCCTCGCCCGTATTGATCGCGATGCCCATCTCGAGCCGCGGGAGGCCCTCGGCGGCGCTGTGCTGGTTGACAGTGTCCATCGCGCACTGCATGGCGATCGCACACTTCACGGCCTGATCCGCATGGTCTGCCTGTTCCAGCGGTGCGCCGAAGATCACCAGCATCGCGTCGCCCAGCAGCTCGTCGATCGTGCCGCCGTGCGCGAGCACGATGTCGATCATGGCCCCGAAGTAGCCGTTGAGCAGCGAGACGATCGTCTCGGGCGGCAGGCGCTCGCACAGCGAGGTGAAGCCGCGCAGATCCGACATGAGGATCGAGATCTCGCGCTTCTCCCCGCCGAGCCGCAGCCCGGCCGGATCGTCGAGCAGGGTGTGCACCACGGCGTCGTCGAGGTAGCGCCCGAACGTCTCGCGCACGAAGTGGGCGCGCTGCTCGAGCTCGTCGCGCTCGTGCTGGAGCCGCCCGCGCTCGCGCAGCGAGTGGAGGTGCGCCAGCGCCTTGTCCTGCGTGATCGCGAGGTCTTGGAAGTCGATCGGCTTGGTGAGGAAGTCGAACGCGCCGCGGTTCATCGCAGTGCGGATGTTGGCCATGTCGCCGTAGGCCGAGAGCACCAGCACGAGCGTGGACAGGTCGAGCTTGCGCAGCTCGTCGAGCAGCTCGAGCCCGTTCATCACCGGCATGTTGATGTCGGTGACGATCAGATCGAAGTCGGCCGTGCGCGCCTCGATCACCTCCAGCGCCTCGCGTCCGTGCCCGGCGAACGCGAGCTCGATCTCCCCCTGGCGCAGCTGCTTGCGGTACTTCTGGCGGATGAGGAGCTCGAGGTCGGGCTCGTCGTCGACGAACAAGATGCGTGTGGGCATGGGCCTAGGGTGCTCCCGCGGGGGCATGGTACCGCGTCTGCGCGCTTGGTGAGGCTACTGCGGGGGGCCGAGGACCCGCCGTAGCTGCGCGGCCCGACGGCGCAGTGCGTCGAGCTTGGGATCGTGCGATGAGCCGCCACGATCGTCTGGCCCGCGGGGCGCAGCGCGTCGAAGCGCCCGCTCGGTCCGCCGCAGCTCGTAGCGCAGCCACGCGATGAAGGCCGGGGGGCGCTCGGCCAGCAGGCGAGGCCCGAGCGCGAGCTCGTCCTCGCTCCACTGCGGGTCGGCCCCCGCGCGGGGCTGGACCACGAGGGCCAGGTAGTGCTTGTCGCGATCCTCGACCATCACCTCGCGCATGAGGTTCCACTGGCATGTAGCGATCCTGCGCCGCACGGCGACCCAGTCGGTGTTCGGCTGCAGCACGAGCGCGTCGAGCTCCGCGACCACGCGTGCGCTGGCCTCGAGCAGCCGCACGATCCGCGCGCCGCCCATCCCCGCGAGCACCACGACGTCCACCTCGCCGACCGCGAGCGGCTGGAGCCCATCGCCGCGGCGGAGCTCCACGCCCTCTACGCCGCACGCGGCCAGGGTGCGCCCCGCTTGCGCGAGCGGCCCGGGTACCACGTCGATGCCGATCCCGGCCGTGATGCGCCCGTGCGCGCGCAGCCACGCCAGCAGCTGGGCATGATCGGTGCCCACGTCGGCCACGCGGGCGCCGGGGGGGACGAGCTCGGCCACGGCCTGCAGCCGCGCCGAGAGCCGGCGGCTCACTTTTGCTTCCACGCCTCGCGCACCGGTCCCGGCAGCACTCGATACGCGCACGGCATCACCACCAGCGTGAGCAGCGTGGCGAACCCGAGCCCGCCGATGATCGCGACGGCGAGCGGCTGACGCAGCGCCGCGCCCTCGCCCTCGCCGAGCGCCATCGGCAAGAGGCCGAGCACGGTGGTGAGCGTCGTCATCACGATCGGTCGGATGCGCACGCGCCCTGCGTCGACGAGCGCGTCCTCGATGCTCATGCCCGCGCCGCGGCGATCGTTGACGGCGGCCACGAGCACGATCGCGTTGTTGACCACGATGCCGCCCAGCACGATCACGCCGATGCCCACCATCGCCGAGAGCGGGAGCTCGGTGGCCCAGGCCGCCAGCGACACGCCAGCGAGGGCGAGCGGCACCGTGAACATGATGAGAAAGGGGTGGAGCAGGCTCTCGAAGCTCGAGGCCATCACCACGTAGACCAAGAACACGGAGAGCGCGGTGGTCAGCGCCAGGCTGCGCAGGGAGACGTCCATCTCTTCGGCCTGGCCGGCGAGCACGGCCTCGACGCTCGGGTCCTCGTCGGCGTGCTCGTCGATGACCTGCTGGACGCGCGCCGCTACCCCGGCCAGATCCACGCTCTCGCTGCGCGCCTGGATCCGCAGACCGCGACGGCCGTCGATGCGACGGATCTCGGCGGGCCCGCGCCCGGCCTCGACCGAGGCGACCGCGTCGAGCCGCACGGCGACGCCGTTGGCGGTGGCCACCTGCACGCGGGCCACGTCGTCCACGCTGCTGCGGTCGACCTCGGGCAGGCGCACGCGGATGTCGAGCTGCTCGTCGGGGGCGTAGAGGGTGCTGACCACCTCGCCTTGGATCGCGCGCTGGACCGCGGCCGCGGCCGCGTCGACGGGCAGACCCAGGCGACCGAGCCGCTCGTGGTCGAAGCGCACGCGCACCTCGGGCCGACCCTCGAGATCGTCGGGCAGGATGTCGCGCAGATCCTCGAGCTCGGCCAGGCGCGGGAGCAGCCGCTGCACGTGCTCGGTGACGCGCTCGGGGTCCTCGCCGAACACGTGGAGCTCGATCGGCGGGGCAAACGAGAACAGCGAGGGGCGCCCGAGCTGCAGGCTGGCATTGGTGGGCTCGGCGGAGCCCTCGGCGCCGGTCTGGGAGAGCGTCGTGCGCAGCGTGTCCATGATGCGGGCCTCGATCTGCGCTTGTCGTCCGATCGCACCCGGAACGAGGTGGATGTCGAGCTGGCCGAGGTGCGTGGCGAGGAGGCTGCCCGAGGCGCTGCCAGCCTGGGTGAGGCTGCCGATGCGGGCGAAGCGGAGCTGGACGTCGGGGTCATCGGCGAGCGCGCGGCTGCACGCGCGCAGGGCCGCGGTGGTGCGCGAGAGCGAGGATCCCTGGGGCAATCGCACCTGCACATAGAGCTCGCCCTGCTCGACCTCGGGCAGCAGCGTGCGCCCGCGATCGGCCGACAGCTGCACGGCGAGGAAGCAGGCCACCACCGCACCCGGCAGCACCAGCCAGCGCAGCCGCAGGGCCACGCGCAAGATCGGCGTGTACACGCGCTCGAGCTGGTCGTAGGCCCACGTGAGCGGGTACGAGAGCCCGCGCAGCAGCCAGCCGCCGCCGCGCAGCACCAGCGCGAGCGGCCACGCGAGCAGCGCGAGCGCGCCGCCCAGCAGCCACGCGAGCCACGAGCGCGAGCCGTCTTCGCGGATCTCTGCGGTCGGCGGCGCATCGCCGAGCGCCTGGAGCACCGGGACCAGCGTGAGGCTGACCGCCATCGACGAGAGGATGCTGAAGCTGACCGCGTAGCTGAGGTCGCGCACCAGCTGGCCGGCCACGCCCTCCACGAACGACATGGGGAAGAACACGGCGACGGTGGTGAGCGTGGAGGCCACCACCGAAGCGGCCACCTCGGAGGTGCCATCGATCGCGTGCTGGCTGCGCGATGCGCTGGGATCGTCGCTGCGCACGCGGGCGATCGATTCCAGCACCACGATGCTGTTGTCGACCAGCATGCCCACGCCGAGCGCGAGGCCGCCCAGGCTCATCACGTTGAGCGAGACGTCGAGCATCGACAGCGGGACGAACGTGGCCAGCAGCGAGATCGGGATCGCGACCGCGATGACCACCGTGGAGCGCAATTCGCGCAAGAAGAACAACAGCACCAGCACCGCGAGCGCGCCGCCCACGAGGGTGTTGCTCTGCACCTCGCGCACGGCCGCCTCGATGAACTCGGCCTTGTTGCTCAGCACGATCACCGCGTGCCCGGGGGGCAGCGGGAGCTGCGGCAGCGCCTCGCGCAGCGCCTCGGCCACCGAGACGATGTTGGCGTCGCCCTCGCGATACACCGCGAGCTCCACCGCCTCTTGATCGTCGACGAGCGCGAGCTCCTCGCGCTCGGTCGGCACGCGGCGCACGTCGGCCACCTGGTAGAGCCGCAGCTCGGCCCCGCCGGCGCTACGGATGATGGTCTGCGCCAGCTGCTCGGGGCTGCGCGACTCGTGCAGCGTGCGGACCAGCCAGCGGCGGTTGCCCTCGGAGATCGAGCCCCCGGGCTGATTGACGTTGCTGCGCTGGATCGCGACGGCGACCTCCTCGGTGGTGAGCCCGAGCGCGGCGATGCGGGCCGCGTCGAGCTCGACGATGACCTCTTCTTCCTCACCGCCGTGCAGCTGCACCGCGGCGACGCCGGGGAGCTTCTCGAGCTGGCGCTTCACCACGCGATCGGCTTGCTGACGCAGCGTGGCGAGATCGCGCTCGCTCAGCGTGCCCGTGCCCTGCGGGCCGCGTAGCGCCAGCCGCATGATCGGCTCGGCCGAGGGGTCGTAGCGCAGCACCACCGGGCGCTCGGCGGTCTGCGGCAGCCGCACGCGATCGAGCTTCTCGCGCACGTCGGCCATCGCGGCATCGACCGCGGTGCCCCATTCGAAGTCGAGGATCACCTCGGAGCGACCCTCGCGCGAGGACGACTCCACGCGGATCACCCCCGGCACCGCGCCCACCCGCTCCTCGATGGGTCGCGTGATGAGCTCCTCGACCTCGGCCGGGGCCGCGTCGGCGTCGGTCGTCTGGATCGTGATGGTGGGGTAGCTGAGGTCGGGGAGCAGCTCGACCGGCAGGCGCGTGGCGGCGACCCAGCCAAACACCAACCACGCCACCGTGATCATGGTGGTCGTGACGGGGTGGACCACCGTGGCCGCGATGAATGCCCGCACCCGGGTCAGCTCCCTGCGGCGTCGGCCGGGGTCTCGAGGGGGGGTGTGGCGGGGTCTGCGATGGCCACGGGCACGAGCGGCATGCCTTCGGTGATCCCTGCGTTGCCCTCGACCACCACCGGGTCCTCGGGGGTGAGCCCGGCCAAGACCTCCACGCGATCGGCCCCCTCGAGGCCGAGCGTGATCTCGCGACGCTCGGCCTTCCACGAGGGCCGCCCGCGCGCCTCACCCTCGGCGCCGCCGGCGTTGGTCTCGGCCACCACGAACACGTGGGGCTTGCCCTCGAGCTGGAAGACGGCGGTGCGCGGCAGGCTCGGCGCGGCGACGCGAGCGTCGACGAGCACCTTCGCGCGCGCAAAGGCACCGGGCGCAGCGCCGGGGGGGACCGTCTTGGCCGCGCTGCGGATCGTGAACTTCACCGTGCCCGTGAGCGGGTCGACGACTGGCGCGCGCCGCTCGATCTTGGCGATGAACGTGCTGCCATCCACGAGCTCGATCTCGACGTCGGAGCCCACCTCGAC
Organism: Nannocystaceae bacterium; assembly: GCA_041600735.1. Classification (GTDB taxonomy): domain Bacteria; phylum Myxococcota_A; class Polyangia; order Nannocystales; family Nannocystaceae; genus Paraliomyxa. The sequence continues at coordinate 9,093 of JBFIJN010000077.1, forward strand.
GGTGGCCGCGTCGCGCTCGGGCAGGTGCAGCGGGAGCTCGAGGATCCCGAGATCGGCGAGATGGAACAGCGGCGTGGCGGTGCTGGCGAGGTTGCCCACGTCGACGTAGCGCGTGACGATGGTGCCGGCGAACGGCGCGCGGATGGTGGTTTGGCTGGCCTGGTGGCGCGAGACCTTCACGCTCGCGCGCGCCTGCTCGACGAGGTAGCGCTGCTTGTCGACCTCCTCGCGCGAGATCGCCGAGCTCGGCACCGACTGGAGCCGCTTCAGCTCGTCCTCGAGGTTGCGCAGCTCGCCGCGCGCGGCATCGACCTGGAGCGAGAGCGCGCGGCCATCGAGACGCGCGAGCACTTGGCCCTCCTTGACTTGGTCGCCCTCCTCGACCAGGACCTTCTCGATGATCGCCGGCTGCATCGCGACGAGCTCGGCCGAGCGGATCGCCTCGAGCGTGCCCGAGCTGCGATACCAACGTTCGATGGGCCCAGGCTCCAGGTAGACGACGTTGACCTGCATGGCCGCTTCGCCCCGGCCGCCTTCGTCCCCACCGGCCCCGCGACCGCGCTTGCCCTCGCCGCCGCCCCGCGGCCCCTTGCCGCCCTCGCTCTTGCCCATGCCCATGCCCTCGCACCCCAGCGGGCCGAGCCCGAGGGCGGCCGCTAGCGCCAGCAAGGCCGGGAGGGCCCGCCGACGGCAGCGCATGGGCGGGCGGTTCATGGGCGCCTTTTATGCCATGCTCCGCTCATGCCTGGGCAGACGCGCGCCACGGCTCCCTCGCGGGAGCTGCTGCTGGCCAATCACCGCTTTCCTGGGCCCTACGTGATCAAGGCCTTCGGACCCGCTTCCGATGGCTTTCGCGAGGGCATCGCGAGCGCAGCGGCGATCGTCGTCGGCGAGGCCCGCGCCGCTGTGCAGCACCGCACAAGCAGCCGCGGCGGCCGGATCTGTGTGACCGTCACCGTGAATGCCTTCACGGTGGACGAGGTCATCGACGTCTACGCTCGCATTCACGACGTCCCCGAGCTGATGATGATTTTGTGAGTCGAATCACTGTGTGGTCGACCACGCCGAGCGCATGCTCCCCCGCACCACGAAGACCGAGATCCCCCCAATGCTCCGACGCCACCGACTTCCCTCCGCTCTCGTCACTCTCTCGCTGCTGCCGCTGGGCCTCGCCCTCGGCCTCTCCGCTGGCTGCAAGCCCAAGGCGATCCGCGGCGGCGAGGGCACGGAGAACCCCGACTTCGATCAGGGTGCGATGAGCACCGGGCTCGATCGCAAGGATCTCCAAGACCTCATGCAGAAGAACATGGCTGCGCTCGTCGGGTCGCCGCTGTGGGCTCAGTGGCGGGCCTCGGGCCAGCCCCCCGTGGTCGCGATCTGGCCGATCAAGAACGACACCACCGAGCACCTCGACGACCAGATGCTGACGCTGCTCTCCGACATGGAGACCGAGCTCGTCAACAGCGGCGTGGTGAGCGTGGTGAGTCGCGAGCGCCAGGCCGAGATGATGGCCGAGGCCAACTTCCAGCAGGGCGGCGACTTCGATCCCACCCTGGCCGCGGAGATCGGGCGCCAGACGGGAGCCCGCTACTTCCTCACCGGCAAGCTGCAGGCGGTCGACGAGCGCATCAACAAGGAGCGCCGCGTCCAGTACTCGCTGTTCTTGCAGGTGATCGAGGTCGAGACCAGCCTGACCAAGTTCCAGATCAAGTCCGAGCGCACCAAGGGCATCGTGCGCTGAGGCGCTCGAGCAAGACCATGGCACGTGGGCTCCTGCAGCGCGCGGCCGGCCGCCTGACGGTCGCCGCCGTTCTGGTCTCGGGCGCGGCCGGCTTGGCGTGCGCTACCTACTCGGACAAGACCGAGGCCGCCCGCGCCGCGCTCGAGCGGGGCGATCACGCCGAGAGCATCAAGCAGTACAACAAGATCCTCAAGGTTCGCGAGGGCGACGAGCTGCCCGACGAGTGGAAGAAGAACTTCGCGCTCGTCGTGCTCGAGCGCGCGATGGTGCTGCAGGCGGCGCGACAGTACGAGAGCAGCGCCAAGGGCTTCACCGCCGCCGAGAAGGAGCTCGAGCTGCTCGACATCGCGCGCGACGGGGCCGGTCAGCTGGGGAAGTACATCTATAGCGACAGTGCCACCAAGTACAAGACTTCGCCCACGGAGAAGCTGGCGCTCAACGCCATGAACCTGCTCAACTACTTGGTGCAGGGCGATCTCGCGGGCGCCAAGGTCGAGGCCAAGCGCTTCACGGTGATGCGCACCTACCTGCGCGACTACGATCCCGACCACGAGCACGGGGCGTTTGGCTCGTACCTCGCAGGCTTCGTGCACGAGCGCCTCGGCAACGCCGACGAGGCGCTGCGCTACTACGACGAGGCCCTGCAAGAGCGCGACTTTGGCAGCCTCACCGAGCCGATCGCGAGGCTGGCCGAGCGCGGAAGCTATCGCGGCGAGCGAATCTCCGACTACCTGCCGAGCGACGCGCCGCGCGTGCCGAGGCCGGCCGCCGATGCTCCGGGTGAAGCGGTTCCTCCCGCGGCGGTCGAGCCGCCGACGACCGGACCGACGACCGGACCCACGACTGGACCGACGACTGGGCCGACGCCGACGCCCGAGGCCGCCCCGCCCGCCGCGGCGCCCCCCGTGCAGCGACCCGAGGCGGCGAAGCCCGCGGTCCCGCCCGTCGGTGAGCTGGGCAGCCTACCGCCGCGGATCAACGCCTGGACCGCGCCCGGGCGCGGGGTTGGCTGCGAGATCCTGGTCGTCGCCAAGACCGGTCGCGTGCCCTACAAGGTGCCCGAGCGCATCCCGATCGGCGCTGCGATCGGCCTGGCGGGCGCCTATGTGACGGGCAACACCACCTTGCTCGAATACGGGATGTTCAAGGTCGTCGTGTATCCGGAGCTCGCGCGGCCGCGCAATCTATTCGTCGACGCCGAGCTCCGCATCGACGGCAAGCTGGTCCCCATGGATGAAGCCTCCAACCTCGGCGTCGAGATCATTGCCGAGTACGAGGAGATCAAGCCCAAGATCATCGGCGCCGCGCTCTCGCGCATGATCGTGCGAGCGGCGGCCGCCGAGGGGGCGCGCGCGGGAGGCAACGCGGCCGCGAAGGACTCGGGCGCCGCGGGCTTGGTGGGGTTCCTCGCCGCCGCCGCGATCGAGGGCACCATGGTCGCCCTCGATCGACCCGATACGCGCAGCTGGTCCACGCTGCCCGAGAAGATCCACATCGGCCGGGCGGTAGTGCCCGCAGGGGCCCATACCGTCGAGGTGACGGTGTTCGGGCCCGGTGGCAAGGAGCGCCACACCACCGAGCTCGAGGTCCGTGAAGGGGGCTTCGGCGTGGTCGACATCACCACCCTTCGCTAGAGCCGTGTGCCATCATGGATTCCATGCCCTCGTCCATCGCGCCCACTTGCACTCGAGCCCGTCGTCGCCAGCGCCGCGGCTCGACGCTCCTCGGGGCCACTCTGTTGTGTACGGCGGGGGCCGCCACGTGGCTGGCCGCGCCCGCGCAAGCCGAGGCCGCGGTCTCGGGCCAGCGTGGCCTGGAGGTCGAGGGTGCACGTGATCGTCGAGGCCTCTACGTGGGCGCGGGGGTCGGCTTTGGTGGCACTTTCTTTTGGTACGACGACTTCATCCCGGCCACGCGCCTCGACTTTGCCATCGGCGGCGGGGTGACCAAGCGCCTCACCATCGGGGCCGACCTGCACCTCACTCCGTATCTGCAGCGCAGCGTGGGCGTGGCGTTCGGCGGCGACATCGAGGCGACCGGCTACGTGTGGCGGGGCTTCTACCTGCGCAGCGGGCTCGGGGTCGCGGCGGTGCCCAAGCGCGACCCCGTGCGCTCGTTCGACGAGGTGAAGGGCATGACCGTCGGCGTTGGCGGCTCGCTCGGCCTCGGCTACGAGTTCTTCCTCAACTCCACCGCAGCGCTGGGCGCGGGCTTCACCTACGATGCGCGCTTCGTGCCGGGTGACAGCTTCCCGCGCCAGGCCGTGCTCGTGGGGCTGCGCTTCAGCTGGTTCTAGCGACAGGCCTCGATCGGCAGCCGCTGCGGGGTCAGCAGCTGCACGCACGGCTCGAGGGTGGTGGGGGGATCGTCGTCGGCATGGTCGACTTCGAAGCAGCACCTCACCATCGAGTCCTCGCTCGGGCAGCTCGCCCCCGATCGCAAGCAGCAAGACTGCGGCTCGACCAGCGCGAAGCCGAGGCAATCGGGCTCGCACACCACCACGGGCCGCAGGTCGTCGTCGGCCATCGTGCACGCCGAGTTGGCGAGCGCAGCGTCGAGCGCCCCCGGATCGAGGAGCTTGCCGTCACACCACTCGGAGCGCGCTAGAGTGGTTCCGTCGATGTCGATGGCGGTGTTCTCGTCGTCGAGCCGCCCATTGCCGCAGTAGTTGCACCCGCGGCGATCCCAGCGGCAGTCATCGCGGCATGCCCCGGTCTGCCCGGCCGTGTAGGGGAGGTTGGGGTTGGGAGCCGCGAGGCCTTCGCATGGCGGTCGCGTGGTGAGCTCACCGTGGTCGATCCGAGGATCGCACTCCTCGCCCGGGTCGAGCGTGCCGTTGCCGCACGGAAGGCACGCGCTGACGTCGAAGCGGCACCCCGTGCTGCACTGCAGCGTGCCCACCCCACCGGGGCACGCGGCCCCGTTGAGCTCGTCGCCATCGCACTGCTCGCCGAGGCTCGGGTCCACGCGGCCATCGCCACACACCGCGCACTGCTCGAGCGTCTTGATGATCTTGCACGAGTAGGGGTTGCAGGCGGCCTCGCCGTCGGGGCGGCTCGTGTCCACGCACTCGTTGATGTAGCTGTCGATGTCGCCCGGGTCGCACTCCTCGCCCGCTTCCTCGTCGGTGAAGCCGTCGCCGCAGATGACGGTGCGGTCGAGGGTGAGGGTGCACGCCGACCCCACGGCCACGCCCAGCACGGCACCCGCGAGGATGAGGGGCAGCGCCCACCACCTGTTCCTGCGACCATGGCGGAGACGCCGTGCGTCGCGGCTCGTCGGGGTCGAGGAGCGCATGTCGTCGGAGGATAGCAGCCGACCTGACCCACGGGCGGGAGGTCGGGCTATAGTCCGCACGATGCCGCTGGCCAACACCGCCTTCATCGACGCCTGTTGGGGCCGCCGGCCCGCCCGCACGCCGATCTGGGTGATGCGACAGGCGGGGCGCTACTTGCCGGAGTACCGCGCGGTGCGGGCCAAGGTCTCGTTCGAGGCGCTGTGCCGCAGCCCAGAGCTCTGCGCGGAGGTCACTCGTCAGCCCATCGATCGCTTTGGCCTCGACGCAGCGATCCTGTTCAGCGACATCCTCACCGTGTTCGATGCGATGGGCGTCGAGGTGGCCTTCGATCCCGCGCCCGTCGTGGCGGAGCCGGTGCGCACCACGGCCGACGTGGCGCGCCTGCGCTTTGGGCACGCCGACGATCACCTGGGCTATGTGTACGACGCCGTGCGGGCCTGCAAGAAGGAGCTCGCCGATCGCGTCCCGCTCATCGGGTTCTGTGGCGCGCCGTTCACCACCGCGAGCTACATGGTGGAAGGCAGCGGGAGCAAGGAGTTCCTGCACACCAAGAAGATGGCCTTCACCGAGCCCGCGTTGTTCGGCAACCTGCTGGAGTCGATCACCACGGTGCTCGTGGACTACCTCGCGGGGCAGGTGCGAGCGGGGGTCGATGCGCTGCAGATCTTCGAGAGCTGGGGCGCGGCGCTCACCCCCGAGGACTATCGCGTGCACGTGCTGCCCCACGTGGCGCGGCTCGTCAGCGAGGCCAAGGGGCACGGCGTGCCCGTGATCTTGTTCGTGCGCGGCAACGCCAGCCTGCTCGAGCAGGTGAAGGATCTCGGCGCCGACGTGCTCGGCGTGGACTGGAGCATCGAGCTGGGGCGAGCCATCGATGCGGTGGGGACCGACAAGGTGGTGCAGGGCAACCTCGATCCCATCGCCTTGTTCGCGCCGCCCGAGCAGCTCGAGCAGCGCGCGCGGGCGATCGTCGAGCAGGGGCGGCGCGCGCGGGCCCACGTGTTCAACCTGGGGCACGGGATCTCGCAGCACACCGACCCCGAGGCGGTGGCGCGGCTGGTCGCGGCGGTGCACGGCGCATGAGCTCGAGGGCGCTCGTGGGCGTGGTGGCCACGCTGCTCGCGTGCGGTCCGGCTGCGCGCGAGGCCCCCGAGGGTGGCGGCACTCGAGCGCCCGGAAGCGGGCGCGCACCCTCGGGGCTCGTGGGGCGGGTGGGGGAGCTGCTCGACGTGGCCGTGCCGCTCGTGGGGGGCGGAACGCAGGCGCTGGCGGAGCTGCGCGGGCAGCCGGTGCTGCTCGAGCTGAGCGACGCGGGCTCGCCGGGGCGCGAGCAGGCGCAGGCGCGCTGGCGCGCGCTCGTCGATCGTCGCGAGGATGCGCTCGCGGTGGTGTCGGTGGCCCTGGATGCGGAGGCCAGCGCGCTGCCGGCGAGCTGGACCGACGACCCGCCGCCGTTCGTGCTCGGGTGGGATCCACAAGGAGCGCTCGCGGCTCGCTTGCAGCTCGCGGTGCTGCCCACGGTGGTGTTGATCGATGCACGCGGGGCGATCGTCGCCGTGTTCGAAGGTGAGCCGCCGGATGATGCGGCGATCGAGCGGTGGTTGGCCGCCGATCCGGGCACGCAAGCCCTAGGGTGACAGCAATGTCACGCTCGTGAGGCCCTTGGAGGGGTCTACGAGCCCGAACCGCAGCGCTCCCGCGCCTGGCATCCCATGTGCACAGGAACGCGGCATGACTTGGCTTCACTCGGCTTGCGCACTGGTGGTCCTTCCCTCCTCCCTCTTGCTCGGCGGATGCGATCCGGAAGTCGAGACCCCAGACGACTCGGGCGAGATGGGAGCACCCGACGAAGATCCAGCGGAGCAAGGCGAGCCCGAGTCCGAGTCCGAGCCCGAGTCCGAGCCCGAGCCCGAGCCCCCGGCGCCCCAGCCCGAGCCCAAGCCCGACGCGGCGGTCCCGTGCGATGTGAACGCGTGGGGTGGTGACGCCTGCACCACGGCCGACGGCGAGGAAGGGAGGAGCTTCTGCATCATCGAGAATGGCGAGGAGCTGCATACGGAGTGCTCGACCGAGCCCCCCGAGTGCGAGCCCGGCGAGGGCATCGACATGGGCTGCGTGGGCGAGATCTGCTACTGGGACGGCGAGGCGCTGCGTCGATACTCGTGGAGCGAGGAGGGCTGCGACACCCCGCTCGTGGTCGACTTCGGCGGCGCGCCGCTCGAGCTGATGCCGGCGATCGCGGCTTCGTTCGATCTGTCGCACGACGGCTCGTGCATGAGCACCGACTGGCCGACGGCCCCCTGGTTGGCCATCGACCGCGACGGCGATGGCTTCATTCGCAGCGGGAGCGAGCTGTTCGGCAGCGCGACCAAGATGTCAGCGGGCGGGCATGCGCCGCACGGCTTCGCGGCGCTCGCCGAGCTCGATAGCGATCACGATGGCAAGATCACGCCCGCCGACGAGCGCTTCGGCGAGCTCTTGCTGTGGAGCGACCTCGACGAGGACCGCATCGGTGCCTACGCCGAGCTGCGCCCGCTGCGGGAGACCACGCTCGTGTCGATCGATCTCGGGTTCGAGCGCAGGGCGGAGTGCGATCGTCGGGGCAACTGCGGGTACGAGCGCACCTCGTTCGAGTACCGCACGCCGCAGGGGAGCCTCGCGGTGGGGACGGTGGTCGATGTTCACCTCGCGTGCCGCTAGCGCCCTCGGGGTGCGCATAGGCCGGCAATCGCCCGCGGGGTGACCCGGAACGTCACGCCGGGCCGTTGGGCCCGCGCGTGAATCGGGCCGCGAGATGTGGCAGAACCCCCCGGTCGATGTCCGCTCCCCCTTCCGAGACCGAAGACCCGTGGACCGTGCGGCGCCTGCTTGGGTGGACGGCAGAGCGCTTCGAGGCGGTGGGGGTCGAGTCGCCGCGGGTCGATGCCGAGCGCCTGCTGTCGTTCGCGCTCGGGTGCTCGCGCATGAGCCTCTACCTCGAGCACGACAAGGTCGTCGAGGCGCGCGAGCGGGCGCGCTTCCGCGATCTCGTCAAGCGCCGCCTGGCGCGGGAGCCGGTGGCGTACATCGAGGGCAAGCGGGGCTTCCACGCGCTGGGGCTCGAGCTCGAGGTGGACCGTCGTGTGCTGATCCCACGGCCGGAGACCGAGCACTTGGTCGACTGGGTGCTCGAGGATCTCACGGGGCCGCGGCTCGAGCCGCCCTGGGTCGAGGAGGTCCCGCTTGCGTCCGATGAGGCGGCGGTCGGCCCGGGCTGGGATGAGCCCGAGTGGATCGAGCCGGGCGCCGAGCCACGTGAGCCCGTGGCGAGCGAGGCCGCGGCGAGCGAGCCCGCGGCGAACGAGTCGACGAGTGACGCCAGCCCCGCGGAGGAGATCGCGGCCCCGACTCAGCCGCCCGACGATCGCACGGTGCTCGACGTGGGCACCGGCTCGGGAGCGATCGCGCTGGCGCTCAAGCATGCGCGCCCCAGCTTGCGCGTGACGGGCTCCGACGTGAGCGAGGATGCGCTGGCGGTGGCCCGCGACAATGCGCTGCGGTTGGGCCTCGACGTGCCGATGCTGCGCTCCGATCTGCTGGCCGACGTGCCCACGCCCGAGGGCGGCTGGGCCGTGATCACGGCCAACCTGCCGTACGTGCGCGAGCCCGTGTGGCGCACGCTGGCCCCCGACGTGCAGCGCTTCGAGCCCCGGCTGGCGCTCGACGGCGGGTACGATGGGCTCGACGTCATTCGCCGGCTTGCCGCGGCGGCTCCGGCTCGGCTCGCGCCCGGCGGCGCGCTGTACCTCGAGATCGGCTACGACCAAGGCGAGTCGGTGCCGGCGCTGCTCGTGCAGCACGGCATGGTCGACGTGGTGGTGCGCAAGGACTACGCCGGTCACCCCCGCATCGTCCGCGGGCGTCGCGGCGGCTAGACGGGGTCGTTTCGCCGAGAATTTGGTGTGGCTGGCTTGGGCGCCCTAGCGTGCGAGCCATGGCTCGTACCGTGCCCGCCCCGCGCCTTCGCCTCGCGCTCGTGTTGCTCTGCGTCGCTCCAGCCTGTGCGACCGGTGACGGCATGCAGGAGAAGCTTCGCGACGCGACCTCGGCGTACAACCGCTCGCTGCGCTGGAGCGACTACGATCGCGCGGCCGACTACGTGCCGCGCATCGCTCAGCCCGGATTCTTGGCCCTCCACGACGACATCGGGAAGGCGCTGGTGATCGTGGACTACGAGCTCACGCGGCTGGACCTCGACAAGGAGACGGGGATCGCGGCCTCGCGGGCGGAGATCTCGTGGCACACCGACCGGCGCTTGATCGTGGAGACGACGGCGGTCGACCAGCTGTGGCAGTGGCACGAGGGCCAATTCGTGCTGGTCGACGAGCGGCGCTCGGGCGGCGCTCCGCTGGCGATCTTCGCCGAGCCGGGAGAGGATCCGCACCCCTATCTCCCCGGTGTCGAGGCCTACCGCAAGGCGTACTCGATCGGCGAGGACGACAAGACCAAGCGGCGTCGGGCTCGTGAGGCGCGCAAGCGCAGCGCTGCCATGGATCGTGCCGGCGGGCCGACGGGGGCGCGGGCCCCGGCCGCCCTCCACGGGCCCGTGGCCGCGGACGCGCGCTAACGCTCGTGACGCCGACGGCCCGTAGTCCTGGCCACGCGAAGCATCGTACATTTGCACGCAATGCAGCGTGGACGCGGCGACCGACCGGGATTCTCGGGTCTGCGCGTAGCCAGCGGCAGCGGCGACCTCATCGAGGACATCCATCGCCAGCAGCGGCGGCGCACGCTCAAGCGGGCGGCGCAGCTGATCGCGCTGGCGGTCGCGCTGCTCCTCATCGGCGTGGCGGTGAAGATGTTCTTCGATCGTCGGGCACGAGCCGACGCGCTGGAGGTCGCCTACACGCACTTCGTGAAGGGCACGCCCAGCGAGACCGACAAGGCGATCAAGGCGCTGCAGGACAGCCTCGACGGGGCTGCGGCCGACGATCCACGCACTCTGGTCGCGCGCGCGCTGGTGCTGGCGCATCGGCGGGCCGAGCTGGGCGAGGGCGACGAGGCCGCGCGCGAGGCCGTGGCCGCGATCTCCGGCAACCCACCGGGTGCTGCGCTGGCACGCGGGCTGCTGGAGTTCGCCAGCGGTGAGCTCGACGCGGCGGCGGCGAGTCTCGCGGCCGACACCGCGGCCGACGGTGAGCACGAGCCGACGCCGTTCGTGGTCAGCGAGCGGGCGTGGCTCGCCGGCATGCTCGCGGTCGCGAGGGAACCCGACGACCCGGCTGCGCTCGAGGCGGCCGCGAGCGGGCTTCGAGCTCAGCTCGACCGCGCACCCGCTCAGGTGGCTCCGCGGCGGGTGCTGGCCCTGATCCACCTCGTGGGCGGCAAGACGGAGCTGGCGCTGAGCGAGCTGCAGGCGGCACGCGAGCAGGGTCGCACGCACATGGGGCTGGCGGCCGACGAGGCGCTCTACAACGCCTACCTGCGTCAGGCGCTGTCGGGGGTCGCGAGCGTCTCCGAGCAGCTGCTCGAGACGCCGGGGGTGAGCATGAGCCCGCACGACCGCGCCCACGCTCGGCTCGCGCGCGCAGTGGTGCACGTGCACAGCGGGGAGGCCGCGGAGGGGCTGGCGATGCTCGATCTCGCGTGGGAGGGGCTGCCGGCCTGGGATCGCCTGTCGCGACGCTTGGCGATCCAGTCCGCGCTCGAGGCGGGGGACGCCTCGCGCATCGATGCATGGGTCGATGCGACCACGCTGCCGCAGGCCGAGGGCGACATCTATCGCGCCTGGGCGGTGCTGGTGGGGGGCGACGTGATGGAGGCGCTGCGGCGGCTGGCCGCGCTGCCGCAATCCGATCCGTGGGTCGGTTACCTGCAAGCGCTGGCGCTGGTCGAGCAGGGCCGCTTCGCCGAAGCGACGGCGTGGATCGATCGCACCGAGAAGCTCTTGCCCGGACGCATGGAGATCGAGGTGGCGCGGGCTCGCGTGGAGCTGCGCGAGGGCGACGCCGGCCAGAAGAAGGTCGCGCTGCGCAAGCTCGAGGCGCTGGCTCGCGAAGAAGCTCGCGCGCCACGAGCGTGGACGGGGCTCGGCGAGGCTTACTTGCTGCAAGACGCGGCCCCGGGCACGCCAGAAGGCGTGGCCAACGTGGCGGCCGCTCGCAAGGCGCTGCGCCGCGCGGTCGAGCGCGAGCCGCATCCCGCCGAGGCCACGCTGCTGCTGGCCCAGCTGTGGGACGGTCAGCGCGGGCGGGATCCGAAGGCCGAGCTCGAGGGCTTGCCGCTCTACGAGCAAGCGGCGGCGGCCAATCCCAACCTGCCGCGCTATCGCGAGGCCCTGGCGCTGTACTTGTTCGAGATCGGCTTCTCCCGGCGGGCGCGGACGGAGATGGAGGCCGTGCTCGACGAGCCGGGGGTCGGCCACGCGGTGCCGCTTGGGCTCGTGCAGCTGCGGGCCGAGGCGGGCGAGGCCTTCGATCCAGAGCCGCTGCTGGCCAAGGCGCTCGAGCGCGGGGCCCCGCCCGCGGAGGTTGCACGCCTGCGCGCGCGCATCGATCTCGACAGCGGCAAGAAGGGGCGCGTGGCCAAGGCACAGGCGGCGCTGCTCGGACTGCTGGCGCAAGATCCCAAGGACGTCGAGGCACGGGTCCTGTACGCGCGTAGCCTGCTCGAGCAATTCGATCGCAAGGCGGCCGAGTCGGCGATCCGCAAGGGCCTGGCCGCGGTCGATGGTCAGAACCAAGACGGCCGCTTCTTGTGGGCGTGGGCGGAGCTCGAGTCGCGCGCGGGCAAGCGCCGGCTGGCCGCGCCGCGGGCTCGCCGGGCGTGGCTGGCGATGCAGGCCGAGCACCGCCCGCCGACCGAGCTGCTCGAGGTCGCCGACCTGGCGATGCGGCTGTGGCTGCGCCTCGGCAAGGAGCGCACCGCGCTGGTGATCTCCAAGCAGCTCACCGATCGGCTCGGGTACCACACCAAGGCGTGGATGCTGCGGGCGCGAACCGAGCTCGGGGCGGGCGAGGCCGCTGCGGCCCGCGAGAGCGCGCAGAAGGCGATCGAGCTCGATGACGCCAACCATCGGGCCCACGAGATCCTCGGCCACTCGCTGCTGCGCTACGGCCTCAAGGATCGCGCGCGGCGGGAGTACGAGCGCGCGATCGAGCTGGTGAAGGGCACCCCGCTCGAGCCCGAGTACCGCCAGAATCTGAAGCGACTGTGAGCTCGGATGATCGCACCGCACGCGCAGATGGAGGGCCGCTAGGTGCCACTGCAGGCCGAGCTCGATGATGGCAAGCGCTGGCGTGTGTGTGCGGGGCGCTCGCGCCTGCGCGTGAGGCTGCGCTGGACCGAGCTCGAGCACCCGCTGCTCGATCCGGTCCGCGACATCGTCTATCACCATCGAACCACGCGCTTCATCGGGGTACCGGTCACGCGCGGCTATGGCGTGCTCACCCGCGTCGAGGGCGAGCTCGCGTGGACGGGCACGATCTCGATCGAAGCGGGCCGCTTCTTCTCGCGACGAGTGCGCTTCGTGGTGGAGAACGGGGCCGAGGACGTGTGCGACCCGCCGCGCGCGGCCAGCATTCGCCTCGTGACCCAGCCCTCGGCCGCGCTGGCGCTGAGCTTCTTGGTCGCGGCGCTGGTCACCCTCGCGTGGCGCGGCGCGGCCATGCTCTCCACCCTCCACCTCAACCTCTCGTACTCGCACGCGGTCACCGGGCTCGGCGGCCTCACGCTCATGGCGATCGCGGTCAAGGCCGTGCACACGGTCACCGACGAGCTACGGGTGCACGGCCTGCCGTTCTGGGGCATGGGCTACCTGCTCGGCCGCACGCTCGGCGCGTGCCTGCTGGGCGCGTGCTTGCTGGGCGTGCTGCTGCCCAACTGCGTGACCACGGTGGTCAACGAGACCGAGGCGAACATCGAGCTCAAGCTGCCGAGCGCGCCGGGGCGGCTGGTGCTGGGCCCCGACCAGCAGATCACGTTCCTCGGGCGGGTCGACTACGTAGGCCCCACCGTGCAGAGCAGCTTTGCCGACGAAGATCGCTTCTGCGTGGTCGACGAGTACGGCGTGGGCACCGGGGGCTGCGAGCCGCGCCCGCGCCTGGCTGCGCTGTCGAGCCGCGACGGGTGGCTGCGGGGCGCGTTCTCGCCGGCGCGGCTGCGGGTCGGCTGCCGCCTGCGCGTGTACCAGGTGCTGCAGGTCGAGGGCGAGCCGGTGCTCTCACCGGAGGTGTTTGCGAAGTACGTGCGCAACGCGTTCGCGCTGGTGCCGGGGCCGACCTCCGAGGGCATCGTCGTCGAGCTCGAC